>DINK01000008.1:0-12647 GCA_002426825.1 Holosporaceae bacterium UBA5542
CGATTGCGACGGTCTTGAAAACCGTAGTAGGCAACAGCCTACCGAGGGTTCGAATCCCTCTCCCTCCGCCAGCTTCTTTGGCATAAGGAGGTAATAAAAATGAGTGCGGTCAAAGCAAATCTTCAGCTGATTTATGTCTCCGACATCTCCCGGTCCACAGAATTTTATAAAGAAATTTTTAATACAGACCCTATTTTTTCCAGCCCTCGATATGTTGCATTTAGTGCAGGTGGAAACTGTTTATTTGCACTTTGGACAGGAAATGGGAATCCCATAAAGATCGATGCTCCTAGATTTTCTGAAATTGGCATTATGCTTCCTTCTAATAAAAGCGTGGACCACCTCTTTGAAAAATGGGAAAAAAAGGAAAACATTGATATTTTAAGCCCCCCAGTCACAGAAGTATTCGGCCGCACTTTTCTCGTCAAAGACCCGGACGGACATGTGATTCGAGTTTGCCCGTTAGATTAGTTTGCCAAGCCAATATTCAAAGAAATAGAAGTACACAAGCACCCCCTCTATTACTATCTGAGATTGCAAATACCAGGACAACCGTTTATAAAAGTATGATGAGTGAAAAAACAATTCACATTGTTTGTCCACAATGTCGTTCTGATTTTGATGTGGACTTAGAGGCAATAGGCCCCAATGGACGTACTCTGATGTGCTCGGAGTGCGCGCATCAGTGGTTCTATCAACCCGATTTCACCTCTCCAGCACGAGATGCCACACCTTCGACAGAAGAAGTTCCAGTATCCGAGGAGGAGGGTAAGGTAGAGACAGAACCAGATCAAGAAAAACCCCCTATCATTGAAGTGGCCACTCCTGAGGAAGAGGGAAGAGAAATCAGAGAAAAAGTTTCTTTTTTCACAACGCAAATATTTCTTGTGCCTATCGTTTTAGGTTTGCTATTCACCGTGATGTTTTTTGGAAGAAACGAAGTTGTTCGCTTTCTGCCTGCATCCGAAAAATTATACAATGCACTGGGCATAAGCACATACAACATTAGTGCCTTTAGATTCCATAAACCCAATTGGAAAATTGTTGAAACAGGCAATCTCAAGTCTATTACCGTATCAGGACAAGTAATTAACACCTCTGATCGGCTATTGCCACCGCCCGCCATTCAAGTCACTTTAAGAGGCCGCGGCATTTGCAAAAGCCTTTCCTGGGCAGATCAAATTTTTAATCAAGACAAAGGAACCGACGGGGCTTGTACCTTAAGCCGTTGGACTTTCCGTTTAAAAGAAGGACGTCTTTTTTCTGGACAAACCAGCACTTTTGAGATGACTTATCCCGTGGGACTTAATCAAAAACCCAGCGAAGTATTATTAAAATTTGTAAATACGGAATAAACATGACTGCATTTAACCCAACAGAGTTTCTGGAAAACGAATTAAATGAACACCAAGAGGTGTTGGATCGTACACGTGCGATGATTCACACCCCTTTCAAGGAATTATTGGATGTTGCCACAAAAAGCCTTAAAAAAGGGGGAAAGATTTTATTTTTTGGCAATGGTGGCAGTGCAGGGGATGCCCAGCACCTTGCCACTGAATTGGTGGTCCGCTACAGAGATAATCGTGTCCCCATTCCCGCCATTGCGCTTACAACAGACACCTCGGCCTTAACAGCAATTGGTAATGACTTAGGCTTTGACCACTTGTTTTCAAGACAAATCGAAGCACTGGGAAATCCAGGCGATATTGCCTTGGGCATCACCACATCAGGACAAAGCCCCAATGTTATCAAAGGGTTCGAAATGGCCAAAAAGAAGGGCCTTGTCTGTGCTGGCCTTACCGGAAAAGATGGCGGTAAACTTGTTGGTTTGTGCGATCCACTTATCATTATTCCATCCAATACCACGGCCCGCATTCAAGAAATGCACATTTTTGTTGGGCAACTTTTATGCGATGCTCTTGAAAAAAACCTTGGCATCAAAACTGAAAAGCCATGACAAACCTGCCAGAAATTACAAAAATCATCGATTCGTTTAAGAAGGCAACCATTTTATGCGTTGGTGACCTTATGCTGGATTTGTTTGTGTATGGCGATGTTTCACGCATATCTCCTGAAGCCCCCATTCCCATTTTAAAAGTAGGGCACGAAGTCCGCACATTAGGGGGCGTTGGGAACGTCGTTAACAACTTGCTTGCCCTAGGGGCCAAACCTACTTTAGTCAGCGCTATCGGCCAAGATGCAAACGGTGACCGTGTTCTTAATATATTAAAAGAAAAGGGAATTTCCACCGACAAAATTGCAACGGACCCCTCTATTCAAACTATAGAAAAGCGCCGCTTTTCCACAAAGGGGCAACAGCTACTTCGCGTTGACTATGAAACAGTCGCGTTCTTTTCGGATGCACTTTACAAGGAAATGCTCTTAAACGCTGAAAAATTATTAGAAAAGGCTGATGTTCTAGTTATTTCCGACTACGGAAAAGGTGTGTTCCACCCGGAAAAATTACTAAAACCTTTAATTGAAAAAGCAAAAAACCGAAATATCCCCATTGTGACCGATCCAAAGGGCACAGACTATACGATCTATCGGGGTACAACAATTATTACACCCAACCGAAAAGAATTAAGTGAAGCCACAACAATGGCCACACAAACAGACAAAGAAGTGATTGCAGCCGCCAATCAACTTATTGATGAATGCGGTATTGAGAATGTACTTGCCACACGCAGCGAAGATGGCATGACACTTGTAAAAAATATTAAAGAAACACATCACTACAAAACACAAGCACGTGAAGTATTTGATGTGTCCGGTGCCGGCGATACAGTTGTTGCGACCGTGGCCGCCACAATAGCAACAGGTGCCAATCTTCAAGACGCTGCCTATTTGTCTAACCTTGCCGGGGCAATTGTTGTGGGAAAATTAAATACCGCTACTGTTTCAGCGCACNNTCAACTTTGTACAAGCAAAGCCCTAGATGACGAAGATAAGCTAATGACAGCGAGTATGGTCATGGAAAAAATTAAAATCTGGCATCAAAAAAATCTAAAAGTCGGATTTACTAATGGGTGCTTTGATTTACTTCATCAAGGCCACATGCGCATTCTACGTCAATCAAAGGCAGCGTGTGACAAACTTGTTGTCGCAATTAACAGTGACGCCTCTGTCAAGCGCTTAAAGGGGCCCGATCGCCCCATCAATGATGAAAAAACAAGAGGTAGCATTATTTCTTGCCTACAGTTTGTTGATGCCGTCGTTATTTTTGAAGAAGACACACCTTTAGAAATTATTACACGCCTTCAGCCCGATGTTCTGATTAAAGGCGCAGACTACACCATTGATCAAGTCGTTGGCGCAAGTATCGTTCAAAAAAAAGGAGGAAAAGTTGTGTTGGTTGACTTAGTTAAAGGAAAAAGCAGCACGAACATTATTAACAAGATACAAAAATGAAAATAATATTCGTTCTTCTCTTAGCTTTTTTATTCGCTAACGCAACCCTTTCAACCTCATCCACATTCACAACAATTACCTCCGATGGGCAACTCAAAGCTCCCGTCAAAGAACTATTAAAAATATTAGGTGAAAATCCTAATTTATCTCCTATCGAAGCTGAAAAAATCCTTGAAGAAAAGTATGGAAGAAAAGGTACAGAAGAAAGATTTACCCTCAAAGAAAAGGGCATATTAAAAACAAAAAGAGAACAAATTAAGCCTATTTTTGCAGAATTGGGCATGATTGATGCAGTATATCCATCCTCAAACACTTTTGATTATGTTATTGTTTTAGGGGCCACTTTGGAAAGCATGCGAGACAGACTTCGTTTTCTAATCAAGTTAATTGACAACAAAAAACTTACCTTAACGAACAAAACAAAGTTTTACATTGCAAGCGGCGATCGAGAGCTATTCTCTCATGAAGACCCCATGTCATCTGCATTACCTTTTCGCTCAGGCTGGCAACCTAAAGGCCCAACTCCCAAAACTGAAGGAGAGGGTGCACACTGGGTTATTGATCAAATGATTCCTTCGCAAAAAATCAGAGAAAGATTCAAAGTATTGACTGCACCTAAACGCTTTGATGAAAAAGAAAAAAAATGGGTGCGTCCACACACGGGCAACAATATAAGCATCTTACTTCGAGAAGTTGGAAACAATATAGATGGAAAAAAATTCCTTTTTATCTCAAGCAATCCATATGTTTACTATCAACTTTCCGTCATTGGACGTGAGTTTATGGATAATGGCCTCTCAGCACGGTCAATAGAAGTGGCTGGAGAGAAATCATCGCCCTCTACTAAAATTGAAATGTTGATAGACAATGTCCGGAACACTATAAAACGAGAAATGGAACTTTACGAAAGGAAAGCCGCCTTATAATAAAATACTTCCCTAGCTTTTATTTTTCATGATAGCTTAATATTATGTATGGGAGGATATTTTGAACCGTTTCTTACTTTTATTGTCCGTTTTTCTATCAGTCACAATGTTTCAAAATACTAGCCAGGCCTTTTTTGGCACTCAAAAAACAAGTTCTGCCGACAATTTTATAATTGATGAAGCCAGGAAAATTGTTGCTTCTTGGCGAAGTCGCGTAACTACTGCACGAGGAGATGCCAACAAAATTACAGCAACCATGCAAGTGATACAAGCCGATCGTCAAACAATTCAGGATGCACTTAGCAAAAATCCTGACACAGACCTAAAGAAATCTTTGGAACAAATTAAAATCCTCTTAGAATTGGCTGAAATTCGCGCAATCATCAAAGAGGCAGATCAGGCTAAAAAAAACTTNNGTTTTCAGCAGGGAAATCAAAAATACAATAAAGACTGGTACAACACCACAATACGACGACTTGCGGCACTTCTCAATCAATTTGATGCATTTACGAAGCGTTATCCGCAAATATTAACCAATCCACCTGCGCTACTAGTCGGGATTGATCAAACACTGCAACAAGCACGTGAAACAGGAAAAACCTTGCAACAGTATGCAAGCTGCTTTGAAAAACCAGATCAAGCATATTGTGCACGGCTTTCATCGCGCGGCAATACCGGTCAATTCGAACAATCTCAATTTGATTATTCAGATGGCTTTGAGGACGATGATGGATTCTACGACAATGAATAAGCTCTATCAGAATCGGATGACAGTTTCGAGGAAGAACGGGCTGAAAAGTCGCGAGGGCACTCGCCATCCTTTGCCTAAATCGTAAATCACAACAAAGAGGGTCATCCAAGTTGAAGATAAAAAGCTCACGATTTGGCCCATTAGAGATTTCTTAGAAGAACTTTGGAAAGAAGAATTGTGGGAGGTAATAAATTATTTCACATCATTCTTCTTAAGTGCTTTGAGAAAATTCGGAGGAAAATGGGCCACACTTTCCATAATACTTATTCTTATTTTTATCTATATTAAGCGTCACGACTATTTTTGACAACCACACCATGCCTTAACCAACCACATCCTTACACAATAAACAGACTAATCTGTTCTAAAGGTGCGTACAGGCTTTTTGCTCAGTACCGCTTTGAAAGATTTTATATTCTTTAAATGCTGATCATATTCTTCTGCAAAGTGATGACCACCCTTTCCAGTAGCTACATAGTATAAGTGATTGGTGCTTGTGGGATTAGCTGCGGCCATTAAGGACTTGTCCCCAGGGTTACAAATGGGCGTTGGGGGTAATCCTTTTTTCCTATACGTATTATAAGGCGTTACTTTTTTTAAATCTTGTCGATTTAATGGCCGCCCCAACAGCCCTGTTTTTGTCATCCCATAAATAACCGATGGGTCGACTTGAAGTCGCATACCCTTTCTTAGGCGATTTACAATAATCCCAGCAATCACAGAACGCTCTGTTTTTAAGAACGTTTCTTTTTCCACTAAAGACGCGGCAATCAACATTTCTTCAGGCGTTTTAAAGTACAAACCCGACTGGCGGTTATTCCATGCTTTTTCAATAGCCGTTCGCATCCGTGATTTCATTAAATCAATAAAACTTGAATAAGTTGTGCCACCTTCAACCTTATATGTATCTGGGTAAAGCTCACCTTCCTTTGGCGATACAAACTTGTCTTGTTCAAAAAACTTATATTTTTTGATGGTGTTTAACATGTGTAGTGTTGTATAGCCTTCAGGCAAAAAGACGCGATAATACATGCCAAACCCACGAAAAATAGACTCAGCAATATAAGACTCGGACGCATAAGGCTCGAAGACATAACGACCCCTTTTTAAGGAGCGATCTTTTTGGGTATAGCGAATATAGAGATTAAATAAAAACTGGGAACGAATAAGCCCCATTTTATACAGTTTCTGACTGATCTGGGGCAAACTTTCACCATTTGCAACTTGAAGTATTGCAGAATGCGTAAAATTTCCTCTGGAATGCATATGGCCATACAAACCTAGTAGGCTATATAATCCAAGGGTAATAACGAAGAAACTCGTTTTATATAAAAGGCGATTATTCTGTAAACCGCTTGAAGATAATGGATGCATTTGTCCCCCCAAAACCAAATGAATTAGANNAACATATTCTACCTTTTTTTCTTTTGCTTTTAAAGGAATCAAGTCTACACCCTCACAGGCAGGATCTGGATCTTCTAGATTAAGCGTTGGAGGTAAAATACCATGCCTCATGCCTAAGATGGAAAAAATCGCTTCTACACTACCTGCCGCACCAAGAAGATGGCCAATCGCAGATTTTGTTGAAGACATAGAAAAATTACCATTTTTACCAAATAGGCGCTGTACAGCTTGAACTTCCATAAGATCACCAGCTGGTGTAGATGTACCATGCGCATTGATATAGCCCACCTGGTCAGGAGAAATTTCCGCACGCTTTAAGGCCATTTTCATGGCTCTGTAGGCACCATCTCCATCTGGGGCCGTCACATGGTAAGCATCACCAGAAAGTCCATAACCAACGATTTCAGCGTATATCTTTGCACCACGCTTTTTCGCATGTTCCAAGCTTTCCAAAATAAGAACACCAGATCCCTCACCCATCACAAAACCATCGCGCCCCGTGTCCCATGGACGTGAGGCTTTTTGTGGATCATCGTTATAAGATGTCGAAAGGGCGCGCAGTGCAGCAAAACCTGCAATCCCAAGACGACAAACCGTCGCTTCCGCACCACCTGCAACCATTACGTCTGCATCACCATACTGGATAAGACGGGCTGAATCACCAATAGCATGGGCCCCCGTTGAACAAGCTGTTACAACAGAATGATTGGGGCCTTTTAAGCCATATTTAATGGATACTTGGCCCGATGTCAGGTTAATTAGACAAGATGGAATAAAGAAAGGATTCACACGACGCGGCCCCTTCTCAGCAAGCGCAATCGAATTTTGGTAGATGCCTTCAAGGCCCCCTATACCGCTTCCAATTAGAACGCCCGTTCTTTCTTTTTGCTCATCTGTTTCAGGAAGCCATCCCGCATCCTTCAGGGCTTCATCTGCCGCCGCTATGCTAAATAAACCGTACCGGCCAATTTTACTTTGGTTGCGAGGCTCTATATAGTCATCAAAGTTCAAGGCACCAGGTCGTGGATCGGGCATTCCTTGAACGGTTTCCACTTCACCACTTACCTTACATGCAATATCAGATACATCACACTGCTGTGTATTTCCAATGCCTGACTCAGAATTAATAAGGCGCTCCCAGGTACTAGAAACACTTGAGCCCAACGGGCTCACCATTCCAATACCTGTAACAACGACACGTTTCATATGATGTTCCGATTTTTATGGGGTGTCTTCTGAACTATTTTACGTTCTTATCGATATAGTCAACAGCGTCTTTAACTGTTCGAATTTTTTCTGCGTCTTCTTGTGGAATTTCACAGCCAAATTCATCTTCAAAAAGCATGATAAGCTCTGCAAGGTCAATACTGTCTGCGCCAATATCGTCTGTGAAGCTTGCGTTGTCTGTTACCTTTGATTCATCAAGCTTAAATTTATCCATTACAACTTTTTTAACTTTATCTGCAGTACTGCTCATTTTTTATCCTCTAATTATCTAATTTAATTCTGTGTTTAAACACTATTGAGATGAATGTTCATTATCATAAACATATTCTTTTGGGTAGTCAAAAACTAAACCATTGCCATGCCACCGTTTACGTGAAGGGTCTGCCCTGTCACGTATGCTCCTTCTCTACTTGCAAGATAAATAACTGCGGCAGCAATATCTTCCGGAGAACCAATTTCCCCCATGGGAATGGATCGATTAATAGCGTCTTTCTGGTCGTCTGACAACACTTCAGTCATCGGTGAACGTATAAAACCCGGGGCAATACAATTCACTGTAATCCCTCGCGATGCCACCTCTTTCGCCAGTGACTTCGACATACCAATAAGACCGGCCTTTGAAGAGGCATAGTTGGTTTGCCCAGGATTACCCGTCACACCCACAATTGATGTAATGTTAATGATACGACCAAACCGGGCTTTTAACATCGAGCGCAAAACCTTTTGGCTGAGGTGAAAAGGAATTTCCAAGTTAACACGCATAACATCCGTAAAAGCACTTGGTTTCATGGCCATCATTAAACCATCTTTGGTAATACCGGCGTTGTTTACAAGCGTATCAAGGCCACCCATTTTTTCAGTCGCTTCAGGAATCAATTTTGCAACAGACTCATCATCGAACAAGTCGCACAAAACAATATGCACACGATCTTTACCCATTGTATTTGCAAGTTCTTGCAAGGCATCTTCCCGACGCCCACTAATAGCCACATGTGCCCCCTGCTTGTGGCAAGCTCGGGCAATTGAAGCACCAATAGCTCCCGAAGCCCCTGTTACAAGAACTTTTCTATCTTTTAAGTCAAACATCATTCTTTCCTACTTAATGCATTAACAAAACCTTCAATTTCATTTGGGGTACCAAGGGACATACACGGCACTTGATCACTTACTCTTTTAACGAGCCCACACAGAACTTTTCCAGCACCCACTTCTAGCATTTCACCAACTTGCTCATCAATCAAAAAACGTACCGTTTCCGACCACCGAACACGACCTGTGATTTGCGCAACAAGAAGTTTCCTCAATGTACTGCCATCTGTTTCTGGACGCACACTTACATTAGGCAAAATAGGCACATCCGCTTTATGAAAAGATACTTCTGAAAGAACAGACTCCATATGATCGGCTGCGGGACGCATCATGGAAGAATGGAAAGGTGCACTCACATTCAACGGCAATGCACGCTTGACTCCATAATTCCCACTGACCTCAACCACCTTTTCCATGGCCAACTTCTGACCACTTACAACAATTTGTCCTGGGCAATTATCATTAGCCACCTCGCAAACACCTGCCTGAGAAGCCTCGGAGGCTATTTTCTCAGCCGTTTTAATATCTGCACCAATAAGCGCAACCATACCCCCCTCACCCAAAGGTACAGCACGTTGCATAGCCCTTCCTCTTGCTCGCAACAATAAAACAGTATCTGCAAAAGAAATCACACCACTCGCACACAAAGCTGCGTACTCACCTAATGAATGCCCAGCCATAAAAGAAAAGTCATGCTTTTTTACCCCCATGTGTTCTAACACACGGAAAGCCGCTATAGACACAGCAACCAAGGCTGGTTGTGTGTTTTCTGTCTTAGACAGCTCTTCAATAGGCCCTTCAAAAATAATTTTTGAAAGCTTTTGTGAAAGTGTGTCGTCAAGCTCTTCGAAAACGCTCCGCACAACAGGAAATGCCTGGAATAAGTCTTTTCCCATGCCAACAGACTGAGATCCTTGACCAGGAAAAAGCGCGACTATTTTTTTATTTTTCGTCATAAGATCAGTTTTTATCAAAACCGAAGGCACTTGAAAAGTGTTTTTAACGCTTGCGTTTTTGACAAAAACACCCTATACGTTTCCCATTAAGTTACTAACTTCTTGCCGCAAATCATTGGAATTAAGCGGTAATTCTTTTAACCATAAGGAGTTTAAATGTCGTTTTACGAAAACATATTTATTGCAAGACAAGACTTGTCTCCCAGCCAGGTAGATGCGCTTGTTGAAAACTACAAAAATCTTATCAAGAACCAAAAAGGCGAAGTCAAGGACCACGAGTATTGGGGCCTGCGCACCCTCGCCTATCCCATTCGACGCAACCGTCGTGGGCACTATGTTCTTCTAAAGATTAAGGCGCCAGCAAAAACAATTTCCGCTCTCCGCCATGATATGAACCTAAATGAAGATGTTCTTAAAAGCCTTTCTGTTCGTGTTGAAAAGCTTGAAGAGGGGCCATCAATCATGATGCAAACCAAAAGAGATGACGAATAGGGAAAGGTGTTAAAAATGAAAAAAGAATTTAAAAGAAAGCCTAGACCACAAGGCAAATTTTCACCCCGCAGAACATGTCCTTTTTCAGGGCCAGACGGAATTGAAATCGACTATAAGGATGTGAAGACACTATCACGCTTTATTACAGAGCGTGGACGCATCATGCCACGACGCATTACATACGTGAATGCGAAGGCACAACGTCGTCTTTCAGCAGCAATCAAGAGAGCACGCTATATTGCCCTCATGCCCTATGTCTCAAAGTAAAGGGAATCGATAAAATGAAAATTGTACTATTAGAACGCATTGAAAAACTAGGGAAGATGGGTGACGTCATCGATGTCAAAGATGGCTTCGGCAGAAACTATCTTTTACCTCAGAAGAAAGCCCTAAGAGCAACCAAAGACAACATTGCTTATTTTGAAAAACAAAAAGCAACGCTTCAAGAGCAAAGCAAAGATTTGCAAACAAAGGCTGAAGGTATTGCGAAAAAAATTGGTGCCGTAGAACTTATCATGATTCGTCAGTCAAGTGAGGCCGGAAATCTATATGGATCGGTTTCTTCCCGCGACATCGTGAAGGGTTTGCAAGAAAAAGAAATTACAATTAATCACACAATGGTCCGCATTGAAAAACCAGTGAAAATGGTTGGCGTCCACGAAATTAAGCTTATCTTGCATCCTGAAGTTACTGCTTTTGTTAAAATCAGTATTGCACCTTCGGAAGAAGAAGCATTAGCTTTTCTTAAAAACCCGGAACTTGCTTTTGACAAAAAAGAAATTTCAGCTGAAGAATACGAAGAAGCTTCTGCTTCAGTTGTCGAAGCTCAAGATCTAAAAGAAGAAGAGCCTTCACTCGATGAAAGCGACTCAGAGTAAATTGTGCATATGAAGCACTTTTCAAAAGGGTCTAGAAAAAGTTTCTAGACCCTTTTTTGAATGGAGGAAACAAAAATGAGACAACCGGCAAATACAAACAAAAAGAAAAGCACAAAGCCATTACCAACTATCCTATCTTGGGTTACTGCCTTTGGAGCAATTTTTTCTGCTATATACTGGATATTTTCCTAAGAACCCCCGCCTATGAAAATACTTCAAGAGAGGCCTTAGCTTCACTAACAAGCGTTTGAATAATATCTCCCACACTTTCTTCTTTTGAAACCATGCCTACACTTTGCCCAGCCATTAGCGATCCGTGCTCCACATCACCATCAACAACCGCCTTTCTTAAGGCACCCGCCCAGTAATGTTCTATCTCTAGCTGGCCATCCTTTAGGGTAAGTTCGCCTTTGTCGACCTTTTCAATAACTTGTCGCTGGCATTGCAAAAAATCTTTCGTCCCTTGATTTGAAAGTCCTCGCACAGGGATAACAGGAAAGCGTTCATCAATTTGTGTGGATACAACAGCATCACGTGCATTCGCCCGCAAAAAAGCACGTTTAAAGTTAGCGGGCACCTGACTTTCATGGGCACATACAAATTTTGTGCCTAACTGACACCCAGCCGCCCCCATTTTAAGGTATGACGCAATCGCTTCCCCTCTGTCTATGCCTCCCGCCACAAAAACAGGAACTTCTTTTATATGAGGTAAAATTTCTTGTGCTAACACAGTTGTAGATACTGGGCCAATATGTCCCCCTGCTTCCATACCTTCGATCACAAGAGCATCTACCCCCATGCGAATCAGTTTTTTGGCCATAATTAATGAAGGCGCAAACGCAATCACATTAATTTTCTCTTGTTTTAAAAAATCCACAAGCTTTGCCTCAGGAAAACCTCCGGCCAAAAACACATGTGTTACGCTCTCTTTTACGCACGCACTTGCCAACTCCATAATATCAGGATGCATTAGAATAAGGTTCACCCCAAAAGGCTTTTGGGTCATTTCTTTTGTTTTTCTAATTTGCTGAACAAGAAGATCGCTTGACATTGCCCCGCATGCAAGCACACCAAAACCACCCGCATTCGAAATCGCAGAAACAAGATTGGGTTCAGAAACCCAAGTCATCGCACCGCCTAAAATTGCATGCTGAACACCTAAAAAGTCACAGCCCCTTTTCCATAAATCATTTAAACTATTTTTCATTTCTTCATTTCTTTCATGCATAGATCACGATATAATGAAGAGATACTAGATTAAAAGAAAGCAATTNNTTAATGAAAATGAGCTAGAAAAATTCGATCAACTGTCCGGGCAATGGTGGAACGAATCCGGTCCCTTTAAAATGCTACACCGACTTAACCTAACACGCCTTAGATACCTCAAAAAAACTATCAATAACCATTTTAAAAAAGATATTTCTCCTAGTATCCCTCTGAAAGATATTAAAATTCTTGATGTCGGGTGTGGTGGTGGCTTATTAACAGAGCCCCTTTTCCGTATGGGGGCAAC
>DINK01000008.1:12661-27153 GCA_002426825.1 Holosporaceae bacterium UBA5542
TATCCTTCAGAAAAAAATATTGAAATTGCACGCACACACGCCCACACGTTCAATCTTAAGATCCCTTACCACACTACCCCCATTGAAGCGCTGCCTAATAACAAAACTTATCAAGTTGTTATCGCTTTAGAGGTTATTGAACATGTACATTGCCCACATCACTTCCTTCTCGAATGTTATAAAAAGCTTATGCCTGGAGGCCTTTTAATTATTTCAACATTGAATAGAACTATACGCTCTTATCTAGAAGCCATTATCGGTGCGGAATATATTTTAAGCTGGGCCCCAAAGGGGACGCATACATGGTCACAGTTTCACAAACCATCTGAACTTCATCATTATATGAAGAAAATTGGTTTTTATGATGTTTCTTTTCAAGGACTATCGTATGCCCCTCTTCAAGATAAGTGGATGTTATCCGATACATTAGAAGTAAATTATTTTGCAAAAGCGGTGAAATAAACAAGGGGGTTTAAAAAGGCCCCTAATCTCTAAAATAAAAGGGGCCGAACAAAGTCCGGCCCCAGTTTAACAGGGAGGCTTACGTCTGAGAGACGTAACTAAGAGCCAAAACTCTTAGTTCTAGGTGTTGCACCTAGAATTGGTACCTTTCGGTAACTCGCTAGATCAACTGATCTATGGCTTGAATATATCAGCTGCAAACAAATCAAACAGATCATATTAGACAATAGTATTATGCGATAATCGCATAGATAGAAAGGGTGCTTAAATGTCTTGTTTTTATAAGTTTTTTAGGTTGCAAGAACCATATTTGATGCCAGATTTTTGATTGTAATGCGGTCTTCTATGCTAAGTGCATATTTTTCAGAAAGCGCGATCTCAATAATCTGCTCATCGTGCTGAAGAAAAATCTGAATAGCCACATCTCCGGGTTGTTTTTGCTTAAGCCAAGCATGCACCACTTCCAATTGCGCAATATCAGATACCTGAAGAGAAATCGTGTGTTCAAAGTTTTTCACCTTCTCCTCAAGAAGACTTATCTCCTCAACAGAAAGCCGTCCCTCCCCCTGATCATTTCTTTTCAAGTTTGCCTTAACCCAAACAGGCTCACCTTTATTCATTACGTCTCTGACATGGTCTAACATATCCGAAAAAACAACTGCCTCGAAATTGCCATACGCATCTGAAAATCCAGAAAAAGCAAATTTCCGTCCTTTCTTAGAAGTTTTGATTTTGAATGACGCAGGAATTCCAATTAAAGAAACCAATTGCTTCTTCGTTCGGTGAACGTCACAACTTTTTAAAAGACCAAAATTTTGGTAGAATGCATCATCATAAACAGCAAGAGGATGCGATGTTAGGTAAAAACCAAATGCATCTAACTCTTTCTGAAGCTTTTCAGTAACCCCCCAATCCTTTGCATTCGGAAGATCAAAGACGCGCACCTCTCCTTCGTTTCCAAACAAGCCCCTTTGCAAGCTCTCTCTTTCCGCAGCAATAGCGTGTACATATTTCGTCATATCTTCAATTGCATCAAAAAGAGCCGCTCGATTAGAAGTCAACGAATCCAGGGCTCCCGACATGATCAGATGCTCTAATTGCCTCTTATTCAATACTTTTGTGTTTAGGCGATTCAGAAAATCTTCAAGCGTTTTAAAAGGTCCATTTTGTTGTCGCTCTTCAACCAATGTCGTCATAGCCTGAGTTCCGACATTTTTAATGGCTGACAAACTGTACCTCACTGCTTTTTTCTGAGTCNNTCCATTTCAACAGAAAAAATATCCAATGACGCATTTACATCAGGCGGCAACAACGCAATACCCATTAGCCTTAGCTCTTGGTGGTAAATCTCTAACTTATCAGTATTGTGCATATCATAGGTCATTGTCGCCGCCATGAATTCATGAGGATAGTTCGCCTTCATGTAAGCTGTTTGGTATGAAATTAACGCATAAGGCGCCGAGTGCGACTTGTTAAAGCCATATCCAGAAAATTTTGCCATTTGGTCATAAATTTCAGAGGCTACAGATTGCGAAACCCCTTTCTCCATTGCTCCTTTCGTGAATACTTCTCTTTGCGCGTCCATCTCTGATTTGATTTTCTTCCCCATGGCCCGACGCAATAAGTCCGCACCTCCAAACGTATATCCTCCAAGAACCCGTGCAATTTCCATCACTTGTTCTTGATATACCATCACACCGTGTGTTTTTTTCAAAATGGGTTCCAGCGCCGGATGCAAATAAGACACCTCTTGCTGACCATGCTTACACGCAATATAACGAGGAATACTGTCCATTGGACCAGGCCGATAGAGGGCGTTAATATCAATAATATCTTCAAATTCTTGCGGCTGCAGGCGCCGAAGCACATCACGCATACCCTGGCCTTCCAGCTGAAAAATGCCCACCGTCTCAAGAAGACACAAAAGAGAAAAGGCATTTTTGTCATCCAGAGGAATTTGGCTCAAATCAACCACTTCGCCTGTATACTCTTTTACCAACTCAACCGTTCTTTTAAGGATAGTCAGGGTTTTTAACCCCAANNAAGAAGCATGCCTATAAAGACCTTCAAGCTGCAACGCAATATCCACCAACTTTGTGACAGTTTCATCTTCTTTATACATTTTCTGAAGGATTGGCTCTTGGTCAATAGCCTCTTGCAGTGTGCAAGGCGATGCTGGGTTAAACGGCACAAGCTTACAAATACGGTCTACCTGCATGTAGGGCATTTGCAATACGCGCCCCACATCACGCAAAACAGCACGTGCCTGCAGGGTTCCAAAGGTAATAATATGGGCCACCTTTTCTGAACCATACCGCCCTTGAACATAACGGATCACTTCATCTCGTCGATCTTGGCAAAAGTCGATATCAAAGTCGGGCATTGATACACGTTCTGGATTCAAAAAACGCTCAAAAATCAAGCCAAATTGAATAGGGTCAATGTCCGTTATAAGCAGTGACCATGCAACTAAAGATCCTGCACCCGAACCACGCCCCGGCCCCACTGGAATATTGTGATCTTTCGCCCACTTAATAAAGTCAGAAACAATTAAAAAGTAACCCGAAAAACCCATATCAATAATAACATCAAGTTCGTAAGCAAGACGTTCTTCATAAGTCTTATAAACCTCTTTTTGTGCATCAGGTGTAAGGTTTTTCTTTTTCAAGCGGGCCTGAAGCCCTTCTTTTGCTTGAAGGCGCAACTCTTCTTCCTCAGTTCGCCCTGAATTTGTATGAAAAGGCGGAAGCAAGGGGTTTGATGGTTCTGGCATAAAAGCACAACGCTTAGTAATTTGAATTGTATTTTGAATTGCCTCGGGGATATCTTGGAATAACGCTATCATCTCTTCTTGAGATTTAAAGTAGTGGTGAGATGTTTCACGACGACGATTCTCTTCAATGACATAAGCACCTTGTGCAACACATAACAAAGCGTCATGAGCCTCATACATACTAGATGTTGCAAAGAAGCAATCATTCGTTGCCACAAGGGGAAGGCCTTGTTCCATTGCTTGTGCAAGGAAAAAAGATTCTGTCTTCTCTTCTTCCTCTAACCCATGCCTTTGGATTTCAATATATAAACGATCCGAAAATATCTTCTTTATCTTCTGCAGCAACGTGCATGCATCAGCTTTCTTCCCATTTAAGAAAAGAGCACCCAGTGGGCCTTTTGCCCCACCCGATAGTAAAAGCACGCCCTCGTTATAGGATTCAAGATCTTCCAGCGTTACATACGGCATGCCACGATTCGGCAAATCTTCATATGCGTGGCTGATAAGATGCATAAGATTTTTATACCCAATTTCATTCTGCGCAATCAAAACAACTGAAGGCAAAGGACCGTGACTATCTTTAAAGTGGGACAAAAACAAACCAGCTTGCATGCCCATAATCGGTTGTATGCCTTGTTTTGCACAAGTTGTTGCAAATTCAAGCGCCCCAAACATGTTATTGGTGTCTGCAATCCCCACTGCAGGCATTTTATTCTTTAGTGTCAACCCAACCAGATCTTTCACTTTAATGGCTCCTTCAAGCAGAGAATAAGCCGTATGAACGCGCAAATGGACGAAACCCGTCATGCACACATCTCCTGAACCAGGCCTTTATCCAGAACAAGCTGTCGATCCAGTTTTTTTGCAAGGCTATGATTGTGCGTCACCATAAGAAGTGCTGTGTTTTGTTCTTTTACAAGTTTTAAAAATAAAGAGAAAATCATTTCNNGTCGTGGTCTAAATTTCCAGTCGGCTCATCCGCCAAAAGAATTTTAGGAGATTTAACAAGTGCTCGGGCAATAGAAACCCGTTGTTGTTCCCCCCCTGACAGACGGTTAACATCAAAATGCAGGCGATGCTCTAACCCCACACGGCACAGCATATGCTCTGCCTCCGCAAAGCTTGATGCACGAGATTGTCCCTGAATAAGCAACGGTAACATTGTATTCTCAATAACACTTAGTTCAGGCAATAAATGGGGTTTTTGAAAAACAAAGCCAATCGAATTGCGTCGCTTCAATGTTTGTAGGTGAGCAGACATTTCTGCCATATTCTGATCTTCTAGAAAAAGTTCACCCGATGTAGGACGATCCAACATACCCAATATATGAAGCAGTGTTGACTTCCCCGAACCCGATGCGCCAAGCAAAGCCACACTTTCCCTTTCATTTAAAAAAAGATCGATTCCCCGCAAAACATGAACATAAAAACAACGTTTTATGAACTTTTTATGAATATTTTTTGCAACAAGAATTGATTTATTCATGGCGCAAACCCTCAACTGGCAACAGTTTTGCAGCACGCCACGCAGGGTAGAGTGACGCCAAATAAGAAAAAACCAAACTCATCACAATAATATAAACGATTTGCACACTGTCTATGCGGACTGGTAACTCTGCCAGGAAATAGAACTCTTGATCAAAAAGACGCGTTCCCGTCAACCGTTGGAACGCCTGGCGAATGGGCTCAAGATTAAAGGCAACCGTAAACCCTAACACAACACCTGTTACTGTCCCCAACACACCAATCAAGGTCCCTACCATAGAAAAAATCCCCAAAATACTTTTCGTGGAAACGCCCATGCTTTTTAGAATAGCAATGCTGCTGGTTTTATCACGCACTAAAATAACAAGACCCGAGATAATATTAAAAGACGCAATCAGTATAATAAGACTCAAGATCAGAAACATAACATTCCGCTCAATTTCAACAACCTCGAAGAAACGCTTATTTGNNCGATCTAAAAACCTATCTGCACACTTATAAGGCAAAAAGACAACGCCTGCGTCATACTCTAAAACACCCGATTCGTAGATGAAGGCCACCTCAAAAGAATCAAAACGAGGCATACGCCCAAAAGCTGTTAAAACCCCATCAGATACTGTCAACGTCATGGTTTGCCCAACGCGTATTCTTAGCTTTTCTGCCAAATTGCGGCCAATACCAATCTTATTCTCTGCCCCATCGAAAGATTGAAAAGAGCCCATCAAGTTTTTATTTACAAGAGATGTACGACTCACCAAGCTTTCCCATGGCATCGCACGCAAAAGAACACCGTGCGAGTGCCCATTGAAAGACACCATTCCCTCCCCTTGCCGCAAAGGAATCACAGCCTTTACGCCACTTATATCTTTAAAACGACCCAAAATTTCAGGAACATCACTGAACGGGGCCGTTGTCGGGTAAACGGTAATATGTGAATTAAACTCTAGGGTTTTCTCGACCAATTCATGGCGGAATCCATTCATCACAGACATCACCACAATAAGTGTTGCCACGCCCAGGNNGCCTAATTAAAAGACGTTGATAATATTTCATAGAACTGATTTTAACGCGTCTTCTAAAAATTTGACAGCATCTTCAACAGACAGAAGATGACACTCACCTGAACGACGGTTTTTTACCTCAACTTGGCCTGTTGAAAGGCTTTTAGGGCCCACCGCTATTTGCCAAGGCACCCCAATCAAATCCATATTCGCAAACTTCGCCCCCGCCCCTTCATCACGGTCATCATAAAGGGGTAACAAGCCTTTTTGATTTAAAATCGAGTACAGTCTTTCACATGTTTCCGCCGTGGCACTGTCTTTTGTCTTTAGGTTCATAAGCCCCACTAAAAAAGGAGAGACTTGTGTCGGCCATATAATACCGCGGTCATCGTGGTTCACCTCAATTAGCGCCGCTACAACGCGAGAAACACCAATACCATAAGACCCGCACTCGGGATAAAACATCTTGCCATCGGGCCCCATCACGCCAGCATTCATAGAGCGCGTATATTTATCACCGAAATAAAATATGTGTCCTACTTCAATGCCACGCGCTTCTTTCAAGTCTTCACTGGCCACTGGGCACGTATTGGCATCATGCATTTCTTCTGCCGCCGCATAAACACCCATCAACTCTTCTATATCTGTTTCATCGATATTTTCTTTAAGTGCATCATACTTTTTATCATAAAAAAGCTTGCTTTCACCAGTATCCGCAATTACTTGAAATTCATGGCTAAGGTCACCTCCAATTGGCCCAGGGTCCCCCTTCACAGGAATAGCCACAAGCCCCAACCTTTTAAATGTTTTTAAATAAGACTTCAGAATTTTTTTATAGGTTTCCCTTGTGCTTTCTTTTGACAAGTCAAAGGAATATCCATCTTTCATAAAAAATTCACGACCGCGCATCACACCAAAACGTGGACGAATTTCATCTCGAAACTTCCAATGAATTTGATAAAGGCAAACGGGTAAATCTTTATAGCTTTTGGCAAAGCGGCGAAAAATATCAGTCACAACCTCCTCTGCCGTTGGGCCAAACAATAAATCACGGTCGTGCCGATCCTTAACCCGCAACATTTCTTTACCGTAATTATCAAAACGTCCGCTCTCACGCCACAAATCAGCATCTTGTAAAATTGGCATCGTGATTTCATTACACCCAATTTTGTTTTGTTCTTCACGAATAATTTGAGCAACCCGGTTCATAACGGCCAAGCCGTAAGGCAGCCAAGAATAAATACCCGATGAATGCTGACAAATCATACCGGCACGCAACATCAGCTTATGTGACATAACATGGGCTTCAGCCGGGGTTTCTTTTAGAGTTGGTAAAAAATACTGTGATAATTTCATGGGGTTTCAACTAATGTTTTAATAAATTTATCTAAACCAATTTGGCGCCGACGTCGTTTCTTTTCGCTTTCTACGATTCCAAAAACAGACCGAACTGTTTCTTCAAAGTTGTCATTGATCAAAACATAGTCATATTCAGGCCAGTGACTAATTTCTGCAATGGCCTTATTCATACGCTCTAAAATAACATATTCCTGATCTTGAGCACGCTTATAGAGACGACTTTCCAAATCTTTCAAAGAAGGCGGCAACAAGAAAACAGAAACCACGTCAGGTTTAATTGTTTGAATAAGCTGCTGCGTTCCTTGCCAATCAATATCAAAAATAATATCCCGTCCTTCGTTAAGGGCTTTTTCAACAGGGGAACGCAAGGTTCCATAGTAATGTCCAAAGACGCGGGCCGATTCAATAAATGCATCTTCTTCCTGAAGCTTTAGAAATGCTTCTTCTGACCTGAAATGATAATGCACACCATCAACTTCTCCAGGGCGCGGGATACGAGTTGTCACAGAAATCGACAAAGAAAAATTCGGATGATCACGAATCAAAGCCTGAGCCATAGACGATTTTCCTGCCCCAGACGGAGAAGACAGAATCAGCGCAATTCCTTTTTGTTTTAATTGAATTTGATCGTTAACATCATACATAGGGGGGAATTTACCACAAACACAACTACTCAGTCTTCATAAAAATAAGAGATAATTGATTGCCAAAACCAGGATGCCCCTGATGAAATGCACGACGACAACTAAAGAACATATTTTCATGAGCGTAGGTAGAAAGCCCCACATCTTCTATTGTTAAAACGCCTGCTTGTTTTAAGCAAAAGGCAACATACCCAGGAAGATCGAATAAAAATTTTTCAGGCGTTTTTCCATCAGAAAAAAATACCCTACTCTGCGGGTCTTTCTGGATAAACGCATCAAAAACCTCTGCACCCATCTCATATGATTTCTGGTCGATGCACGGCCCAATCACGGCGACAATCTGCTCTTTTACCCCTCCTAAAGATTCAATGGCATGTGCTGTGTTTTGAAGAATACCTTTTAAAGCCCCTTTCCAACCCGCATGCGCTACCCCGACAATTCTCGCCTTTTTTTCATAAAATAAAACAGGCGCACAGTCTGCCGTTTGCACACCTAAAACAAGGTTGGGTTTATTTGTAACAAGAGCATCTCCTTCACGTGCGCCCTGCTCTGGCTCCACCACAACCAAGCAATCATTGCCATGAACTTGCTTTGCAAGGCATAAATTTTCAAAACTACCCCCAACAAACTTTACGGCTCGGCGGCGNNATCAAATCCTGCACCCTGACGATCATGACGATAGCCACAATTTAAGCTATCATAAATGCCCTGACTCATACCTCCCTGGCGTGTCAAAAAGCCATGGGGCACGTTTAAGGCCGTAGATGTAACAAAGAAATTGTCTTTCATTTTAACGTATCAGCTTCTAAGAAAGCCCCTTAAAAGCGGTCAACTCTTTTGCGCGTTAAGCTATGTAAGTCAATTTGGTTCCAGTCTGTCTGGCCAAATTCAGGCTCTGGCTGAACAGGTGGGTGCTCTCTGCGGGCTAAAACCTCCCCCTCTTTGTAAGGCGCATCATAATCAGTGGGCTGAATAGGTGCCTGCATGTTTTCATGATTAGGAAGAGGTGCTTGCGGCATAACCTCTGGCGGACGACCACTATCAAGTCGCTCAGGTTCACCAGAATTGCCACCCCCCATACGAAACCCAGACCGGGGTGCTTCTAGCGCCTCAGGAGCTTCATACCCCATGTCCTCTGGCAACTCTTGTCGCAATGTTGACCTACTAGGGGGGGCTATACTCCCTGCATTATTCGCAGAGGGCATTTTAGGGTCAGCGGCATCTTCCTCAAAGTCGTCATAACCATCATTGTCATCGTCATAACCATCATCTTCATATCCTTCCAAATCATCCATTTTCTGTTGACTTGGCTCTTTGTTCATTATTTGTTCACTATTTGTACCCGCATAACCACAGACACATAACCCCAAAACTAAGAAACTTATTAAAAAATACATATGAGAACCCCTCCTCTGAATAGTCTGCATCAGACATGATTTTGATGCAACGAATTACTTAATAAAAGCTGCTTTCATTAATTCTTTTGTATACGGTTTCTTGGGCCTTAAAAAAATATCACGAACAGTACCCGTCTCGACAATCTGGCCCTTCTTCATAACAATCACACGATGACTGATCGACTTTATAACCCGCAAGTCATGACTGATAAATAAATATGAAATTTTATGCTCTTTTTGAAAAGATTTAAGAATATCCAGTATCTCTCTTTGAATCGACAGATCTAATGCTGACGTAGGCTCGTCTAACACAATCAACTTTGGTTTTAATACAAGCGCACGCGCAATCGCCACGCGCTGTCTTTGTCCCCCCGAAAGTTCATGAGGCAACCGTCCACATAACGATGACTCAAGACGCACATTCTTAAGAACCACACGCAATATGTCTTCAATTTCCACTGGGGTTTTACTTTTTTGATGCTCTGTAAGTCCCTCAGAAATAATTTCTCTAACTGTTAGTTTTGGATTTAGTGAACTGTATGGGTCTTGGAAAACAAGTTGTAGGTCTGGGCGCAATTTGCGTAATTCTTTCCGCGACACTTCTTGTATATTTTTCCCTAAAAATATAACCGAGCCACTATATTTGGCAAGCTTCACAATTGAAAAAGCCAGAGTCGATTTACCAGACCCACTCTCTCCCACAACTCCAAGCGTTTCCGATTCGTGAAGCGAAAGATTGATATTTTTCAAAGCCTGAAATTTCTTTTCTTTTTTAAAGAAATTCAGACTAGATCTTCTAAATAAAACAGAAAGATTGCTTACAGAAAGCAAAGGAGGTGTTTTTTTAAGTGCTGGCAAAAAACCCCTAGGAATGGCGTTAATAAGTGTTTGGGTATAAGCGCTTTTGGGGTTCTTAAAGACAGATAATGTTTCACCTTCTTCAATCACCTCTCCATGGCGCATCACGAGAACACGATTAGCCACTTTCTCAACAACTGTTAAATCATGACTAATGATCAACAAAGCCATGTTAAATCGAGACTGCAAATCTTTCAAAATATCAAGAATCTGTGCCTGAACCGTTACATCAAGTGCTGTTGTGGGTTCATCCGCAATCAAAAGATCTGGCTTATTCGCAATGGCAATAGCAATGACAACACGTTGACGCTCGCCCCCAGAAAGTTGAAAAGGATAGGCCCAAAACCTTTTCTCAGGATCGCGAAGACGTACATGCTCTAAAAGTTGTAGGGCTTGTTTTTCTGCTTGATCTTCTTTCATGCCCTGGTGCAGGATCAGCACTTCCATAATTTGCTTTCCAATGGGATGTAGCGGATTTAATGACGTCAAAGGCTCTTGAAAAACAAACCCAATTCTCTTATTGCGAATTTTTCTAAGGTCGGCCCCTTTTGCATGGCCAATATCAATGCCATCAAAAGTAACAGTACCCGTAGGGTGATGTGCATCGGGATACGGTAAAAGCCTAACAATAGAAAGTGCTGTTAAAGACTTTCCCGATCCACTCTCGCCCACAATGGCTAAAGATTCACCACGATTAATAGAAAAAGAAACGTTGGAAACAGGTTTTTTCTTTTGCTTGCTTGATCTAAAAGCAACACTCAATTTACGAACAGAAAGAAGAGGTGGTGACATCTTCACAGAAACTCTCCATCTGTTTGGGCATAAAGACGAAACGCATCACGAATCCCCTCCCCAATAAAAATAAGCGAGGTCAAAAGACTGGTCAGCGCAATAAAGCCTGAAATGCCAATCCATGGTGCGTAGAGATTGTTTTTTCCCTGATTAAGAATCTCACCCAAAGACGGGGGGCCCATAGATGGGATAAAGCCCAAAAAATCAATAGTTGCCAGTAATGTAATCGAGGCAATCAACAAAAAGGGAATCAACGTAAGAGGCGCTGAAAGAATATTCGGAAAGATGTGCCGAAACATGATATTGATTGACGAAACACCCATAACCTTTGCAGCACGCACATAATCAAACTGACGCGCTTTAAGAAATTCCGCCCGAACAATGGGCACCACCAGCATCCATTTAAAGGCAGCTATAATCAAAACCAGTGGCATAAAGCTAAGACGAATCAATGCAGAAATCGTAATAAGAAGAAAAATTAAAGGAAGCCCCGACCAAACTTCAGTAAAGCGCTGAAGGGACAGATCAATAAGACCCCCAAAATAGCCCTGAATCGCCCCCATTACAAAGCCAAAGCTGACACTCAAAACCATCACACATACACCAAACAAAACAGAAAATCGATATGCATAGATAAGCCGTGCCAACAAATCACGCCCCTGCTCGTCTGTGCCTAAAAAGTTCTCGCGTGTAGGCGGACTAGGAACTGGCTGCCTTAGATCGTAATTCACTGTGTTATAACTGTAACGAATTACGGGCCAGAGCATCCAACCTTTTCGATGGATTAAGTCTTTAACGTAGGCATCTCTGTAATTGGTCTCCGTTTCAAGAGAACCCCCAAATTCTGTTTCTAAATACTTTTTAAAGATCGGAAAATAGTTTTTTTGGTCATATCGAACATAGATTGGCACATCATTTGCGATTAATTCTGCAAAAAGGCTAATGCCAAAAGTAATCACCAAAAAGTAAAGTGCCACAACACTACGCTTTTTAGTGGAAAACTTTTTATATTTTTCACTTTGTGCGAACAGATTCACTTTTCAATCCTCTCAAAATCGATACGCGGATCTACGACGCGATATAGCAAATCACCCGCCACATGTAAAACTAAGCTCATTAGCGTAAATATATAAAGTGTCCCAAACATAACAGGATAGTCACGGTTTAATGCCGCCTCATATCCCAACCAACCTAGCCCGTCCAAAGAAAAAATAATTTCTATCAGTAAGTTGCTGCTAAAAAAAATCGTCATAAAAGCACTTGGAAACTTTGACACCAAAGGTAATATTGCATTTCTAAAAATATGGCCATAAAGAATTTGTTTGCGACTCAAGCCTTTCGATCGTGCCGTAATCACATATTGCTTTTGGATTTCCTCAATGAAAGTGTTTTTAGTTAACAAAGTCACGCTAGCAAATCCACAAATTACAATGGATGATACAGGCAGTGCTAAATGCCATAAGTAATCAAGCACCTTTTCCCCAAATGAAAACGAATCCCAATTCGACGAAAAAAGCCCGCGCAGCGGGAACCAATCCAGATACGACCCCCCCGCAAATAAAATAATCAACAAAAGAGCAAATAAAAAACTAGGAATGGCATAAAGGAAAACCATGGTAATGCTTGAAATTGTATCAAACCGGGATCCATCTCGGGTCGCCTTATAAATGCCCAAAGGAATCGATAACAGATAGATTAAAAGTGTAGACCAAAGCCCCAATGAAAGAGAAACAGGAAATTTTTCTTTGATTAAGGACCAAACAGACACTTGCTTAAAATAGCTTTGACCAAAGTCTAAACTTAAGTAATCTCGCACCATTTTGAAAAAGCGCGTTAAAGGAGGCTGGTCAAAACCATACTGCTTTTCAAGCTCGAGAATAAATTCTTGATGCAGTCCCCTTCTTCCTTGATAGTCACTCGATGAAGCGCTTTGTCCTTCGAACAAGTCACCACCAACTCCTTCACCGTCAGCCATGCCACTTGCCCGCGCAAGCATTTGGTCAATTGGTCCCCCAGGTGTGATTTGTACAAGGCAAAAATTCACCAAAAGAATAAAAAAAAGTGTGGGGAAAATTAGTAAAAGGCGACGAATAATATAAGGCATTTAATCAGTTTCTTTGCTCTAACTCTCTTAACCAAGCTGTATCTGTGTCATACAAGCTAGCTGGTGTGTCTTTCATATTCAACTTATGCCAATAAGCAACACGATTTTTCGGCGGCGCCCATCCAGGGATTATGTAGTAGCCTACCCCGATTACGTGATCCAGTAAAGATGTGTAAATCTTAAGTTTTTTGGGGTCTCGACAGTTTCTTATTTGGCGCGTTAGCACATCAACATCAGCAGACGAAACGCCTGATAGATTCAATGTGCCTGGTACATCCACCCAGCGAGAAGACCAAAAAATAGATTGTTCTTTGCCAGGGATGCTAACATGTGGGTGAAAGTGTAATACCAGATCATAATCGAACTTTCTCATACACGTCATATAATCGGTTAAATCAAATCCTTTAAGCTCGGCATCGATACCATAAGATTTCAGGGTATCAACATAGTTTCTAAAAATTCTTCTGTGGCCGGGCGCATACACCAGAATCTCTAGCTTCATAGGCTGCTTTGTATCTTTGTGTAGCAACCTTCCATGTTCAAAAATCCACCCTCCTTTTTCGAACAGCCCAATAATTTCCTTTTTCTGGCATGCACTAAACCCTTTTGCTGTCCCCTTGAAAGAAAAACGAGGTTTTGTTTCAAGCGACTGTGCCGAAATACCTATTTCTCGACATGCTGCTCGTTCACTTAAAGAAAGCGGATAAGAAGCCCCAAATCCAGAGTTCATGTGAATGCTTTTATTGCGCTCATACTGACTAAAAAACAAAGAGCGATTAAGCCATTCAAAATTAAACAAAAGATTAAGGGCTTGGCGCACATGCGCACTTTTTAAGTGGGCACGACGCGTGTTTATGAAAAGGGCCGTTAGGCCATGATAAAAAGGCTTTTTATACTTTTTACGTATCACCCTTCCGTCGTGGGCAGCAGCAAAGTCGTATCCTTTATACCAGTTTGAAATCCGCTCGTCTTTCCACCAATCAATTGTCCCCTTTTTGAAGGCTTCAAATGCCACACGCGTGTCTGAAAAATGATTTACCTGTATACAATCAAAATTATAAAATCCTTTTTGACTTGGAATGTCACGTGCCCACCAATCTTTAAGACGTTCGAAACAAATCATTTTTTTACGCTCGAAAGAATGAATGCGATAAGGACCACTCCCCAACAACTTTCCTTGCTGTGCCATTCTTTTAAAATTTTTTCCGCTTAGATTTTTTTCCGACAAAACGGGCACCTGTGCCAAATACNNTCTTAAAGTAAAACACTGCTCGGAACGGACTTACCACCGTAACTTTTTTCACATTTTCAAAAAGCTGCATAAAGCGCGGGGCACCCTGCTCTCTCAATAGCTCAAACGTAAACTTTATATCTTGGGCACGAATGGGGGTGCCATCATGAAATGTTGCTTTCGGATTCAAGTTGAACGACACAGACATGCTGTTTAAATCAACCTCTGCAGACTGAGCGACATAAGGGTACGCAACCGTAATATTATCTTTTGGCACTTTCATTAAGTGTGCGAATAAATAGTGCTCGTGATTACCATCAACTCCAAGGGCCGAATACACATTTACAATTTCAATGCGCTTTCCAGTCGATAAGTTCAGCTGCCCT
>DINK01000008.1:27205-28150 GCA_002426825.1 Holosporaceae bacterium UBA5542
GAACATCCATCCCCCTTTTTGAGATAAAATAAGATGGTTTGCCAACCGCTGTTTGCAGAGACAAAACGATAATAATGCAATACCTTAAAGTTTTTGGTATGTTTTGTATGTGGGCGAAAACCATTTCTCTCACCCTATACAGACTTTTAGAAAGGTTTACAATGAATGATCAAACGATCATCGTGATTCCCAGTCGTCTTGCCGCGCAAAGATTCGACAGAAAACCACTTGCACTTATTAATGGAAAACCCATGATTGTTCATGTGTGGGAGCGCGCAATAGAAGCTAACATTGGGCCCGTTATCGTGGCATGCTGTGCAACAGAAGTTCAATCAATCATCACATCACTTGGCGGCACAGCCATTTTAACAGATCCGAACCTGCCTTCCGGCACAGACCGTGTGGCAGCAGCACTGTCTTCTTACGACCCTCAAAAGAAATATAAATACGTCATTAATTTGCAAGGAGACTTACCCACTATTGACCCGGCAGATATTCGTCGCACACAAACAGCCCTTCAATTTCAAAGTGATATTGATATCTCAACACTTGCCTGCCCCATTCTCAGTGAAGAAGAGAAAAATGATCCCAACCTTGTTAAAGTTGTTGTGGGTAATCTCAACAAAGATTTAGGCCAAGCTTTCTACTTTACGCGCACCCCCGTATTTTCGGGCCACAATAAATTGTTTCATCATATTGGCGTATATGGCTTTAAGCGACAAAGCCTTGAAAAGTTTGTGGCACTTCCACCCTCTCCTCTTGAACAACAAGAATCACTTGAACAGCTACGCGGCGTCGAAGCAGGCCTAAAGTTTGGTATTCATCTCACGTCTTCGCGTCTCTTTGGGGTCGACACCCCGGAAGATATTCAAAAAGCTGTGGAAGCGCTCAACCGTTAGTTTACTTTGTGATATTTTTTAAACCAATCAACAAAGTTTCGAACAC
>DINK01000007.1 GCA_002426825.1 Holosporaceae bacterium UBA5542
GCGGGGGTGCTTTTTCAGGATTAGAAAAGATTATTGAAAAAAGAACAGACAAGGCCTCGATTGGTTTTGGGGCAAAAATGAAAAAAGATTCGTCTGAACGTACTAAAGAGTTTTTGAAGCACGTAGAGCCAGAGGATCTGTCAAAATATGGGCTTATTCCCGAATTTATTGGCCGGTTGCCTGTATTAACAACTTTGGATGATTTGGATGAAGCTTCCTTAGTGAAGATTTTGGTTGAGCCTAAGAATGCGCTTGTAAAGCAATATCAGACCCTTTTTAAGATGGAAAAAGTTGATCTGCAATTTTCTGATGAGGCGCTTTCTGCAATTGCGAAAAAGGCATTGGAGAGAAAAACTGGTGCACGTGGCCTGCGATCAATTCTTGAAAAGCTGTTGCTAGACGTTATGTTTGACCTTCCTGGAAACGAAGTCGAACAAAAGCTTGTTGTAACGAAAGATATGGTTGATACTGGTAGTGCTGTTTTGCTTTATCCTAAAAAACCTCGTGCGAAGCAGGCGTAACACACCGTATATAAAGGTTTTAAAATGATCATCAAAAAGGAACAGTTACCCCTTTTACCCCTGAGAGACATCGTTGTTTTCCCCGGCATGATGGCGACACTTTTTGTGGGACGATCTAAGTCGATCATGGCACTTGAAAATGCTATGTCTATCGATAAGCGTGTGTTGTTACTTGCACAAAAAGATGCATCAGTAGACGATCCTTTAGGAAAAGACCTTTACAAAGTGGGGACTGTTGGAGAGATCACTCAAATTGTGAACTTGCCGGATGGAACAGTTAAAGTTTTGGTAGAAGGGCGCTATCGTGCGCGTGTACAGAGCGTTGTTTTTGAAGATGGTTTTCTGAAAAGCGAGTCAACAGAAATCAAGCCTCAGATGGTTGATGAAGAAACGCTGTATGTTCTGGATAAAATTCTTATCAAAGAATTTGAAGAGTATGCAAAGTATAATAAAAAAATCACACCAGAGTTCATGAGTTCATTTCTGGGCATGGAAGATTATGAAAAAATCGTTGATTCTGTAAGTGTTCACTTATCTTTGACAATTTCCGAACGTCAGGATCTTTTAGAAGCTGTTTCTGTGAAGGACAGACTTGAAGTTCTGCTGTTCTTTATTCGACGTGAAACAGATACCCTTAAGACAGAGGAAAAAATTCGTGACCGTATTAAGTCACAAATGACGAAGAATCATAGAGAATACTATTTACAAGAACAGCTGAAAGCTATTCAAAAAGAGCTGTATAACGAAGATGGAAAAGATGAAATTTCCCTCTTAGAGAAAAAAGTTAAAGATGCGAGTATGCCGAAAGAGTCTCATGAAAAATGTGAGGCGGAAATTAAAAAGCTGCGTATGATGAATCCAATGTCTGCAGAGGCAACGGTTATTCGGAATTACATTGATTGGATGATTGAGGTGCCTTGGAAGAAAGCGCCTTGGAAAAAGATTGATATTCTTAAGGCAAAAGACAAGCTAGATGCAGATCATTATGGCTTGGAAAAAATTAAAGAAAGAATAGTCGAGTTTTTGGCCGTTCAGGAAAGACTTGGCAAGCCTAAAGGCCAAGTTTTGTGTTTCGTTGGGGCACCGGGTGTTGGAAAAACTTCTCTCGCACGCTCTATCGCCACTGTGATGAAGCGCCCATTTGTGCGTGCTGCATTAGGAGGGGTGCAAGATGAATCTGAAATTAGAGGGCACCGGCGGACATATATTGGATCGATGCCGGGAAAAATTATTCAAAGCATGAAAAAAGCAAAGGCAACGAACCCGGTTTTCTTGCTTGATGAAATTGATAAAATGGGATCGGATTGGCGTGGAGATCCCTCGGCGGCATTGCTTGAGGTGCTGGATCCTGAACAAAATAATGCATTTTCTGACCACTACTTAGAAGTGGATTACGATTTGTCGAATGTTATGTTTATTGCGACAGCCAATACACTTAACTTGCCAAAGCCACTTTTGGATCGTATGGAAATTATTCGTGTTGAAGGGTACACAGAAGAAGAAAAAATTGAAATTGCTTCGCGTCACTTAGTTGAAAAACAAAAAGCAGAAAATGGACTTGCCCAGGGTGAGTTTTCCATCAAACGAGAAGCGCTGCGCGATATTATTCGCTACCATACACGTGAAGCTGGTGTGCGTGGATTAANNAACGTGTGATCCAAAAGCTTGCGCGGAAAGCGGTAGCTTCAATCATTATGGGCAAGGAAAAGAAAATTTCTATTGTGCCCCAGAATCTTGAAAAATACCTTGGGGTGCAGAAGTTTCAATTTGGCATGTCTGGTATAGAAAAGCAGCGTTTGGGAATTACCACGGGTCTTGCCTGGACAGAGGTTGGTGGAGACTTGCTTTTGATCGAAGCTGTGAAATCTCGTGGGCGTGGAAAGATTACGATTACTGGAAAACTTGGTGAGGTTATGCAGGAATCTGTTCAGGCTGCATTCAGTTTGATTAAGTCAAAGGCAGATGAATTTGGGATCGACATTAACCAGCTTTTGAAAACAGACCTCCATGTACATGTGCCAGAAGGGGCAACGCCTAAGGATGGGCCTTCTGCTGGTATTGCGATCACCTGTTCTCTAGTGTCTGTTTTGACAGGTATTCCTGTTGCTTCCGAAGTTGCAATGACTGGGGAAATTACACTGAGTGGTGCGGTTCTGCCTATTGGCGGGTTAAAGGAAAAACTTTTAGCGGCACAAAGAGGCAATATTAAAACAGTGGTAATTCCTCATGATAATGTTAAAGATTTGGAAGATGTGCCAGATGAGGCTAAGAAAAAACTAAAAATTGTTTCTGCAAAAAGTATTGATGNNGATGATGTTTTGGTTGCTGCTCTTTGCAGCCCACTTACGCCGCTTCATGCTCAGCGCAATAACAATAAAGAAACTCTTACTGCTTTCATGGGCTCCAGTGCTGAAGTGTTGTGTACTTCTTCTGTGAAAAAATAGCGGCATCATATTATAATTCTTTTTCCTTCTCGTAAGATAGCTTCTGCGTCTTTTGTGTAGGTTCCATCCTCATTGTGAACGACCATTCCTTTGTGAATAACGCTCGGTTTTGTAACGTTTTTTTGTGCCTTTATGAGAATTCTTTTAGAGGGGGTGCTCTCTTTAGGCCACAGTGGAAAGAAGTGAAAACCTCCAAAGTGATTAAGGGCCTGAACAATTAATTCTATTTGCGCAACTGGATAGATGCAGTAAATGAAGCCACGCGGTTTTACAAGATCTGCGCATAATTGAATCCATTTCTTTGGGCAAATACTATGGTTTTTTGCAAGGGCAATGTTCGGGTTGGGTGATGGGGATGAAGTGTTGAAGTAAGGGGGGTTCGTAACGACGTGATCGAAGGTTTGTTTTTCATAAGGGGGAGATGTGATATCGCCTACAATAAACCTGCACTGAGATGCTAGATTGTTTTTTTTTGCATTTTCTTGGGCCAGCATGACAAGCTCTTTTTGGGTGTCGATACCTTCGATTTTGATGCTTGGAAATTGTCTGGCAAGACAAAGGCTTACAACCCCGGTTCCACAGCCGACTTCAAGCACATTGCCGGTTTTTATGTGCGGAAAAGCACTTAAAAAAACGGCATCGCTGCCGGATTTAAACCATTCTTTTGATTGATAAATCTTTAATTTTCCGTTAAGAAATAAGTCGGTGGAGGTCGACGGAGGTGAGTCTTTGCTTAGCGCCATAAAATTAGCCTTGTTCTGGGATTGCATTCAATGATTAAAACAAGAACGTATAATAGTTTTTCCGACTCTTTACTGCAAGCAAGAGATTATCTATCCAAAGATTTAGAGGAGGTCAACAGACTTATTCTCAGCAAGCTTTCTGAAAAAGTGCCTCTTGTGAATGGGATGGCCGGATATCTTATTCAAGCTGGCGGCAAGAGGTTAAGGCCTATTTTGCTTTTGATTATTGCGCGTTTGTTTTCTTACAAAGGTATGCGCCATATTAAGCTTGCTGCAGCCATTGAGTTTATTCATACAGCCACATTGTTGCACGACGATGTTGTTGATAGAAGTACACAGCGTCGCGGACGCCCTTCTGCAAATGCTATCTGGGGGGACTCTTCTTGTATTTTGGTTGGCGATTTTTTGCTGAGTAGGGCCTTTGAATTTGTTACCGATGACGGTTCTCTAGAGATTATGGAGGTGCTTTCTCGGATGACAACATCTGTTGCAGAAGGAGAAATCATGCAGCTTGGAGCGATTGGTAACCTGGAATTAGAAGAAAAACACTACTTTCAAATTGTTGAGTCGAAAACAGCTTTCTTTTTTGAGGCCTGTTGTCATATTGGTGCAACGATTGCCAATGTTTCGGAAAGAGAAATAGAGCAAGTGCGTGAATATGGCCGAAATTTTGGGGTGGCTTTTCAAATTCTAGATGACCTATTAGATTACGATTTAAATCAAGTGGATGCCATTGGTAAAGACGCTGGCCGGGATTTCCAAGAACGATGTATGACGCTTCCATTGATTGTGTTACTTGAAAGAGTGAACCAAGCTGAAAAAGAAGAAATAAAAAATATTTTTAAAAACGCCACGCATGAAGAAGAGCATCTTGAATACATTCAAAAATTAATGCGACGTTACAATATTGAAAGAATAATTTTGGGGTATGCCATTCCTTACATAAATCGAGCGTTGGCTAGTTTAGAAACCCTTCCTGCATGCCAAGAAAAAGAGTTTCTCCAAGGCTTTATTTCATTTACATCAAGTAGAAAGTTTTAATTTATTTTCTTGTGATTCGATTACCTTTCAGGCATTATCCCCATAATTAATTAATAAAGGAGTTTTTTTATGCACTCTATGCGTATCATGTTTTCATTTTTGTCTGTTTTGGCCTTTGGTTCCCTTGCGGAAGCAGATGTTGTTGTTGCGAAGTTTGATGGTGGCTCTATTAAACTTCAAGAGCTTAAAGATTTTCAGAAAAATGGCCCTCAGCAACTTCAATCAGCACCTTTTGATAAAATTTTTGCCCCTTTAAGAGATCAAAAGCTTGTTGAAAAAGTGATTGAGTCAGAGAAAGAAAAAGCGAATCTATCAAGTGATTCTGAAGTTAAGAAAATGCTTGATGAAGCAAAAAAAGCAATTGAAATGCAGGTGTTTTTGAAGCGTGCTATCGAGAAATATATTACGGATGACAAGTTGCGACCACTTTACACACAGCTTGTATCTAAATTCAAAGGCCAAAAGGAATTTGAAGTAAGCATTATCGTACTTGATAGTAAGGATAAAGCAGATACCGCCATGAAAGAGTTGAACAGTGGGAAGTCATTTGCTGACGTTGCAAAATCATACTCTGTTGAAGCAAATACACGTGCTCAGGGAGGGCGCCTTGGGTTCCTTTTAGCCCCTGCTGTTGACCAAGTGCTGGGACCAGATGTAGGTAAAGCTTTGAAGATTCTCAAAGACAATGTACATAGTCGCCAAATTATCAAGAAAGGTGGTCGTTTTATGATTGTACGCCGTGGCAGTTCGCGTGCAGCAACACCACCAAGTTTTGAAGCGGTGAAGACGCAGCTAAAATCGATGTATTCAAAGACAGCTTTGCTTGACTATCTGAGGGACCTTTCAAATCGTGTGAATGTTCAAGTTTACACCATGGATGGTAAGCCTGATGAGTTCAAATTAAAAGACCCAAGAAAATAGTCGATATACTGAAAAAATTAAAGGAAAGGCCCCATCTGTTGGGGCTTTTTTTTATTTGAAGAGCTTCTTTAGGTAATGTGTGCCATGTTGTAGCCCTTCCAAATTAATTTGGTGCTCAAGATGCGGAAGAAGGTGTAATTCGGCTGAGAATCCATGTTCTGTAAGATATTTGTAGGCTTTTTCAGATGCTTCTTTAAAAACGACAAGATCTCTTTCTCCGTGAATAAGGCATGCGGAAACGTGAGTGTTTTTGGGTGCGTGCTGCCCTAAGTAGAGCCCCCCTGAATAGGCAAGAATACCCTTGCACGTATTTTTAAAAAGAAGCCCTGTGGCGAGGGCAAGCATAGCACCTTGCGAAAACCCACAAATAGCNNGGAATGTTATAAGCACTTTGAAGCTTTGTTAAAAAAAGCTGAATATCGGGGGCAACTTTTTCAATGCCTTTATCAAGGTAAGAAGGTGTTAGATCTCCCACCTCAAACCATTTGAAGCCATTAACTTCAGGCATTGGTTCAGGCGCATCTGGAATAATAAAAAGGCAGTTATTGATAAATTGTTTCCAAAAATGTGCCATAAAAAGCAAGTTTTGACCGTTGGCACCGTAACCATGCAGTATCAATACAAGGTGTTTGGGGCGGGCAATACAAGATGATATAAGATTATAATTGCCGATGTTTGACTTTTGAATGGGCACTATGCTAGTCCTGGTCGAGTCTAAGATTAATTTACTTGGATGGTACACGTGTTTGCGTTACTTAGGAAGTTTTTACGGATAAGCATTGAAGAAAATGTTTTTTAAACCAGGGAGAAGGTAAGTGAAAGTAAAAGTTCAAGAAGGAAAGACATACTTTCTATGTTCGTGTTCTTTGAGTGATAAGTATCCCTTTTGTAATGGTGCCCATAAAGGATCAGGAAAAAGACCTGTTCGGTTTAAAGCAGAAAAAGACGGTATGATAGAATTTTTAAACAATGAAGAGATTGTTGAGGCATAATGTTTCAGAATTTATCTGAAAGATTGACACACATTTTCAATGGCCTGCAGAGAAGAGGGGCATTAACAGAGAATGATGTTAATGAAGCGATGCGTGAGGTGCGTGTTGCGTTTTTAGAGGCAGATGTTGCGTTGCCTGTTGTGAGGTCTTTTATTGGGCGGGTTAAAGAAAAAGCTGTTGGTGAAAAAGTTATTTCCAGCGTGACGCCCGGCCAGTTGGTCATGAAGATTGTTCATGATGAACTGAAAACCGTCTTAGGATCAGAAACGGCAGGTTTAAATTTTTCTGTACAGCCGCCAGCTGTTTTTATGATGGTTGGTCTTCAAGGGGCAGGAAAAACAACAACAACAGCAAAGCTTGCAAAGTTTTTGAAAGAAAAGCACCGAAAAAAGATTTTTATGGCGTCTCTTGATATATATCGTCCTGCAGCAATGGATCAATTAAAGGTTTTAGGTGGATCGATCGATGTTGACACACTTCCCATAGATACCAATCTTTCACCTATTCAAATTGCTGAAAAAGCTTATCAAGAGGCAAAAATTGGTGGATATGATGCTGTATTTCTAGATACAGCAGGCCGTTTGCATGTTGATGAAGCGTTGATGGACGAGTTAAAAAGTATTTCTCGTGCTGTGCCAGTGACAGAAACATTGCTTGTTGTGGACTCGATGACAGGTCAAGATGCGGTGCGTATTGCGGAATCGTTTCAAGAGGCCTTAGCCCTAACGGGGGTTATTTTGACCCGCCTTGATGGGGATGCGCGCGGGGGTGCGGCCCTTTCAATGCGTGAAGTAACGGGCCAGCCAATCAAGTTTTGTGGTGTTGGAGAAAAGCTTGATCAATTAGAGGTTTTTCACCCAGAAAGGGTGGCTGGACGCATCTTAGATCAGGGGGATGTTATTTCTCTTGTAGAAAAAGCTGCAGAAACAGTTGACAAAGAAGCTGCAGACAGGCTAAACAAGAGGATCGAAAAAGGCTCGTTCGATCTTAACGATATGGCGACCCAATTAACCCAGATGATGAAANNAGGAATGGGAGCCTTGTTGAAGATGCTGCCAGGCGCCCAACAGCTTAAAAATAGGGTTTCTGAGGCAGGGTTTGACGACCAAATGATTAAGCGCCAAGTGGCAATTATTCGTTCGATGACACCGAAAGAGCGGCGACATGCAAAATTGATGAATGCTTCTCGACGGAAGAGAGTTGCTGCGGGCTCTGGAACGACTGTTCAAGATGTGAATCGCCTTTTGAAGCAGTATGAGGGCATGTCCAAGATGATGAAGAAGATGGGCAAGCTCAACAAAAAAGGAATGTTAGGAAAAGGGTTAGGTAACCTTTTTGGTTAAAGTAAGGAAAAAAATATGGCTTTGAAAATTCGTATGGCAAGGGGTGGTTCCAAAAAGCGTCCCGTCTACCGTGTGGTCGTGACAGACTCTCGGAATCCCAGAGATGGTCGATTCATTGAGAGATTAGGTACACATAACCCTTTGCTTGAGAGTTCAAATACGAATCGCTTTGTTATTAATGAAGAGCGTGTAAAGTACTGGTTGTCAGTTGGTGCGGTTGCGTCTGACCGTGTTAACAAGTATTTGGCGGACATGGGCATTCAAGAGTTGTACCCAAGAACAGAACGCCCAAACAAAAGCAAGCCAAAGAAAAAAGCTCAAGAACGTCTAGAAGCGCAACTTGAAAAGCAAAAAGCAGCGGAAGAGGCGGCAGCCCAAGCAAAGATTGATGCTGAAGCACAAGCAAAGGCAGCGGAAGAGGCGACGCAGCAGGATGAACCTGTTTCTGAAGTTTCTGCAGCAGAAGCACAATCAGCAGGTGCTCAAGAAAGTGCTGATGCAGACGATGCTTCTGAAGAAGGTTCTGATTCATAGAAGAATGCATGAAGGGGGCGCTTATGCTGCCTGAAAAAAAACTGTGCATTGCTTCTATTTCGTCGGCACACGGCATTAGAGGGCACCTTAAGGTGCGCACCTTTCTTTCTGATCCTCAGGATATCGATCAATATAAAGAGTTGTTTTTTGAAGATGGGCAACCCTTTTGCATAAAAAAAATTTTGCAAGTGAACAAGGGGTCGGTCTTGATTGTTGCTGTGGGTGTGACGGATCGCAACCAAGCAGAGGCTCTAAAAGGTAAAAAGCTTTTTATCGACCGTGATCAACTTCCTGACTTAGAAGACGATACCTATTACCATGCTGACCTTGTAAATTTGGAAGTGCACAATGAGCACGGCGAGAAAGTTGGTCATGTCAAGTATGTTCATGATTATGGCGCGGGCCCTATCTTAGAAGTTTATACCCCAGAAACGCAAAAAAGTGTTTTAGTGCCGTTTCGTGATGAGGCTGTGCCTAGTGTTTGTATGGATACACGGGTTGTTGTAGTGCAAAGCATTTACT
>DINK01000024.1:0-69981 GCA_002426825.1 Holosporaceae bacterium UBA5542
TTCAACACCTCGAATCTTTGTTTCTTTCAACGTCACATCTAAAGCAGGAACATAAGCCCCTGGCAACCCAAGAACAACCTTAATACCTGCCCGGGCATTAGGGGCGCCACACACGACTTGCAAAGACTTTTCACCACAGTTAACCGTACAAACCTGAAGACGATCCGCATCTGGGTGCGGCACTGCTTCTAAAATTTCTGCAATTTGGAATCCTTGAAACTGATCTGCAGGATTGATCACAGATTCTACTTCCAACCCGATGTTTGTTAACGTTTCTAAAATATCATCCAGCGAACGTGTTGTGTCTAAATGTTCCTTCAACCAAGAAAGCGTAAACTTCATAGGGCATTCCCTTTCAACAATGGGGATACCAAGCGCACAGGATCAAACCCATAATTTTGCAACCAGCGCTTATCGCATTCATAAAACTGCCTTAAATCGGGAATACCGTACTTAAGCATTGCGATGCGCTCTAATCCCAATCCAAAAGCAAACCCTTGATATTCATCTGGGTCTAAGCCAACATTTTTTAATACTTTGGGGTGCACCATACCAGCCCCTAAAATTTCCAACCAATCTGAACCCTCTCCAATTAACAGTGCATTTTTTGTTTTTTTACAGCCAATGTCTACCTCGGCTGATGGTTCAGTAAATGGAAAGAAGCTCGACCGAAATCGAAGAGGCAAATCGGGTACCCCGAAAAAATCAGCCAAGAAATCTTTTAGGCATCGCTTCAGATGCCCCATATGAATGCCTTTATCAATCACAAGTCCCTCCATCTGGTGGAACATAGGTGTATGCGTGGCATCATAGTCAGAACGAAACGTACGCCCGGTTACGATCATGCGAAACGGGGGCTTCTGTGTTTTCATGGTCCGAATCTGAACGGGGGATGTATGTGTCCGTAAAACAGCCGGCGCGTCCAATAAATGCCCCTCTGTATAGAAGGTATCATGTTCTTGCCGTGCTGGGTGATTAGGCGGAATGTTTAATGCTGTAAAGTTATTAAAGTCATTTTCAATATCAGGCCCACTTTCAACAGAAAACCCTTGTTGAATAAAGTAAGAAGTAACCTCTTCAATTGTGTAACTTAAAGGATGAACTGCCCCTTTTACTTCTGGTACAGCAGACAAAGACATATCAAGCTTTTCGGTCTTAAGCTGTGTATCCAAAGCAGCATCTTCTAGCTGCGTTTTATGAGCCGAAAAAGCCCGTAAAATTTCTTCTTTTATATCGTTTAAACGAGCCCCTGCCTGACTTCGTTCTTCGGGTGTCATTTTCCCTAAAGAACGCATCGCCTCTGACACCTCGCCTTTTTTACCTAAAATTGCAAGTCGGGCTTCTTCTAGGGCCTCTAATGTTTTTGTGGACTTAAAAGACTTTAAAGCCTTTTCTTTCAATGAATCATATGTGGACATGCCATACTCTAATAATGGATTTTTGTATTAACCAATATCGTATTATATAAAAAAAGAGGCACAAGGCCTCCTTTTTCTTAACTGAATGTTATTTTTATTGCAAGGCAGCCTTGGATTGTTCAACAATGCCTTTAAAGGCTTCCTTCTGGTGAATAGCTAAATCAGAAAGAACTTTTCTATCAAGCTGAATACCGCCTTTATTTAAACCATTCATAAACTGGGAATATGTCATTCCTTCAAGACGTACAGCCGCATTGATACGTTGAATCCATAATGCACGGAACTGACGTTTGCGTGCGCGGCGGTCTCTATACGCATATTGTAAACTTTTTTCTAACCGCTGAACGGCAGAACGGAAGCAGTTTTTAGAGCGACCTCTAAATCCTTTTGCTTGCTTAATAACTTTTTTATGTCTTGCGTGGGCTGTTGCCCCACCTTTTACGCGTGCCATCTAAAATCTCCTTTTCTCAAATTAACCGTTGGGCAAAAGACGCTTCACAAGATTTGCATCACAATCTTTTAAGATCATGGTACCTCGTGAATCGCGAATCATCCGTTGAGACCGGTTACGACGAAAGTGGTTTTTTCCGGCAGTGGTTGAACGCACCTTACCTGAAGCGGTAAGACGAAAGCGCTTCTTAGCGCTGCTGTTTGTTTTCATTTTGGGCATTTTGTTCTCCTTTAGTTTTTTGCGGCCTTTGGCTGCCCAGCTCTACACACTTTTTAGCAGAGAGCGTGCCTATACCTGCACAAATCGAGCCACAAACATAATTGATGTTCACCAAAAATTCAAGTATGTTGTGTCTAATTGTTGACAGTTTATATACTTAAGGACACATACACATGAAGAAATCATACCTTTGGGGCCTTGTTTTAGGGCTATTCATCCCTATTCTTGCTATTTCTACCCCTTCCCCAAAAGTAAAGCTAACGAACTTACTCATCTTTCCTCAACAAGGAAAAGTGCTCACCAAAAGCACACTTATAAAAGCCATTCGGCGCAGTAAAAAGTATATTTACCTAGCCTCCCCTCTGTTAAACGATCCTGACATCATTTCTGCACTAGAACAGCAAGTATCTAAAGGGACAACTATTCAAATCATTGTTGGTAAACATAAAAGTAATGCGCCCCTTCTTCGCACCAAAGCCCCCCGTATCAGCGTCCGTCAACGGGGCAGTGAGTTTTCAGATGGCTTTTCTGATATGAATGCCTGCTATCTTTTGATTGATGATAATTTGCTGCTTTTTTCAGGCATTCCGTTTTCAAAAGAAAAATTAACCCCAAATCCACAAGGCACCTTTCCACAAGGATGTCGTGGTTTCGGATATATCATTCATGACAAAGCCGTTATCGGAGAAGTTTTACGCATTTTTAAAATGGATTGGGCCAGTAAACGGGTTATTCCAAAGGGTGGTCCTGTTATTTGGGGCCCAGACAATGTGCGCTCTCAATGGTCTTTCAAACTTAAGCAAGCCCAATCTTCTGTAATGATTATGACACCCCACTTAACCGATGACGGTTTTGTTGCCACCCTTGCACAGCTTTCTAAAGAAAATGTAAAAATAAAAATCCTTACAATGGCCTTTAAGCCTCAACGCAAAAAAACATCGCACGAAAAGAATTGTGCCCTTCTTCGCAAAAATGGGGTTGATTTGCACTATTTCCCTATTAACCAAAAGAATGCGCATTTTGTCGAGGGAACATATATTTTGATTGATGAAAGTCAATTATTACTAAATTCGGCACACATCAACCCAAATGCAATGGATCAGTATCGTCAGTTTGGTATTGTCACAATGAACAACCTTTCAGTGCAAGAATTTTTGAAAGCATTCAATCATGACTGGCAACAAGCCTTAAGGCGCATTTAACGCCTAAAAGTTGCCGTATTTTTTAAATTAGGGTAAAAGTTTGATAGGCCTTAAAAAATAACTGTGTTGTTTCAGGTGCCTTTGGTTTTTGAAAAATAGAGAATTCGATGAACTGGATTACCGATTACGTTCGCCCCAAACTAGGCAGAATTGCGCCTAAAAAAACAGACACGCCAGATAATTTATGGGACAAGTGCCCTTCTTGTGAACAGATGTTGTTTCATCGCGACTTGGAAGACAACTTAAATGTGTGTCCTCACTGCGATCACCACCTTCGCATTTCTGCAAAAAAGCGTCTTGATTACCTATTTGAAGGCCCCTATACAGAAATCACTCTACCGACCGTCAAGCAAGATCNNAAGATCCTCTGAAATTCAAAGATTCAAAAAAATACACAGACCGCCTTAAAGCCTATCGACAAAAAACAGAGCGCGACGATGCCATTATTGTGGCACATGGGAAAATACGTGGACAATCTGCGGTTGTTGCTGCGTTTGACTTTGGCTTTATGGGGGGGTCAATGGGCATGGCAGTGGGTGAAGGGCTTGTAACGGCTGCAGAAACAGCGGTAAAGCTGAACTTCCCCTTGCTTGTTGTGCCTGCTTCTGGCGGGGCGCGCATGCAAGAAGGCATGCTGTCACTCATGCAAATGCCCCGCACAACAGTGGCAGTACAAATGCTGCGCGAAGCACGGCTTCCTTATATTGTTTTATTAACCGACCCAACAACAGGGGGGGTATCCGCCTCATTTGCCATGTTAGGTGATATCACACTGGCCGAACCCAAAGCCACCATNNAGAAACCATTCGTGAAAAGCTGCCTGCAAATTTTCAGACATCTGAATACCTTAAAGATCACGGCATGGTCGATATGATCGTACATCGAAAAGACTTACCCTCTATCGTAAAGAAAATTATCGCCCACCTTTCATAGTACCTGTTGACATATCCATATAAAGAAAGTTAGGCTTAGTTTAAACAGGAGAGGTTTAATGAAGTCTAAATTATCGTGCGCACTTGGCGCCATTCTGCTTTCAACAACAGCCATAGCTTCTGCCCCAGAGGGTTTTTATGGGGGAGGTGATATGAGCGTATCTTTAGCTAACTTTGATTTAGAATTAGACACAAAAAATGATGCTGACGACTTTGGAAACATAAAACTACCACAAAAAAAGAAGGCACTTACCTTTCGCATTTTTGGCGGCTATCAAGCCCCTGTATGGCAAGACTGTTTCGTTGCAGGCGAACTTTTTGTTGGCCCTAAAGACTATACCCACAAAATTAAAGGCATCAATATTGCGGATCCTGGCTCAGGCAACACAACCTATCAAAATGTGCGCTTAAAAATAGAGCGAAACGTAACATTAGGGACGGGTATTAAATTGGGACGCTATTTTGACAACAAGACAGCTGTTTATGCNNGAAGTTTCATTTTCAGATGCTGATGGCGTCGATACAGCCAACGGTAAAGACAAAAAATTTGTTGTCGGTGTCGCACCAAGTGTTGGCCTAATTCGTCATATCACACCCAAAGATCGTGTTCACATCGGATACAGTTATGAAAAACAGTTTAAGTGGAAATCTAAAAACATGGATTCAGATCCTGATTTCCGTTTTAAAACACGCCTCACAACAGGCACGCACAATTTTACAGTTTCATATTCAAGACTTTTCTAGGGGGGCACAAGCATGAAAAAGAATTTATTTATTTTTAGCATCGTTACACTAATAACCTGTGTCAGTCTATCGGCAAATTTTGGACTAAAACCAGCAGAACTTACCAATTTGCACAAAAACAATTTTCCTGACCTAGGTGGGCTTGCCCCGGGCATAGTTCAAACCTTTGTAGCAGCATTTAAAGCAACAAAAGGAAAAGACAAATACAATTATATGTATTATGTAGGGCGCGGCCTTTTGCCACCTCCAGGTGGTGTAGTGCATGTTGCTGCACCTGCACCTGTAGGCAATCCGGGTATGGGCTTTAGGCCAGGAGTTGTAACAGCAGGTATGAACTCTAACGCATTTGACCAACTCGTAAGAGCCCACCTTGCACAGATTGGTGTGCCCGCAAGACTTGGATATAACATGATTGTCGGTCGACAGTTTTTTAAAGATCACAACAGTTACCCACAAGATCGTGCTGCATTCACAGCGTATAGAGATCAAACCGTATCAGCACTTGTGAAAGACCTAGCACCAATCGTTGATTCAGGTTTTCTTCCAAACGTGCCTGCATTGCCTGTGATCAAAGCCTTACTTTTGGGCACGAAAGGCACCCCAACCCCAGGAACAACATTAAGTGCAAGAGAAAATGAACTTGCCAACACAAGTGCCAAACAAGGATATGTTGGACTTGTTCTAGATGTTTTGGGAAGATCTTACAGTTCTGCCATATCTAAAAGATATGACATTGATGCTGTTGAAGCAAAAATAAAAAATGATTTGGCGACCTGGACTCGTTTGGTTCAAGCACTTAATTTGAAACCAGGTGAAGTTATTGCGGAAGATCTTGCCACCTCTGCTGTGAAATTTTATTCAGAAGCTCTTAAATTGCGCACAGATAGATTCCTTGCTAGCCTTCAAACAGAGTCTAGCTACCAAAATTTCCTCCGAGTAAAAGGACAAAAAGGCAATAACTTTATGCCCCCAGAGTCAGTTGTTTTAAGTTTTGATGGCAGGAAAAAGGCAGAATTTACTGAACAGCTTGCGTATGCTCTTTTTGCTAAATATCAAGAAAATCCTGCAACTTTTATTACTGATCTAAAAAAAGCTACCTATGGAGTATATGGTGGGCGCACACTTGTTGAAGAAGGAAGACGCGCAGAGTCCCTGATCAAGCTATACAAAGCCCAATCAACTGGTAGGCACGGCAAACGCATTCGTGCAGCATTGATATTCTTCTTTAGCAAGATGCAAGAAGGATCCCCACTCTTTGAGTTTGCCAAGGCAAATCTAAAGGCAACAATGCAAGATAAGGGTTCTAATCGTGAATACAAAGATACAAACCTTGAAGGTATGATGTTGGTAGTTGGGCGCCTTTGTCAGCTGAACTATAGAAAAACAATTATGCCAAGAGTTAGAGGTGTCGCACCTACTGGACCGGCTACAGTGGCAGCCGCACGTGCAGATGATAAAGTGGACGCTGCGGAAGAGTTAAGGCGTGCACGAGCAGCAGCTGGCGGTCTTACCTTTCAACAGCTTAGAGACAGAATGTCAGGGCGTATTCCTGTTGGCGCCCCTCCTCCTATTTAATGATATCGCTTAAAAAAACTTCTATTCAAGGTCCCCCATTTTTGGGGGATCATTGTTTAAGGCGTAAAAAACTTTCCCACCACGTACTTTTGTCATCAGACGTCATGCTTTGAAGGGGTGCAAACTGTGTTAATACAGTTCGCTTGTTGTCAAACGGGACCTCAGGGGCTTGAATTTTAGACACAACGGCGAATACGCGTGGGTCATCTCCTACTGTAAGTGCACCTGCCCCAGAATCACCCGGCAATGCCGATGAATAAGGTGCCGCATACGATTTATCTAAATTCATCCATCCATAAAATCCGCTTCCAGAAAAGTACTGTGATAATTGTAGCGCTCCAAGCACAGGCCCACCTCGACAAGCGCCTCTTGCTTGAAGTGTGTAGTGCTGTTGAATTGTAAGTAACTGATTTTTTTTCATATTTGCCTCAGGCAAAAGAATATAGCCATATCCTATATACTCAATAGAAAGCCCTCCTTTAAAGGCGCCAGAAAGACGCGGAGCGTTTAATCCTTTAACAGGATCGAAGCTAGCTTCATGTCTTTGCTGATCATCAATCNNCTGAAGTCTCTTTATCAACTGACTGATTTAAAATAATAAAAGCCAAATCAGATGCACGATCATAAAGAACATAATTCGAAGAGTAGTAGGCAATATCCCCTTCTCCTCCCAAACACACTGAACAGTGTTGACGGGTCACTTTGAATGGGCCAGACACACTACTTAAATAGTCGTCATCAGGCGCCACAACATGGGCAGCCGTTGCAATCACATCTTCTTGTAATAAAATACCCGAACCTTCTTGATAACCAGAAGAAACCTTTGCACATGCGCCTGCAAAAGGGTGGTGCTTTGCTTTCTGTTTCGCCAGCTCTTCATGTTCAGGGGTTAAATGCCATCCTGCCCACGATGTCGATGCAAGCAGCATGCTTAGTATAATATTTTTTTTCATGTTATCTCCCTTTTTTATTATTGTTTTTAAGCATCTCCTCTATGTTGCTCTTGCTCCATGAACACGATTAAAGGCTTGCCACCACGTCTCACTTGTCATGCCCACAGGCCCCGTAAAAGCACATATTTTTGTGCCCACAACTATGGATTGATGTTTGTCGCTTACAGCACTAGCTGACACAATGCCAAGTATATGCGGCGTGCCATCTATATCTATAAATACAGGCGCCCCTGAATCACCTGGCAACACAGAAGACCAAGCCTTGGTTTTATCTCCTAAAGACATCCAACCCCACAAAGTATCAACCCCACCCGGTGCATCACCCGAAGAAAAGCGCTGTGAAAGTTGAAGTGTGCCCATTGTGAATGCATCTTGTGCATCAACAGCGCCCTTATGCGCTCTTTCTGCCACTTCTTTAGTTATACCTTCGGGCACCACAACCGTTCCGCCACACCCGACATAACTTACCGAAAGCCCCCCCTCAAAAGAGCCAGATACTGCAGTCCCTCTTAAGAATCGAAATGGCTTTCTAACAAGGGGTCCATAGCGATCTTTAGGTATCAAAGGGGCCGGTACAAACTGTTCCGGCACATCCTCAGATAAAACAAGAAACGCCACATCTGCCTCAGCATTAAAGAAAATTTGGGCTACAGGAACAGTATGGAAATCGTCCAAGCGGCCTTTGGATGCCGCATCCACACCCCCTAACCAAACACAATGTGCATGTCCATCCATCAAGGAAAACGGTTTTTCTGCAGAAAATGGTTCTTTTTTTTCCTTATCATCTGACATGATACCATGACTTTTTGCGCCCAAAACATGACTTGCTGTGACCACAACATTTCGACGAACAAGAATACCCGACCCTGCAACAGAACCTTCATCACAAATACCCACACACGCAGATGCGTAAGGGTGTAGTGGTGCACTGCGTTTTGCCTCTGCCCGAAACTCTTCTGTTGTGNNCAACTGACAGAAAATAAAAGCACCACGCTAAATACATATTTTTTCATGTTTACCTCTAAATAATTGTTTCCCTTATTGGGCTTTTATATTATCTTTATAGTATAAACAGGTTTAACAGGAGAAGAAAAATATGAATTTTAGGCAATTTTTTTCAACAATATTAAGAAGATATGCATTTATATTGTTGCTGCTTCCCGCAGTAGGGCAAGCCGCCGACGTTAGTGTATTAATTGAAGACAATGATGGTCCACTTATTCTTAGTAATGGTACCGCCAACGCTCCAGAAGGTGTGGCTGTTATGGTTCCCCGCGTATTCGTTGCCCAAAAACTAAGAAGGCTATGGGCGGAAGTTAATCCGTTCCCAAATGAGCTCATCAGCAACATTGCGCGCTCAGATGAAGCAGTTCGTTTAAATCTGATTGCTGGCGGGAATATAGCTATACGCAATTACCCTGGTGTTCACCAAATAACATATGATCGCTTAAGAGGAGCGCGCGTCGCTGGCTATCGACCTCCTACACCTCCGAAAACGCCTGCCGGCATTCATCGGGCCCGTCTTAGCGGTACACCGTACTCACGAACTGCTGCGACAAAAATTCAAGCTGGTTGGCGGGGCTATANNCAAGAAAGAAGAGCAGAAGCAGCACGCATGCAACAACAGCACAGAGCAGCAACAACAATCCAAAGCGCGTGGCGACGCAAAAAAGACAGAGAAGCAGCAGAAGATACAGGTTTCTTAAGCTCACTGTTTGGAAGAGCTCGTGCAAAAAGAGAAGCGCGTGAAGCGCGCCAAATCGCCGGCACGGATGACAGTGCACACAGCGATATCGTGACACTTGAACGCCGTCTTGCAACACTTAAGCAGGAAAGAGCAGACTATGAAATGGCACAAGCGATAGCAGACAAAGAGTATAGCGATGTTGAAAAAGCACGTGCAAGTGCACGGCGGGCCATGGAAAAATTTGACGCCATGGGTCCTTCTCGCTTTGAACAGGCTATAGAAGACTGGAAAACAAGCCATAAAAGAAGAGGCACAGGCTGGTACAAGGCAATGCTTGACGATCTTCGCGGCGAATTCCCACAAGAAGTCAAAGAAGAGCTTAAACGTCTAAAGCAAAAAAAACCTGGAAAATATGAAGGAAAATATATCCACTAATTTTCTTAAAACTTTCACAGGCCCCTTTCTGGGGCCTTTTTTTTAAAGGGTATCTGAATGTTTCGACTTTTTTTTCATTCCATCACAGTACTTACGGTATTTAATTTTTTCTTTGCGTCATTTGCGGCAAAAAAAGAATACGGTGGCCTTACCTTTGAAGAAGTTCAAAAGTTAGACACTGAATCGATTAGTCAAATGAGCCCACAACAATTAGCAGCTGTTATTGCTGCCCTTGAAGCAGGTAGCCGTGATTCTGATAATGAAGAGGATACTTTTCAAGAGGAACAAGATGAAAGGCGCCGCATCGCTGCGGCACGACGTATTCAAGCTGCCTATCGAGCGTATAGACAAAGAAAACAGCAGCGATTCGCCAAGGAAGAAGAAGTTCCAGCAGCAAAAGAAAGCTTTCTTGGGCCCAATTCTAGCACTTATGAAAGTCATAAGCGTGATCACCATGCAGCAAAAGCAAGATGGAAGCCAGCTCGAGAAACTGATGAAGAACTTACAAGAAGTGAAGTTTTGTTCGAGCGCGCAAAAAAGAAATGGATGGAAAAGAACAAAAAACGAGGTCCTGGCTGGGAAAAAACAATGCTTGAAGAACTACGCTCAAACTTCCCAAAAGAAGTAAAGAGAGCCCTTAAGATGGCCCCAAAATCTAAAGATCGCGGACGAAAAAGCAAGCGAGATAGGTATTAGTGGCAAAAAAATTACCGTACCTCAACATAAAAGGCGCCTGTACCCCCATGCTCTGGGAGCGCTTGGCTAAGCGAAATGACACATGGAAACAGGCTGTTGTCAGCTAACCATAAGGGAAGCTGGCGCCGCAACACCCCACGAGATGATCCTTTGCTATCTGCGTTAAGTGACTGGCCTTTTCCTGTAATAATAATACCAAGGCGCCTATGGTTTTGTGAAAGGCGATCGATAAACCTTTGTAGCGCTACGAAGGCTTCTTTTTGTGTGTACCCATGCAAATCAAGGCGCCCTTCGATAGAAAGCGTGCCTTTCTTTATTTTACGACACAGCGCACGATCTTGCCCTGAATGAATTTTGGCGGGGCCGCTCTTGCCAAAGCCATCTGCCCTGTCCCCTTGCATAGACTCACGAAACACATCGTCATTTTCTTTTGCCTTAAGAATGGGATTTTTGTCCTTGGAACTTTTGTTTTTCGTTACTTTCTTTTCTTTTTTTAAAGGACTAACCGATCCCAAAAAAGCGTCCCACAGTTTTTTGTCTTCTGGTGTCATTTGAAATAACGCCGCTCTATCCAGGCCCCTTTTGGAATAAGAACGTAGTATTGGCCTTTCGAGCGCATTTTGCCTGCACGCTCCATTGCTGACTTTCCAAAGCCCCAGAAAAAATCGCCACGCACCACACCGCGAATCGCACCTCCCGTATCTTGGGCAACCATTAAACGACGTTCATTAATGTGATTATGGGGATGGAACCCATCAAACCAAATAGGCGCCCCCATAGGCAGCCAACGTTTATCAATGGCCATGCTGCGCCCCGGCACAACAGGCACGCCCATGCACCCAATGGGGCCAATAGCCCCTTTAATTTCCCGGAAAAAAACATAAGACGGGTTTTGGTGCATCAACCACAAGGCTTTTTTCGGGTCTCGTTTCATCCAGGCCCGGATCGATTGCATGGAAATATTTTTTACATCCATAATATTGTTTTCCATCAGATACTTTCCAATAGAACGAAAAGGATGACCATTAGATGCCGCATAACTAACCCGCATGACTTTACCATCGGGCAACTTAATCCGGCCCGAGCCTTGCACATGTAGGAAAAAAGCCTCGACAAAGTCATCTACCCACACCAGTTCAAGCCCCCGATTTTGAATGGCCCCTTTATCAATAGATGCCCTATCATGGTACGGCACAATACGCCCCCATTTCAGAACACCCCATTTTTTTTGGTTGTCCCCAACTGACATAATAAGTTCAGGCGGTTTTCGATAAAGAGGGTACTTATAGCGCCATGTTTTTTTTAACGAACCATTCAAAGAGCTTTCATAATACCCTGTAAAAAGTCCTTCAGGATCGCCGTTATCACTTACACGGTAAGGTATAAAATTTTTCTCAAAAAAGGCGCGCACACGTTTGGGATCTTTTAATGTATGTCGCCCGGCAATGCGGCATACTTGGTGCCAGTCACGCCCCGTGGTGCCCAGCCCCATAGCGGCATTTGGTTTCTTTTTAAGCAGAACAGCACATGAACGCTTAAAGGCATCATATGCCTGAGGACTGCCTTGATCTTGCTGCCACCAAGGCAAAGCGTAAAAATCAACCTTCTCTAAGCGGGGTTTGTTTTGGCTCGGTTTTACATAAGATGACCGACGTGGTTTTGACGCACCACAGCCACTCAGCACAAGGCCGATAGCCAACAAAAGAACATAGAAAAAAATAAGGTCAGGTCGCCTCATAAGGGGTGATTCCTGAAAGCATCCAAGGTCCCTTAGACTTGATGGCGCGCTTAAACGTCCAAAGCTCGCTGATATGGTCAATAAAGTTTGCGTCCCCACTAATCACTTTTCCTTTATCGTTGCGCTGAACATGTGTTTGTTCTGACACAAAATGTACGGAAATATGGGCCGTTGTTTGGTTCGTTTGAACATCTTTAATTTCAGCTGAAATTAAACGGAAAAACTCTAGATCTGTTTTAACATTTTTTTCTTTAAGGTCGTCTACTTCTTTTGCATACATCGTGTAAAGTTTAGGCTCTAAAAAGGCAGAAAGGGCACGCTTATCACCTTGGACGAAAGCTTTCACAACTTTCTCAAAAGCGGTTTTAATTTTGTCCAAAAAGTGCTCAATAGAAAACTTTTTATCGTATTTCTGAATTTCACTGATCTGTGTCATTTCGGCAGGCAGTATGGTAAGCAGTGCATTGTTTGACAGGTTGCCTTGCATTACTTCGGCATCTTTACCCAAACGAAAGGCAAACGTTTTTTCTTGCCCAGTACGACGCCCCAAACGTGTGTAGAGCACAAATCCCACCCCTAAGGTGACAAGTAAAAAAAGAATATCAATGTACTGCATATGGTTACCTTCTTCGTTTTCTGTTATACACATTATATCAGGATTAAACAATAACTGTATTGATTAAGTATGAACAAAGCGACGAATAAATGAATGAAAAAAATATATCAGCCGCGCTTGCCTATCATGCCGAAGGCAAGCCAGGAAAACTTGAAATAACGCCCACCACCGTCTTGGAAACACAAGCAGATCTTGCTCTTGCCTATTCCCCTGGTGTGGCCGAACCTTGCATCGAAATTAGTAATGACCCCAAAAATGTACATCTGTACACTAACAAAGGGAACCTTGTTGCTGTCATTTCAAATGGTACTGCTGTTTTAGGTCTTGGAAATATTGGCGCCCTTGCCTCTAAACCTGTAATGGAAGGCAAGGCCGTTTTATTTAAAAGATTCGCCGATATCGATAGCATTGATTTGGAAGTTAACACAGAAGATGTCGATACTTTTGTGACAGTTGTGAAACACCTTGAGCCCAGTTTTGGCGGCATTAACCTAGAAGACATTAAGGCCCCAGAATGCTTTCTTATTGAAGATCAATTAAAGAAAGAAATGAATATTCCCGTCTTCCATGATGACCAGCATGGCACCGCCATCTGTGTACTTGCAGGGCTTATGAATGCATGTGCTCTGACCAACCGTCAATTAAGTGAAATTAAGGTGGTCGTGAATGGCGCCGGCGCCGGCGCCCTTGCCTGTGTTGGGTTACTCGTTGCAGGCGGTGTGTCTAAAAAACATGTCACCGTTGTTGACCGAACAGGCGTGATCTACAAAGGTCGAGAAAAAGGCATGAATCCCTGGAAAGAAAAGTGGGCACAAAATACCTCTGCCCGCAGTCTAGCGGATGCAGCCAAAGATGCTGATGTGTTGATTGGCCTTTCTGCAAAAGATGCTTTCAGCTTGCCTATGATTCAATCAATGAAAAAATCCCCCATTGTATTTGCCATGGCGAACCCAAACCCAGAAATTGACCCTGCTTTGGTAGCAGCCCATGTGCCTGATGCCATTATGGCAACAGGGCGCTCTGATTACCCTAATCAAATTAACAATGTGCTGTGTTTTCCGTTTTTGTTTCGAGGCACCCTTGACTGCCAGGCCACCGAAATCAACCAAGAAATGAAACTTGCTGCAGCCCATGCCATTGCTGCACTTGCCAAAGAGCCTGTGCCGCAAAAGGTGCTGGATGCCTATGGTCAAAAACAAATGTCTTTTGGAAAAAGCTATATTTTGCCCGTGCCTTTAGATGAACGCTTGAGATCTACTGTTCCTCCTGTGGTTGCAAAAGCTGCCATGGATACAGGGGTTGCGCAAAAGCCGATTCGAAATTTTGATGCCTATAAAAAGGCACTCCAAAAAAGTTGATTTATCTTTGTTTTCTGGTGTACACCTCGCACAAGAATTAAAAGGTATACTCTATGTTTAAAATTAAAATTTTTCTTCTTGGGCTTATCGGCTGTTTTTGGGCAGCACACAGTGCGCTGGACTTATCTGATGCAGGCACGCAGCGATTTGCACGCAACCTTGTTGCAAAATACGTAGAAGTCAGCTGGCTTCTTGACCCACGCGTTAACGCCACACTGCAAGGCGAAAAAGGGGTGCCTGGAAACAGTTGGTCTGTTCAAATCACAAGCGAAACTGAAGGCACAGGGCGTCACTGTATTGAATTCGAACGCACTGTATGTAGTGCTTTGTGTCTTCATGTCTTCAATCAAGGGGGGGACGCCGCCTATAAATGGTTCGTCCAAAAACAAAAAGCACATCCCCTCACCCGAGAAAACTTTGATAAAATATCCAAACTTGTACAGGCGGTTGTTTCCAAGTATGGCCTGGATTTAATTGAAACAAATCTTATTTTGGGCGACCTTGGCAAAACGCCCAAAGCACGCGAACTGGCAGCGCCTTATGGTGTAACTGAAGGCGATCATGATATTTTCTTGGCAAAATGTCTTGATGTTTGTCCTGACATTTTCCCTACTTATGTCAAACTCCCCCCTGAACAAAAAGCCATCATTCAAAAATACGCAGGCCTTATTCATTTTGGACATCTCTGGCATGTAGAAGGAACCGCAACTAAAATGCTGACCCACCTTAAAAAAACAGGAGTCATGCAGGACTCGTCCGACTTTGACTTTGAATACGTAACACATATTTGTGACATTGCCGCCGTTCTTGCCCATGTTTCACAAGCAGGCTCTCTAATTCTGACCGATGATGCTTTTGAAACCATGGAAGAAGCCATGGAAACAGTGCGCGCTTTGGTGAGTATGACCCCAAATGAGGCCCTTCAAAGTTATCTCGACAGCCGTGCAAAACGGATCGGGATTGGCCATATTCAAGATATTCCAACGCGTAATGTACTTGCCCGACTTGCTGCCATGATGCGCCTTCGTGTGCGTAACGACACCCTTGGAAAAGAACTGTTAACAGCTTGGGAAACGATGTCCAATAAAGAAAAAGTATTGCAAGCCCTTGACCCTTTGTCCGCCGACACAACCCCAACACCTACTTACGCGCCAGCCGTCTTAGAAAATATGCGGAAAGCCCTTTCTAGTGAAATGACATCTCAAGAAACAATGAATGCTGCGATTGGCACAGCTCTTCCTTGGATGGTGGGGGTTATTGAAACCTACAAAAAAGAAAAAGGCACGACGTATCCTGATGGGCTTACACTAAACTTTAACCCAATCGGGGGCATTGTCCGTGACACCCCACATGCCCTTGATCGCAACCCAGCATTTGAAATTAACCCCAAAAGTGGGGAAGTAACCCTTAAGGCCTAAGGGATGAAGGCATCGATTTAATGGCTTCTTTTACGTGATGGAGACGCACTTTCTTAACACGTCGCGCATCGCACACCAAAACCTCAAAAACAAGTCCCGTGCCATGTTTAACCAGCTCTCCACGCGCCGGGATGTGCCCTGCCAAAGTGGAAACAAGGCCACCCACAGAGTCAGTGTCTTCATCTTTATCCTGTAAGACAAGGCCGGGCACTTCTTCTTGAAGATCTTCAACAAGCATACGCCCATCCACTGTAATCGATCCATCTTTGTGGTGCACAGCGGGCTCGATATCATGCTCCATATCAGGGTCAGTTTCACCAATAACTTTCTGGGCCAAATCTGAAAGGGTCACCAAGCCATCAACGCCCCCAAATTCGTCCACAACAATGGCCATATGGTTTTTTTCTTGCCGCATGCGAATCATTAAATCTAAGCATGTCATAGAAGGGGAAACAAACATAATCGGCTCTGCATGCTTCTCCAGTTTTAATGTTTCTAAGTCCTCTTTTGATAAAAGAACTCGCTTTAAACTGACGCGTCCTACAACTTTATCTAAGTCATGCTGACACAAAGGAAAATAGTTATGTGATGACTTCAAAACATATTTTTGGACTTTAGGAAAAGGTTGATTAAGATCAATCCAATCAATATCTGCACGCGGTGTCATCACAGACGTTACCGTTCGCTCAAAAAAAGGTAGCATTTTTTTTAGAATTTCAATTTTTTCTTGATCAGGCCCTTCTGCTTCTGCATCTAAAGATAAAATTGCCTCTTGGAAAACTTGGGGATCTTTAAATCTAAAAAATTTTTTAATTTGAGCAATGATCGACATAAAAACTAAGTCTCATAAGGGTTAGCAATATTGATTGTAGAAAGGATTTTAACTTCAAGCGATTCCATTTCTTCCTGATCTTCATCTGTTTCGTGATCAAATCCAAAAAGGTGAAGGCAGCCATGTACCAACAGATGGCAAAAATGGTCTAAGAAAGTCTTTTCTTCTTTTTTAGCCTCTACCGCAATGACATCATAAGCCATGGCGATATCTCCAAGCAAAACAAATTCATCTTTAGGCACCTCCGCCCCCTTTTTAAAGTCACCTTGTGGAAAAGACAATACATTTGTTGGGCGATTTTTCCCCCGATAGCGGTAGTTTAGATCTTGCACAAACACATTATCTGCCAAAATAATATCAATATGGCCAACTCCAGAAAATGCAGGAAAGCAATTTCTTACAGCATTTACTGTTTGGGGTAAAAGGCGCATAATGTCTTTCCGAAAAGGTTCCCACTTTTCTTCTTGGAACGATACATCACAAAGTGGCAGGGAATCAATCTCGGTCATAGGCTTTCAAAATACTTTTTACAAGACGGTGCCGCACCACATCTTCTTCTTCAAAACGCATGAACCCAATATCAGGCACGTTTCTTAACCGGTGCACAGCATCCGTTAAACCTGAATTATGGGGATGAGGCAAGTCTATTTGGGACATATCCCCTGTAATCACCATACGGGCATTTTCACCAAGGCGTGTTAAAAGCATTTTCATTTGCATTTCTGTTGTATTTTGAGCCTCATCTAAAATAATAAAGGCATGAGATAAAGTACGCCCACGCATGAACGCCAAGGGAGCCACTTCAATAATGTTGCTAGCCATAAGCTTTTCAAGTGTTTGGGGGCTCAGCATATCGTGTAAAGCGTCAAAAATAGGGCGCAGGTACGGATCAATTTTTTCTTTTAAGTCACCAGGCAAAAAACCTAAACGCTCACCTGCTTCAATGGCAGGGCGCGATAAAATCAAACGATCTACCTGACCCGACACAAGCATCGAAACCCCAACTGCCACCGCCATATACGTTTTACCGGTCCCCGCAGGACCCAGTCCAAAAACCAAATCTTTTTGCTGCAACAGTTGGACAAATTCAGCTTGTCTTTTTGAACGCGGCAGAATTATTCTGTTTTCTGTTTTAAGTTTAATTTTTACGTCTCCAAGACCTGTGGCAACGGCACCCATGACATCTGTCATTTTTTGTCTCATGTTTTTCCCCCCAGTTCTGATTTCTTCGTATAAGTCTTTCAGTATAGTCTCTGCCTCACCTATCTTTGTCGGATGTCCCACAAGTGTAATAATATTGCCGCGCATACATATTCTTATGCCCAACTTAGATTCCAAGGATTTAAGAGATTGATTGTGAAATCCTACAAGTTCTTGAACTATTCGATTATCAGAAAATTCGATAACGTTTTCAGAAACAATGTCTTTTGGTTTGTGTGGCATTTACCTTCGCACTTTAAGAAAGATCCCCTTTAAGAGATTTGAATCCAGCTTCCCTTACTTTTACGTTTCTTATCGTACCAATAATATCACAACTTCCTGCCACGTGAACACCCTGCATATGGGGGCTTTTACCAATGACTTGTCCTGGCTCTGTGCCTAACTTTTCGAATAAAACAGGCACTTCCTTACCAATAAAACTTTGATTGAATTTCATTTGTTGCTGATTTAATAACGTCTGCAATGTTTGCAATCGCGCACTTTGAATATCGACAGGCACTTGCAAATCCATAATGGCTGCAGGTGTGCCCGCCCGTCGACTATACTTAAAGCTATAAGCAAGGGCATAATCTACGCGACGCACAAGGTCCATCGTATCTTCAAAATCTTTTTCAGATTCGCCTGGGAAGCCCACAATAAAGTCAGACGAAAAAGCAATAGAAGGACATGCTTCACGGAACATATCAATGATGTCAAAATATCGTTCTCTCCCATGCTGGCGATTCATTGCTTTTAAAATACGGTCAGACCCTGACTGAACGGGTAAATGTAAAAAAGGCATAATTTTAGGACACGTTCCATGCGCATCTGCCATGGCCTGGTCCATATCACGGGGGTGTGAGGTAGTGTATCGAATACGCTCAAGGCCCTTGCTATTGGCAAGCTCTAAACATAGGGCTGCAATACCCCATTCGCCTTCCCCTGCGGGGCTTTTGCCATGATAGGCTGTCACATTCTGCCCCAAAAGCGTGACTTCTTTCACCCCTTGACCAACCAAATGTTTCACATCTTTCACCACATCCATAATAGGACGCGAATATTCTGCCCCCCGCGTATAAGGCACAATACAATAGGTGCAAAACTTATCACATCCTTCTTGAATGGCCACAAAAGCTGACAACTGTTTATTTGCATTGGGTAATGGCAAATAATCAAATTTAGAAATGGTTGGAAATTCTGTACAAATTAATTCTTGTCTGTTGTGCTTTGCATCTGGATTGTTTTTCTTTTTCTCAATAGCACGCTTTGCTGCCGCAACCATTTGGGGCAGTTCGTGGTAGGATTGTGGGCCAATCACCACATCAACATACGGCGCCCGACGCATGATCTCTTCGCCTTCTGCTTGGGCAACACACCCTGCTACTACAAGAATAGCCTCTTCACCTTGGTCAATTTTTTTCTGCTTGTGTCTCTTCCATCGGCCCAACTCTGAAAAAACTTTCTCTGTTGCTTTTTCTCGAATATGACAAGTATTTACAATATTAATATTGGCCTCTTCTGGTTTTTCAGTCAGCTCATACCCATGGGGTGTAAGCAACTCTGCCATNNAACATTTGTCTGACAGCCATAAGTTTTTACGTATAGTTTTTTAAGCATAGGGCGTTTATTTCTATATATTGAATTCTGAGCAAAGATACCGGCATCTTCAAGTATATACAAGGATTTTCGAGATTTTAGTCAACTTAGCATATGCTCAGATTGACTCTTAATAGAAAGCCTAGCCTTTTATAAAATATATATTTTCTTCCATTCGATATTTTCTAAATATTAAGTTTTAAGAAACCGAATCTTATAGCGCTCACTTTCTTTAATAAACATTATCTTTTAAAAAAACCCAAACTCTAATAATAAGAGAAAAAATAAACAAATTTCAACTTGTTAAAGGTCTTCCGTCAGCCGAAAGTTTTCTGAGTGTTAGCAAAAATAAACTGTGGAGAACATACATGAAAAACTTTAAAGTATTATTTTTTACATTACTTAATATCAATTTATTGTGGTCAAGTATCCATGACACCAACATAAGCGAACAACAGGTTAAAAAATGCTTTGCTGCCATCCGCTATGCACGGGATGGCGCTGAAGAAGAAGCATTTCTTAAAGTTTGGAAAACTTTCCCACCAAGAATGGAACGCTTCAAAATCGATACCTTACGCATATTCGGTGTATCCGTATCACAAAGAGAAGAATATGGTTATCTCATAGATGACGGCGAAGGAACCCTCCTGGTTGCCATGCCGGGTGCGAATTTGTTGCGTGATCTGGGTGTTCTTAAATCTCGCGAGGCTGATTTACAAACAACGTCAAGGCAAAAGCCCACTTTTAATCACACAGAAATTGGCGGCACGGGCAGCACAGGAAAAGGTGGATGCCAAACAGGCTATTTAGAAATGTATTGCTCATGTTCAGAAGAAATTAGGAAATTTGGAGAAGCTTTTAAAAAGGGACATCCCGAAAGAATTTTTCTTACTGGACATAGTCTTGGTGCTGCACTTTCTCAGCTTGGTGCATTTGACTTGCGAAATCATTTTAATTTGAAGAAACACGGAGAAGTGCAGCTTGTAACCTTTGGTTCGCCAAGAGTATATAACGCTGTCTCAAGCAATTTGTTCGACGACTATATCGGCAAAAAAAATCATTNNCATACACAGAAGGTGCTGGAGGGATGATCGCCCGAAACGCAGTGAATGCTATCTTCTTTCGATGGGGTGATCTCCGAGGAGGAAGAGAAGTTAGAAAAGATCATTTTGCAGATGGAACCGATTGCCCTGGTCTTAACTTTAAGTTAGCAAGTGTACGAAAAAATTATCAACATACAGGAACAGAAGTTAGGTTAGACACAGGCTACGTAGGCGAAACAGGCGCTTTGCAAGCCCATTTGTTTAATGGGTATGATACCGCACTTTCAAATCTTTTATCTTAAAAATCCATCAGTATAACAAAGAGGGTCGTAAAAATTGACGACCCTCTTTATCTTTAGTTGATTATCATAAAACTAATTCAACTTGCCGTGGCAATACTTGTATTTTTTATCTGATCCACACGGACATAGGCTATTGCGAGACACATGACCCTCCCACGTTTGTGGGTTTTCTGGGTCGAAATTTGTAGGCAATTCCCCCATGGGGACACGTTTTTGGGGCCCGCCATCCAATGCCGAAGCAGATGCATGAACTTCATGCAAATTACGTGGCTTATTAGGCATGACATTTAAAATATCTTCTGGCTCGAATTTAAAATGAAACAAAACAGAAATGACATTTTCTTTCAAACGATAGAGAAGCTCTTCAAACATTTTAAAAGCTTCATGCTTGTATTCATTTAAAGGATCTCTTTGTGCGTACGCACGCAAGTTAATGCCCTGACGCAGCTGATCTAAAGACAACAAATGATCTTTCCATCCTTGATCTAGAAGACGCAAGAAAACACTTTTTTTTAGTTGTTGAAGAGGCTCCTGTTCAATGCCCTTAAACTTGTCCTTTTCAACTTCACGAATCTTTTCTTCAAGACGGCGCTTAATTTCTTGATCCGCAATCCCTTCTTCTTTTGCCCAATCTTCAATGGGCAAATCAATGCCATCGATACGAACTACCTCTTCATGAAGCCCGTTGATATTCCAAGTACTGGGATACGCCTTCGGCGGAATACATGTTTGAATCAAATGATCCAAAACATCTGCCTGCATGTCCCCTACCATTTCTGATACATCTACATCCCCCATTAAATCACGGCGGAGCTCGTAAACAGCCTTTCTTTGTTCATTCATCACATTGTCATATTTCAACAAATGCTTCCGCATATCATAGTTACGCGCTTCAACTTTTCCTTGAGCTTTTTCAAGTGCACGGTTAATCCAAGGGTGTGTGATAGCTTCACCCTCTTTTAGTCCAAGCTTTTGCAACATACCGTCCAAACGTTCTGATCCAAAAATACGCATTAAATCATCTTCCAAAGACAAATAAAATTTGGAAGCACCTGGGTCACCTTGACGGCCAGAACGCCCACGCAACTGGTTATCAATACGTCGACTTTCATGACGTTCCGTACCAATTACAAAAAGCCCGCCGGCCGCTTTTACTTTTTCAGCCGCTTCTTCAATATCTTTTCTAATTTTTTGGATGGCTTCTTCTTTTTGTGCACCTTCCGCCATTTGGCCTAGCTCAAGGGTAATCCGTGCATCTAGATTTCCACCCAATTTAATATCTGTCCCACGTCCGGCCATATTGGTTGCAATGGTCACCGCACCGGGGCGCCCTGCATCCGCAATAATCAGCGCTTCTTTATCGTGATAGCGCGCGTTTAAGACACTATGCTTCACGTTATGACGTTTAAGCACTTCAGAAAACTGTTCTGATTTTTCAATGCTTGCCGTCCCTACCAAAACGGGTTGCTCGCGCTTTTGACATTCCTGAATAAGGGCTACAACAGCATCAAACTTTTCACGCTCAGTTCGATAAACCTCATCATCCATATCTTTTCGAGCAATGGGCTTGTTCGTTGGCAAATCAACGCTTTGCAAATTATATGTTTCTTCAAACTCTAAGGCTTCTGTTACGGCGGTACCCGTCATACCGGCCAATTTTGGATACATCCGGAAATAATTTTGGAATGTAATCGAAGCAAGAGTCTGGTTTTCCATCTGAATAGGCACACCTTCCTTTGCCTCTAAAGCTTGGTGCAAACCATCTGAGAATCGACGGCCATCCATCATACGGCCAGTAAATTCATCAATTAAAATGACCTGCATATCCTTGACGATATACTCCTTTTCTTTATGAAAAAGTGTATGCGCCTTAAGGGCCTGATTAGTATGATGTACAAGAGCAATGTTTTGCAGGTCGTAGAGAGAATTACTTGTCAGTAATTCTGCTTTCCGAAGCAATTCTTCAACCTTCTCAACCCCGCCATCGGTTAGGGTAACATTGTTTTGCTTTTCATCTTTTTCATAATCTTCTGGCCCTAGCTGGCGCACCACTGTATCAATTGCGACGTATAGGTCTGAAGAATCTTCTGCAGCGCCCGAAATAATAAGCGGCGTTCGTGCTTCATCAATTAAAATACTATCAACTTCATCAACGATCGCGTAATTGAAAGGGCGTTGCACCATTTCCTCAAGACGAAACTTCATATTGTCACGCAAATAGTCAAAACCAAGCTCATTGTTGGTCACGTAAGTTACGTCTGCACGATATGCACGTGCACGCTCTTCATCACTCATATTATTGGTAATACATGCAACAGTAAGGCCCAGCATTTCATGCACTTTACCCATCCATGATGCGTCTCGTTCCGCCAAATAGTCATTAATAGTGACAAGATGCACCCCTTTGCCTTCAAGGGCATTCAAATAAACAGGCAAGGTAGAAACAAGGGTTTTTCCTTCCCCTGTTTTCATTTCACATATATTCCCCTGATGCAAAATGATGCCCCCAATGATTTGTACGTCATAGTGACGGTGACCAATGGCACGCCACGCAGCTTCTCGTACTGTCGCAAAAGCCTCAGGCAAGATATCGTTCAGCGTTTCTCCCTTTTGAAGCCGTGCACGAAAGGCGTCTGTTTGAGCGCGCAACTCTTGATCCGTAAGCTTCTTAATTTGGGGTTCGAAGCCATTTACTTTTTGAAGTGTTGCATTATATTTTCGCAGCACACGCTCGTCAGATACGCCAAACACCTTGCCTAGTATACTTTTTAACATATGAAAACCTTATATTTATTGTTCTACTCTTATACATGAGAATCGGAAAAATTTAAATAATTTTTCAATAGAATCCTTTGTCTTTATTATGCTTAAGCATATATTTCTAAAAATTTTCAGAGGACAAATGAAAGCGACATTTGTCAGAATTACAATGGAAAACGTTACCAAATTATTGTCCGCAACCACCATTCGCAAACATTGGAAGAAATTGTTGTTTACCAAGCCCTGTATGATAATTACGGGATTTAGGTTCGGCCTAAAGACATGTTTTTTTCGAAAGTTATGCATAATGGCAAAGAAACTAAACGTTTTATGTTTATGTGTTCTTCTCTTGAAGAGCCCTCCTTACTTCGATAAAACACAAACAAAGACAACAAAGTGATTTCATGTTTTTGTTTTTTCTTAGTTATTATTTTAATGAACAAAAATAAAATTGAATTTCAAATATTCAAAAGTTATACTGAACGTATGTTGAAGGAGATTACGACCTGTGACAAAAAGAACCTTTAATAAAGGTGGAATTTCAGTCGAAGCTGTTTGCAAAATCCTTGATGATCATAAGGCACTCGATGTTTCTGTGATCAATCTTTCTGATAAAACTTCATTTGCTGATTTTATGATCATTGCATCTGGCACCAGCCAACGGCACTTGTACGCTCTTGGCGACCACTTGGAAAAAAGTGCAAAAAACATCTGCCAAGCAAAAAAAGAGGGATCGGAAGGCTCTGATTGGATTTTAGTCGACCTCGGCAATATAATTGTGCACCTTTTCCGACCAGAAACCCGGCAAATGTATGACTTAGAAAGCATGTGGACAATGCCCATGCTTGTAAATGCTAAGTAATTCATGCGCGTTACAATTATTGCTTCCGGAAAACTGAAGCCTACAGCTACCCTAAACGCTTTAATCGCTGACTACTTAAAACCACTTAAGTGGAAATTGGAAATAAAAGAAATTGATGTAAAGAGTCACGAAAAAAACTATGAAAAGTATTTTTTAGAAGCCCTTCCCAAAACCGCAACACTTATTGCCTTAGATGAACATGGCAAAAGTCTGTCAAGCCCAGACTTTGCCCATCTTATCGAGCAGGAAACTTTATCGGGCATAAATCATTTTTGTTTTATGATTGGTGGCGCAGATGGTTTGCCCGAATTTGTCAAAAAACAAAGCCATCACATGATTTCTTTTGGGAAAAATACATGGCCACACATGATGGTACGCCTTATGCTTGTCGAACAACTATATCGTGCCCAGCAAATTTTATCAGGCCACCCCTATCATCGGGAATAGAGTTGTTTCATCTTGTGGGTTGAATTATAATTGTAATTCAAAATACAGGGGCTTTCATGCAAACACCATTTCAATCTTTTTTTATTAATCTTCTTTCTCTTGCCTTGCTTATTATTTTGGGTGGCCTTTCTTTTCTTATCTTTGACCGCCTTGTGCTTGATGCAAAATATACAAGCCCCTACAACAAAGATGCTGTCATTAAAAACTTAGGTATCGATCTAAATGACAAAGTTAGAAATAATAACATACTGCGCTCACAACTAGGAGAATGCGAATCTTCACTACAACGCACAAAAGACGAACTTCAGACCATGCCCGTATATCAATTGAACCATATTGTTAGCAACGGTATTGGCCCCGATAATCTCGTCATCCTGGAAAAAGGACGTCTCGCCTTTAGAGAGCAAACATATTTTCACCCTTCTTCTGATCAATTAACCCCTTCTGCAAAAAATGGGCTAGATAAAGTAATCAACGTTCTTTTGCGTCTCTCTGAAAATGTAAACTTCCCCTGGGTTATTCGTGTTGAAGGGCACGCCGACCCACAACGAATTCCCTCTGATACTGGTTTTGGATCGAACTGGAAGATGGGCTATGCCCGTGCCTATAGTGTGGTTGAATATATGATTTCTAAAGGACTTGATGCAAAACGTTTTTATATTGCCAGCTACAGCAGTTATCGCCCGGGACCTTATCCCAACAATCGACGCGTTAGCCTTAGCTTCGACTACGCCTAACTACTGTGGCCAATTTCTATAAGCCTGCAAGTTAGCCAACCCATAATCCATTCGTTTTTCCCGTTGGCCCGTCAAAAGCTGGGCAATGCGCTGGCCTTTGTCCGCATTTGCAATGGNNTGCAATGGGCACCACTTCCCCTTTTTTATGATAGTCACGAATATCCCTCAAAGGGCTATTAAAACGTTCATTCACTTCATTTTGACGAAGAGACAATGTGTACTCATAAGCACCAGGATCTACAAATCTAAGCCACATGGTCGCCACATAGAACGCAGAACGCCGCTGCCCCCATGACAAATCGTCTAGCTGCTTTTTTGTAGGCTGGGCCCCAAAATAATACGTTAAGAATTTTTTTATTGAAGCCGCATCCATCCCTGCCCAGAAAGTAAGGGAACCTAGCTCAATAAAACGATTTTCCATAGAGGCATTAGGCCAATCAATAAAGTAAATATCGCCTGACTTTGTCATCAGCATATTTGTTAAATTTAAATCACCATGTCCAAAAACCCAGTCTTTCCCAGAACCATCACGGTGTGTCTTTATGTAATGGTCATAAAGTTTTCCATACGCTTTAGGATACGCCGCATATGCCGCTTCCGCTTTTTTCTTTTGTCGGATTGTGCGCTTTTTCTGTGTATTCGCAAAGGGGAAAGGTAGTTCATAATCATGAATTTTTCTAAGCTGATGCGCAACTTTTTCTAAAATAGCTGGATTCTTCATATCAGCTGCTGTCAGGGCACGCCCTTCGATATAGTCCATAATCATAACGTGAGATTCAGGCCCTGCGTACATTACTTTTGGGGCCACCCCCAAAGATGCAGCGATTTTGTGCCCTTCATGCTCGGCCATTCGGCGTTCAATTGCAAACTTCTCTGGCAAAATACGCATGACATATTTTTGGTCTTTGTTCAAAATCGTATAAATCTTAGCAGAAGAAAACCCACCTTCAAGCTGTGTCACACGAATAGATTCAAGATCAGAAAACGTGGCTTTAAAGGCTCGCTCAATAAACATTTTTAAAGGATTATCAAATTCACGAATAAATTTTTCGTAAGACATGTCTTTTGCGCAACCAAAAGACAAACCAATCCAAATGAGAAATGGAAGAAGAGAAATTCTTTTCAACATTAATACACCAAAGTGTGGTGGCGCGCTCGAGAGGAGTCGAACCCCTAACCTCTTGATCCGTAGTCAAGTGCTCTATCCAATTGAGCTACGAGCGCGTAAGATCCTGGAAATGTAGCGTATCCCCACCTCCAGGGCAAGATTTTTCTGAACTAAAGATCTTGTGAGAACTCAGTTAAGTAAGAAGCAACCCCTTTTGAGGTAGCTTCCATGCCTTTTTCACCCTTGTTCCATCCAGCTGGGCAGACTTCTCCATGTTGTTCATGGTGACTAAGCGCGTCAACCATACGAATTGCTTCATCCACATTACGCCCTAGGGGCAAATCATTAACTAACTGATGGCGCACTATTCCCTTTTTATCAATCAAGAAGGTGCCTCGAAATGTGACAGCATCATCAACCAGCACATCGTAATCGCGTCCAATGCTTTTTGTTAAGTCTGCAACCATAGGAAACTGAACAGGGCCAATACCGCCTTCATTTACAGGTGTATTTTTCCAAGCCAAGTGGGTGAAATGTGAATCTACGCTTACCGCAATCACTTCAACACCGCGTTCTTTGAATTGCTTCATACGGTTGTTAAAAGCCAAAATTTCTGAAGGGCAAACAAATGTAAAGTCGAGAGGGTAAAAAAATAAAAGTCCCACCTTTCCTTTTAAATAACTTTTTAGATTAAAATTTTCATTAATCGTATTATCAGGCATCACAGCTGCTGCCGTAAAATCAGGGGCTTCTTTTCCTACAAGTACACTCATTCACATCTCCTTTGGTTTACTAATGTTCTACACAAAACAAAGTACAAGTTCAAAGATGAACTTCTAATCATCTAAGAATTTTTTCACTTTCTTGAAAAAATTAAATGAATCGGGCTGATTCTTTTCTTCTTTGCTTGAATCGTTAAATTGACTCAAAATCTCTTTTTGCTCTTTGGTCAGATTTTTGGGGATTTCAATACTGACTTGCACATACATATCCCCTCGAGAAGAGCGCCGATAGATTGTCATTCCTTTATCTTTTAAGCGGAATTTATCACCTGGCTGGGTGCCTGCAGGTATTTTTACTGTCACACGCCCACCTTCAATGGTCGGCACTTCAATACTGCCACCAGTTGCTGCCATGACCATAGAAATGGGTACTTGGCACATCAAGTCTGCCCCTTTCCGCTGGAAAAGATCATGGGGCTTAATATGCACAAACACATAAAGATCGCCTGCCTGTGCGCCTTGCGTCCCCGCATTTCCTTCACCAACCAAGCGAATTTGAACACCACTTTCAATGCCAGAAGGAATAGACACCTGCAACTTTTTCGTGCCTTTCTTGTGTCCCCGGCCACGACACGATGTACATGGATTTTTAATGACCTTGCCAGCACCTTGACAAGTTGAGCAAGTGCGCTCCATCATAAAGAAACCTTGCTGCATACGCACACGGCCTGATCCATTACATGTGCCACATTGATCTGGCTGTTTTCCATCAGCAACGCCCGTGCCCTTACATCCGTCACACGCTGTTAGTTTAGATAAAGAGACTTCTTGCTTCACCCCTATATAGGCTTCTTTTAACGTAATTTCTAAATCATACCGTAAGTCGTCGCCACGAAAAGAAGCCTCTTGCCGACTTTGTCCCCCATTTGCAAAGTCACTGAACATGTTTTCAAAAATATCTGAAAACCCACCAAAACCACCTTGACCATCAAATCCGCCAAAGCCACCAGAACCAGCACCACCCCCTGCACCACCTTGGAAAGCACTGTGCCCGTACTGATCATAGGCTGCACGTTTCTGGTCGTTACTTAATACCTCATAGGCTTCACTGACTTCTTTAAATTTTTTTTCAGCAACTTTGTCTCCAGGGTTTTTATCTGGATGATATTGCATTGCCTTTTTTCGGTAGGCTGATTTTAGTTCTTGTGCCGATGCTCCTTTCTGGACACCCAGCACTTCGTAATAATCTTGCTTAGACATGAACCCCTCGAAAATGGGAAAGGTGCCACCATAATTGGCAGCACCACCCCTTTAACACGGTTAAACGTTATCTTTATTTTGTCTCGTCATCAGATGCATCATCTTTTACTTCTTCATACTCAGCATCAACAACATTATCTTCTTTTTTCTGATCATCCGCTTTTGCGTCAGACTTTGCCTTTGCTTCTGCTTCTTGCGCAGCCTTATGGATCGCTTCGCCCATTTTCATGGATGCTTCTACAAGGGTTTGCGTTTTCGCGGTGATCGCTTCCACATCATCTGTTTTCACAGCTTCCTGAAGATCTTTTTTCGCTGATTCGATTTTCTCTTTATCTTCATCAGAAATCTTATCAGCATGTTCTTTAAGTTGCTTTTCTGTCGATGCAACTAGGCCGTCTGCTTGATTCTTCGCATCAACCAATGCCCGCTTCTTTTTATCTTCCTCAGCATTAGCTTCTGCATCTTTCACCATTTTTTCCACATCTTCATCAGAAAGTCCACCTGAGGCCTGAATCTGAATCTTCTGTTCTTTTCCAGTGGCTTTATCTTTTGCGGATACATTCACAATACCGTTTGCATCAATATCAAAAGCTACTTCAATTTGTGGCACGCCACGGGGCGCAGAAGGAATATCTTCTAAATTAAATTGACCCAGCAACTTGTTATCATTGGCCATTTCTCGCTCACCTTGAAACACACGAATGGTTACAGCCGTTTGGTTATCTTCTGCTGTCGAAAAGACTTGGCTTTTATTCGTTGGAATTGTTGTGTTGCGCTCAATCAACTTTGTAAACACACCACCCAAAGTTTCGATACCCAGAGACAAAGGTGTTACATCAAGCAGAAGAACGTCTTTCACGTCTCCTTGTAAGACACCACCCTGAATAGCGGCACCCATGGCCACAACTTCATCAGGGTTCACGCCACGATGTGGTTCTTTTCCAAAGAATTCTTGCACAGAAGAAATTACTTTTGGCATACGCGTCATTCCACCAACCAAAACAACTTCACTGATGTCAGACNNTTCTTACAAGGCTCCATTGTGCGTTGAATCAAGTCTTCAACAAGCGATTCAAGTTTCGCACGTGTTATTGTCACATTTAAATGCTTTGGCCCACTTGCATCTGCAGTGATGAAAGGGAGATTCACATCCGTTTGTGTGCTGCTTGAAAGTTCGATCTTCGCCTTTTCAGCCCCTTCTTTCAGACGCTGCAAAGCCATGCTATCTTTTTTCAAGTCAATACCATGTTCTTTTTTAAATTCGTCTGCTAGGTAATTGATGATGCGGTTGTCAAAGTCTTCACCACCTAAGAATGTATCTCCATTCGTAGATCTAACTTCAAAAACACCATCACCAATTTCAAGAACAGAAACGTCAAACGTTCCTCCACCCAAGTCATAGACCACAATGTTGCCTGTCTTATTTTTTTCAAGACCATACGCAAGGGCCGCGGCTGTAGGTTCGTTAATGATTCGCAAAACTTCAAGACCTGCGATTTTGCCGGCATCTTTTGTAGCCTGACGCTGTGCGTCATTAAAATATGCAGGCACCGTAATCACAGCCTTAGATACAGGGCCACCCACAAACCGTTCTGCGGTTTCTTTCATTTTTTGCAAAATAAATGCGCTAATTTGACTAGGGCTATACTTCTCACCATTCGCTTNNAACAATTTTATAAGGGACTGTTTCCATATCTTTCTTGGTAAGCGGATCGTCAAATCGACGCCCAATCAAACGTTTGATTGCAAAAAAAGTATTCTGAGGGTTGGTTACGCTTTGCCGTTTAGCAGGTTGACCAACCAGTTTTTCACTATCTTTAGTAAAAGCCACCATAGATGGCGTTGTCCGCACACCTTCTGCATTTTCAATGACTTTTGCAGACTTTCCGTCCATCACTGCAACACAAGAGTTGGTTGTCCCTAAATCGATTCCAATTACTTTACTCATAACAAATCACCTATTCGCTTAAAAAAACTCTTACATCATATATAGTCGATATTTTAGCACTCTTCAACCCTAGGTGCTAATTTTTTTCAGAAAGTCCTTCTGAAGTGTAATAAAATATGAGTCTCTCCCTGCATTCAAACCCTTTTTTTGAAAATAAGTTTCTACCCACTCAGATGGTGGTTCAAACCCCTGCCCCACAATTCGAATTCCTTCTAACGCATGAAAAACGTCCAACGCCCACTCCCGATATCCCTCATGGTCGGATGCAAAAACAAAACCCCCCCCTGGTTCTAAAAATCGAAAAAACTGATACATGTTGTCTGCTGACACAATACGCCTTTTAAAGTGGCGCTTTTTGGGCCACGGATCTGGAAACAACAGAAAAATTTTTGAAAAAAATGCTGGTGCAAAATAAGGTAAAATTGTTTGCACAGGCCCATCATGGATACGTACGTTCAACAGTTTCTTTGCTTTAACTTTTGCCAAGCATGAACCGATACCATTTATAAAAGGTTCGCAACCAACAATTAATGTGTCTGGATTCTTTTCTGCAAGGTGTGCGAGGTGCGTCCCCTCACCAAAACCGATTTCTAAATAAGCCTTTTTAAAGTGATCAAACGGCGTAGCACACACAACTGATTCATTCTCTACAGAAAGCTTAATTAAAGGCAGCTTTTCTTCAAGAAGCTTTTGCTTATAAGGTTTGACTGCCCTGCCCTGTCGTCGGCCGAAAAACATCAAGACACCAATGAACTGAAAGACGACACTTCATCGATCCACGCCATAAAACGATAAAACGTTTTTGCAAGCGTTGGCTCAGGAAGATGTTGCGGCAACGCCACATCAATAAACCCAACATGGCCAAGAGGCATGGTCGCAACAATGCGCCCAAAAGGATCGATCACCCCAGAAATACCCGTATTTGCAACACGCACCACAGGCACTCCTTCTTCAATAGCACGCATCCGAGAAATCTGAAAATGTTGGTACGGGCCAACACTCTGGCCAAACCATGAATCTTCTGTCAAATGCAAAAGCCACGTCGGTGTCATATCACGTCCCACAACCCGACCAGGAAAAATGGCCTCATAGCAAATCATTGGCGAAAAAGCGGGTAACTTATCTGCTTTAAAGAATCCAGGGCCTTTGCCACACGAAAAGTCTTGCATGCCCGCAGATACTTTCCTTAAGTTTTTAATGCCAAACATGCGCTCGATCCAAGAACGTCCTGGAATATATTCGCCAAACGGCACCAAGTGATGCTTATCATACGGTTTCCCTAAAACGCCTTTTTGCCCAATAATGTACATGCTATTCCAAACTTTTTCCCCATCTCGTCGAACAGCACCTGTGATTAAATAGTCGGACTGACCAACCAAGAATTGTGCCAATTCTTCAGGCAAACTTGAACCTTGATCAAGTGAAAATCGCACCGTAGCTTCAGGCCAAACAATAGCAGTTACAGGCTTCGTTTGCACACGTGAAAGAGCAACCAAATGGTTAAGATCTTGGCTATGTTCTTGTGGATTCCAAACAAGACGGTTCGGAATGCCAGGCTGCACCAATCGAATCGTTGTTGCCGTTGATACGGGAGGCTGACTTAAACGTATACCGCCATAAACAAGCATCCCTAACAGTGCAATACCGCCAACAACTGCGTAGACTAAGCGCCCCTTTGTATCTGTTTTGGTCATCCACAGGTAAGGAATACACATTAAGGAAACTGTCAAAAAACTTAATGTAAACACACCGCCAAGCGCTGCTGTTTGCCCTATAACCAAAACACTTGCCCACGTATTGCCAAATGCTGCCCAAGGGAAGAAGTCATCTACCAAAAATTCAAATGTGCCTATCCATGTTGCAATCATCAAAAGACGCACAATGGCATAGTGCTCTCCCTGGCCAAACTGCAAAAAAACAAGGCGTAAAAATTTATTGGGGGCTTTATATGACCACCCCATAAACCAAGGGCCAATTGCGGTGGGAATAAAAGCTAGAAACGCTGGAACCCCAAGAAGGCAAAAAGGAATTGCCCACCAAAATGCTGCCAACTCAAAAGTAAATGCATGGGATATCCAGTAGAGACTTGTGAAGAAATAGCCCGCAAAGAATCCCCATAAAACAAAGAGCGCCTTGACGAAAGGTCGCTCTTCATCAACAAGAATCATAAATCGAGATAATGTCAGAAAAAGAACAAGTTGTATGCCAATGATTGGAAAGTGAATAAATCCAGACAAGGCCCCAAGAAGCAAGCTTTCATAAAAAGGACGCTTGTTGAAAAAAGAAGTGTAAAGCTCAACAGTTTTTTCTAAAAATGTTAAAAAAACCACAAGATTACCCTTTTACAGGGCCTAACATCATAACCATTAAGTTGCGCTCTTGTTTTGGATGTGATTCCACAATACCCACATCTTCCACATCTTTTTGCATACGCTCTAAAAGTTTCATACCAACTTCTTTATGGGCCATTTCACGGCCTCGGAAACGCATTGTGACTTTTACTTTGTTTTCGGCCATTAAAAACTTGCGCGTATTTTTAAGCTTAATCAAGTAATCGTGTTCACCAATCACAGGTCTTAGCTTTATTTCTTTAATTTCAATGACTTTTTGCTTTTTCTTAGCTTCATTCTTTTTCTTCTGGAGCTCGTACTTATATTTACCATAGTCCAAAATCTTACACACCGGCGGCACAGCATTCGGCGAAACTTCAATCAGATCTAACCCCACATTCTGGGCTTTTTCAATGCCTTCGGCCACAGTAACAACACCGACCATTTCACCATCTTGGTCAACAAGTCTAATTTTATCTGCTTTGATAGCCTGGTTTACACGAGGGCCATCGTTCGACGGCTGGGGTCTCATATATTTACTTATTTTTATTCTCCTCTAACGGGGCACTTCGCCCAGATGTTTAACATGTTTTACAGCATCGTCAAGAGTCATGACCTCTTGTCCCTGTGTGCCAAGCTTACGAATAGCAATCGTTCTATTCTCAACTTCATTCTTACCTACAACAAAAATATAGGGCACTTTTTGCAAGCTGTGTTCGCGAATCTTATAACTAATCTTTTCATTTCGCAGGTCGTGCTCCACACGAAGACCTTCTTTTTTCAAGGCAGTCACCACATCTTCAGCATAGGCATTTGCTTCATCTGTAATGCTTGCTACCACAACCTGAAGGGGCGCCAACCATAATGGGAACTTTCCTGCATAGTTTTCAATTAAAATACCTATAAATCGCTCAAACGTTCCTAGAATAGCGCGATGAATCATAACAGGATGATGGTGGTTCCCATCCTCTCCAACATACGTGGCCCCTAGTCGCTCTGGCAAAATAAAGTCTAATTGTAATGTACCACATTGCCAGTCACGGCCAAGAGCATCTTTTAAAACAAATTCAAGCTTAGGACCATAAAATGCCCCTTCACCAGGATTTGCCGCATAAGGGATATCCATTTTTTCTAAAGCGTTTCTTAGGTTTTCCTCTGCCTNNAAACTTAACAAAGAACCGATCAAAGCCTAAATCTTGGTATACTTCCTTCAAAAGTCCACAAAAAGCTTTTGTTTCGCTTAGAATTTGGTCTTCGCGGCAAAAAATGTGAGCATCATCTTGCACAAAGCTGCGCACTCGCATAATCCCGTGTAATGCACCAGATGGCTCGTTCCGGTGACAATGTCCAAATTCTGCCATACGCAGTGGCAAATCACGATAGCTTTTTGTGCCTTGCTTAAAAATCTCTACATGGCAGGGGCAGTTCATTGGCTTTACCGCAAGCGTGCGATCATCTTCATCTGAAACGATAAACATGTTTTCACGAAACTTGTCCCAATGGCCTGATTTTTCCCAAAGAACACGATCCAACATCAAAGGCGTATTAACTTCCTGGTAATCATATTTTTCGATTTTTTGACGAATATATTCTTTTAAAACCGAATAAAGACGCCACCCCTTAGGATGCCAAAACACACTGCCAACAGCTTCTTCCTGTAAGTGAAAAAGCCCCATTTGCTTACCTAGTTTGCGATGGTCTCTTTTTTCTGCTTCTTCAAGTTGAACAAGGTAGTTCTCTAAATCGTTCTCAGATGCCCAAGCGGTGCCATAAATACGTTGCAACATGGCATTATTAGAATTACCGCGCCAATATGCACCTGCCAACTTCATCAGCTTAAAGGCTTTACCAACCTTTTTTGTAGAAGGTGCATGCGGCCCCCGACACAAGTCAATAAACTTGCCTTGTCGATAAAGAGAAATAATTTCTCCAGAAGGAATGTCACCAATGATCTCAGCTTTATAATGCTCACCCATCTCTTTGAAAAATTGAATCGCTTCGTCACGATCCCACTCTTCACGCACAATGGGCTCATCACGATCAACGATCTCTTTCATTTTTTTCTCAAGAGCATCAAGGTCATCAGGTGTAAAAGGCTGGTCTCGCGCAAAGTCGTAATAAAACCCATTCTCAATGGCAGGGCCAATCGTTACTTGCACATCATCGCCATACAACTCTTTTGCAGCCTCTGCCAACAAATGTGCTGTATCATGACGAATAATTTCAAGTGCTTCCGGGCTTTCCCGTGTTAAAATCTCAAGTGCGCTATCCCGCACCAGCACTGCTGCAAGATCAACCAAAACCCCGTCTACTTTTGCAACAAAGGCTTTTTTCGCCAAACTTGGGCTTAAGGCTTTGGCCACATCAAAAGCAGATAAACCTTGCTCAAAGGACTTCGTTGATCCGTCTTTAAGTTTAATTGTAATCATTGACATAAAGATTACATTTATGCTGTTGATTAAAAATGTCAAGAAATAAGGGAATCTATTGTGTTACTTGTCTTTATAGACTATCTTCTTCCTGGATGTGGAGAGGTGGCCGAGTGGTTGAAGGCGCACNNTCGAATCCCTCTCTCTCCGCCATGTTTTTTCTTTTTTAATCCTGAATCTTATGACAAATTCAAGCGCAAATAAACTTAAGATGCACTTATTAAGTCCCCAAAATAAGCTATTCCTATCGAAAATCGCTAATTTAAAAATAATTGCGATGGATATAATATGAAAATTACATCTATAAAAAATCCTATTGTTGTTGAAGCGCGAAATTTGCAGTCTTCTGCAAATCGAAAAGAATTAGGAAAAGCACTGCTGTATGGGACTGAGCAAATTAGTTGGGCAATACAAAACGGAGTAGAAATAGACTTTCTCCTTACAAGCTCTAGAGAAAGAAGGGACCTTTTTTCCTCTATCTCAGCAGAAAAGATAATAGAAGTCAGTGAGGGAATTTTAAAAAAAATTAGCGGAACAAATTACCTAGTTCCATACATGGCTATAGCAAAAGCTAACGCTTACAGAACAATAAGTAACGATTTTGTTGTTGTTTTAAACAATCTTCAAGACTTTGGAAACATTGGCTCTATAATCCGCACAGGAAAAGGTTTTTCAATAGATGAGTTTGTGTTTGTTAACATGAAGTCAGATCCTTTCTCAAGAAAAGTGATAGACAGTTCAAGGGGAACCGTATTCAACAGCAAATTTTGTGAATATTATGATGATAAATCTGCAATTAACTCTCTTAAACAAGCAGGCTACCAGATAATTGTTACCTCACCTCACGCTAGAAACTTGCAGTCACAAACCCCTTTAAAAAATAAGAAAATTGCGCTGGTAATTGGCAATGAAAGCACTGGCGCAAGTCAAGAATTTATGAACTCAGCAGATATCACAGTTCAAGTCCCAATGAGTACATCTGTTGAGTCATTGAATGCTTCAGTTTCAGCAGGCATTTCTATTTATGAACTCAAATTTAAACAGGTTTTGATTATGTTAAAAGAAAAAATATTTTCAAATTTAGGACGACAAATTGGTGTCACAGCCAAGTTGATTCGTAGCGCATTCGACAAAGAAGTAAGATCCTGCAGTGATTTAAGTGGTCTGCAAGTAATTTTGATGATGATTATGGCTTTAGACAAAACAATGACATCAGCAGAAATATCTCGTGATATTTCTGTGTTTGGAGATGACCTTCAAGAGCTTCTTAATAAAATTGAAGAAAAGAATTATTTGATCAAGAAAGACGATACTTATTGCTTAACCGACAAAGGAACCGAATTTTTAGCAGAAATTTGGCCAGTCGTAGAAAGAACTCATCAAAAAATATTAGAGTCTGTATCTGAGGATGAGTTATCAGAGTTGCAGAGTATTCTTACAAAAATTCAAGTTGGCTGCAAAAAGCTTTTAAGTACTGACTAGATCATAATACATAAAGTTACTAGCCAAAAATTTAAGAAGTCCATACTAAAAAAACGGCAATATTAGGTTTGCAGGAATTGTAAATCGGGTCACTTTGAATTCATTGCCCCAGTCACCACAGCACATCAAAAAACCATTGCTGAAATTAAGAAATTTTACTGATAAGGGTTTTGTAAGCCACAACCATTTTCCTATTTGAAAAGCGCGCACGCACGTGGTCTCTATTTTTCTTCCAGGCGCTGTCCCCAAGAGATTGAGTTGCTTTCAAAATCGCTTTTGATAACAAAGTTGGATCTTTTGAAGGCACGATAAAACAGTTCTTCAGATCCTTAATGGCCTCCCTATTACCCCCCACATCGGTTGCAACTACACTTAGCCCCGCCTCTAGTTTTTCTAAAAGCGCATTTGAAAAACCTTCTTCATGAGATGCCATTACCCCCACATCCATCACATGTAAAAGGTCTTGTACATCATGTCTCAAACCCAAAAAAGAAACGTGTTTATGAATACCAAGCTGTTCTACATATTGCTTAAGGTCAGACGCAATACCCCCATCTTTGCCCACCAGAAATAATTTTATGTTTTTTAATGTTGAAGTCGGTATCATCGAGAGAGCCTTAAGCAAATCGCGATGCCCCTTGTACCCAATTAGGTTGGCCACGTAAATAATACCAATATTCCCCGGCACCAGCCCAAGGCTTTTCTTTAAATGTTCTTTTTTCTCTTTTTGTAAAGTCGTCGAAGAAAAGGTTAAGCCATTATAAATAACATCAGCTTTCCGTCTCACATGAGGCATTGATACTGCTAAATCATTAAGAACAGCCTGAGAATTACAAACAATCTCTCGAGACAAATTAAGACTAATTTGGTCCATTTTGTGTGCAAGGAAATTTCTATCTCTATACCCTGTTAAACTCCGCCAGCACGTCATAGATGGAATGCTAAATAAGCACCCAATAATTGCTCCTAAAAAATTAGGAAGCGGTAAAAAAGACTGAATGATTTTAGGGCGACCAGAAAAAAGAATGGTGTAGGAAATATTAAAAAAAACCCCAATCGCCCGCATAAGAAGACAAAAACGATTTTTAGAAAATGGGCTGTGAATACCGCGCACATCCACGCCCATTTTTTTAAAACGCGCATAAAGGGGGCCCGTTGTTGAAAAAGAAAACAGCTTGATATGATATTGATTTTTCAACCCATCACACAAAGATAAGATTTGAGTTTCTGTACCACCCACATCAAGCCGCATGGTTACAATATAAATCGATTCTTTAGAGTTCATGATTCCAAAAAGCCCCGCAATACATCAAGCCGATGGGCATGGGTATGGTTCTCCATCACATAGTCGTAAGTACGATCAACCATTTTTTGTCGAAGGATGTCATCTTTCAACAGCTCACACAATTCATCAATATTTTTAAATTTCTTATCCAGGGGAAAGTAATGCTCGTAAGGCGTCAAAATATCATTATAGCGCCCTTCAAACATAACGTTTACTGTTTTTGTACCAATCGCATCAAAATGCCGAGATGAAATTGCTTTACTATAAAAAGGACATTTTTTTTTGTTTTTGAAAAACTTCTGATAGATGTCCTCAAAGTCAGCGCTTTCATCAATCCGATAACTTTCTGTCAGAAATTTTTTTGTAAGTTGCCGCACTTTTTTCTTCATTTCAGGCGTCAACAATCTCCCCACTTTTTGCAGTAAAGGGTGCCCCGTTGGCAAGACAATCTTCTTTTCTTTATCTTTTATGTAATCTGTGATTTCCTTGACAGTTTGATCATCTTTTTCCAAATAAAAAGACCCTGCTTCTGTTGAGATCATCCCCTTCATTTGACTTAGAAAATCACGCCACGACCCCCGATCAAACCGTGCCTGAGCATCCTTTTTTTGCCCCACATCCACGTTCAAACTTAGGGTATCAGCTTCTCTTAAAAAGAAATCACGAATCGCGTTTCTTTCGTTATCCCCAATATACTTACCATACTGGGCAGAGCGTGTTCCTAAATCAACAGGTCGATCGGTTTGAGATGACGTTGGATAAAATGTTTTAGGGTTTAAAGCATGGGGCAACGATCTGACTTTGGGTGCCTTACAGTCCTCGTAAAGCCATTTACCAGTCTCTTCCAACAGTTGCGTTAAAATAAGATCGGGCGCAATTTCAGAAAGCATTTTAATTTTCGATGCCATCCCCACTGTAGGTAAATTAACTTCATTGCCCACAAAAGATACTACCCTCCCTTTTCTTTGCTGAAAAGCACCAACAAAAGGGCGTAAAAATTCAAGTGTGTCTGCCGTCATCGAGTGGTGTAAAATAACCAAAGGATATTCTTCAATATCTTTAGAAATGGCATCTGTTTTTCTTTTTTCTAAAACATTAATTGCTTTTGTTTCAAAAAAAGAATGTTCTTCAAAAGCCTCGATCCAATCATCATAATAAGAAAGCAGATTCGTTGAAAAAGCATAAAGTAAAAGCGTTTTCATGATATTTTTAAATCTCGAATGATTTCTTGTACAATTTTATGAGCCGCATTCCCTTGGCCATAATCAGCAATTTCTTTTCGGGAACCTTCATACTGTTCGCTACGCCACAATCGGTTCCACCCTGCTTCTATTGTTTCCACCCATTCCGTTTCACTTCTAAGCGTGATGCAAGGCACTTGATGAAAATATGCTTCCTTTTGTAAGCCACCCGAATCTGTAATGATATAGGCTGCATTTTGAATTAAAAATTGTGTTTCAAAATAGCTTGTCGGCGAAATACAAATAAGGTTTTTTTTGCTATCTTCGGGCAAGTTTTCCATAAGCTTTTTAGAACGCGGATGTACAGGAAAGATAATTTTTAAATTTTCCTCTTCACTAAATTGATGCACATAATCAAATATTTCTTTAAAAACTTGGGGGCTATGTGTCGACTCTGCCCGATGCACAGTTAATAAAGCATACTTATTTTTTACAAACGAAAACTTCTCTTCAAGTTGAGTATTCTCAGCAATACGTGATTTTGCATGAAGTGTGGCATCATACATGACATCTCCCACATGAAAGACATTCTTTTCGATACCTTCTTTTTTTAATTGTTGTACTGCACTGTGCGTAGGGCAAAACAAAAGGGCACTTACGTGATCTGTTAGAATACGATTGATTTCTTCTGGCATTTGTCGATTAAACGAACGAAGCCCCGCTTCTACATGATACACAGGAATATGTAACTTTGCTGCAGATAGCGCCCCTGCAAGCGTCGAGTTTGTATCGCCATACACAAGAACAGCCGACGGTTTCTCTGTCAATAAAATTTCATCTATCTGTTCAAGCATGCGCCCTGTCATCGCCCCATGGGATAAACCATTGATATTAAGTTTATAGCGGGGCTTGGGAATTTCCAGTTCTTGGAAAAAAACATCCGACATGTCCGCATCATGATGTTGGCCAGTATGCACAATAATTTCTTCCAAATCATCGTGCTGTGCAAATGCCCTTGAAAGTGTTGCTGCTTTAATAAACTGGGGTCGCGCCCCAATAACAGTGATGATTTTATGTTTAGTCATGCTTTTCCGAATAACAACCGCCAATGCCTACCACATGACCATCATGTAAAGAAACACCTCGATTATCAAAAGTTAAATAGTATAAAAATTCTCTACTAAAATTATTCAGTCCTTTATCAAGCTTGGCCTTAAATCTTTTTGGCAACCTATTCATCTCCATCCACATCTCTAAGTATATTAATAAAAAATCTTCATGGATATAGAAGCAGCTCCAATCATCATAAAAAACGAAGACAAGGTATCTTTTACCCGCTTTGTAACACTTTCATTTTCCCAAAGCTCATCAACGGCGCCTCAAAAAAAGTGTAGACAAAAAAAACAATAAAAAATAAAAGGGTTAACGTAGAAAAAAAGTTAAGTCCTATCAAAAAACAATACACAATAATTGGTCCATGAAGGGCGTATAACGAATAGCTAATATTGCCTACACTCCCTAAAGCCGACGGAATATCACGCTTCCTACTTTCTATCTTCAAAATTAAAAGGCCAATCAAATACACAACAGAAATTTTTTTAAGTTCAGAAAAAATGAATAGTTTAATAAATGGACTTAACGTCACACAAAGAGAAGCTAAAACGATAAACTTTTTAATAAAGAAATTTCTTTTCTCTTTAAACTCAACAAAATAAGCACCTAACCACCAGTAAATCGAGAAAGAAACAAAAGAGCCATTATGCCACCATCCTCGATAAGCAGGGTATACAAGAACAAGAAAAAAAGAAAGCGCCCACACAATACCAAGGGTAAGCACAATTTTTTTTAATGGAACTTTTCTTAAACAAAGGAAATAAATTAATCCGTACGCAATATAAAGCCAAATTTCAACCATGACCGTTGTCAAAATACCATTGCCCTGATAGGAAACTTTGAAGAGCGAGGGAATAAAACTAGATATCCCGAAAAACTTTACCAAAATAGGAAGAATTCCTATAGAAGATGTGCCTAATAAAGCCGCTGCTTTAAGTGGTGACAGTGCAAAACTTTTAAAGAAAAGAAATACGCCCGTCAGAATACCTAACCAGTAAAGTGGTAAAATGCGAAAAGCACGCCGTACAAAAAATCTTTTGAAGGAGCTGGGCAAACCAAAACGAAAGCCATTTCGATGAACGCAGTAACCACTTAAAAAAATAAAACCTAGAACAGCAGGGTGTGTTTCTCCATACTTTTGAAAACCTTTAACAAATGCTAAATTAAGAATAAAAAATACCTTTGACACGCCTCTATTGCTTGTTTCATTTGTATATAAAAACCATGGGACCATGTGTGCAAGCAACACCCAAAACGCTAACAAAAAACGTAAAAAGTCTATGCTATGCGAACGGCTTTTATCGCGTTTTTTTTGGGTAAACAGGGGAATAGTGGTGCTTTGATAAATTTGTTCCAGTCTAGAAGCAATCCAACAAAACATAGGATTCTTCTTAAGACGACTCGTCCATAAAATAAGCATGTTTTTGTATGTTATATGTGATGAAAGATTTGTTTTCTTGTGTCCACTTGATGGTTTTTTCCAACCCATCTTTCAAAGACATTTTTGCTTTAAATCCAATGTCTCTTTCTGCTTTTTCTGTTGAACCAAATCTTTTTCCAGACCGATCCCACGGACGCGCAGGAGAAAGAGCAACAGGTGTTTTGTTATGGGTAAGCTCATTAATCGTTAACGCCAATTCCTTAATTGTTGTTTCCACACCTGATGCCAAGTTATATACATCGCCCGCTTTTCCTTCTAAGGCACAGCACACAAGTCCCTCAACAATATCATCAACATAAATAAAGTCTCTAGATGCTTGCCCCCCATTTTCCAATGGCAAAGCTTCTCCCTGTAAAGATTTCCAAATAAAAGTAGGCGTTACATTTCTCCAAACAGTTGCTGGAGTGTGGCGCCATTGGCCAGCGCCTAAAATTTCCCGCGGTCCATACACATTCTGGAACCGCGCTTTGACAAAGGGTAACTCAAATTTCATCCAGTAATAGTTGCCGTAAAATTCACCAAATATTTTTGAAAACTGATAGGGACTGTCGTGATAAAGAGACACTTCTGCATCTTCATCTGTGGCATCTACATCATCATATGTTTTTTTAGCCACAGTGCACCCTGCTGATGCATAGACAAACTTTTTAATAGGCACACCCTTAAAATGCTCACACAGTTTAAGAGTTGTAATCGTATTGTTATCATGATCCGCAATAGGATCAGCAATACTTGATTGGTTGCCATGATATGTGGCCAAGTGGAAAACATAATCATAATCAGTGCCCGTTTTTTGCAACACCCGGTCATCTGCAATCGACCCTTTAATAAAGCAAAGGCGTTTATCCCGAGGCAGGTTGTCAGCCTCTGCAGACATTAGATTATCGACAACCGTAACAACTGAAGCCCCTTCATCAAGTAAGCGGAAACAAAGGTTGCTGCCAACAAATCCAGCACCACCTACTACCAATATTCTTTGTTTAGAAAACATTACGTTTATATCTGCTTACCAAAAAACTGTTAACTTTAATTCGTCTCTTTCAAATGCGTAAAGGTTTCTTCAATGCCATACTCTTTGTAGTAAGAAATAGTTTTGTCTACACCTTCTTCCAAAGGCGTTTCAACCTTCCACCCAAACTCGTTCACAGTACGAGATGGGTCAAGCAAAATAGAGTACACATCGTCTGGTTGGCGCTCACGCACTTCAACATTAATTTCCATACCCAAAGCTTTCGTTGTTGCATCAAATAATTCCTTAATGGAATAGTCAGATCCAGAAGAAATGTGGTACGTTCCTTTGCCCTTTCCATCAACCGCGTGCATAATACATTCGATCATGTCATTAATGTAAACAAAGTCACGACGCGTATCCATCACGAAGCATTTTTGGTTGCTTGTAAGGCGCTTGTAAAAGGTTGGCAAAGGGCCACTGATATTGCGCGGACCATAGGCATTTGCCAAACGGAAGGTCACATAGTCTAGTCCTGAAAGATGCACATAGTCTTCGCCCGCTGTTTTACTGATTGCGTAGCTAGATCCACGGGGTAAAATTGGATGATCAAGAGTGATCGGCTGTTCCAAAGGCTTTAAGCCATAGCATAGGGCCGTTTGGAAATAAATCATACGCTTAACGCCTGCTTTTTCCATCGCTTGGCAAACAATGGCGGTACCCATAGTATTTGTTTTTGAATCTTCAACCCAATTGTTCGGATCTTTATAAGAAGCTGCCGCATGAACAACAATGTCAGGCTTAAACTCTGACATAAGTTTGTGCATAAGAGGTTCATTTGTGATGCTATCTTCTACAACTTCTAAATTATCATGGGGTTTTAAGTTATCACGACGTCCCGTTGAAAAGTTATCAATAACAAGAACCTGGTCTCCTCGGGCTAATAATCTATCTGCCAAGTGAGATCCAATAAACCCTGATCCGCCGGTAATAAAAACTTTCATTTTTTCTCCTCAATATAACTACGATGAAACAAGTTTTTTATACTCTGTTTCGTTGTCATGGAACATACGATGCCACAACTCTAATGATAATAACCCCCATACCTTCCGTGAAAACTGCGAAGAGTTATCTAAATTCTCTATCACCTTCAGTGGATCATAAAATCCACGCGTTTTAGCAGCCTGGGATGAGAATACATCATACACAAATTCTTTCAAAGGTCCAGCAAACCATTCTTTTAATGGCACAGGAAATCCCATTTTGTCTCTTCTATTTAAAATTTTGTCAGGGATTTCATTTCTAAACACATCCTTTAGAAGGGCTTTCATGCGCCCCCCCGGGAACTTAATATTTGCTGGTATTGTCGCTGCAAATTCAATCAAAGGGTGGTCTAAGAACGGAACGCGCGATTCAACACCATGTGCCATGCTCATCCGGTCTTCGACGTGTAGCAAGGCTGGCAAAAGACATTTGAAATCAAAATGCGTCATTTTATCAAAATAGGCCTCTTTCTTAACGCGCTCGCCGTCATTGAAAATGCCTTTAAATCTTTGCATCACAGACTCTTTGTCAAACAAGCCCCAATCAATTTCGTTTTTCGTATCAGAGGATCGGTCAATCAGCCTGAAATAGCGTTCATCAATAGGCCCAAACAGCCCCTCTTTCCAAAATTGACGAATCAATGGCTTGTATTCTTGAAGCAGTGTTAAGTTTGGAATAATGGATTCAGGTGTCACAATAAAGTTACCATTTTTATATGTGCCCTCAATTGCAGCACGAATACTTTGCTCAAAATACGCAATCACATATCGTGCATAGCCTCCGAAAATTTCATCGCCCCCTTGCCCACCAAGCACAACTTTCACGTGCTGCCCTGCAAGTTTTGAAACCATATACTGGGGAAAAGACCCTGGCCCAGCCACAGGAGTATCAAGGTGATATATTACTTTCTCAATATTATCTGAAAAGTCTTGTGATGTAATATCTGCCACATAAAGCGGTTTCCCTGTTTTCTGCACTGCTTCCTGTGAGTATGCGCTTTCATCATAACCAGGGTATTCCATAAAACGGCCATGGAATGCACCATAAAAATCTTTGTTTTTTTTGTGGGCCAATACAGTCATCAATGAAGAATCAATACCGCCACTTAAGTAACTACCCACCGGCACATCACTCACCAAATGATAGTTCACAGAATCATGAAGCAAATGTTCCAGTTTATCTGTAAAGTACGATGCCGGGCTGGTATGGTCTATATCATAATTCACATCCCAATACTTTTTGATCTGCACCATACCACTTTCAAACAAAAGAAAGTGGCCAGGCATCAAAGTATGAATGCCCTCAAACAGGGTTTGTTCTCCAATCGTATACTGCATGGTTAAATACTCAGGCAATATTTCTTGATTAGTACGAATCGATTCTACATAAGGTAACAATGCTTTCATTTCAGAAGCAAAAACAAAACCTTGATTCCCTTTTGTGAAATAAAATGGCTTGATACCAAAGCGATCACGCCCGCAAAACAAACGGTTCTTAGATGGATCCCATAAGGCAAAGGCGAACATACCTCTTAAGTAGTCAAGGCATTCAATGCCGTACTTTTCATAAAGCCCCAGAATCACCTCTGTATCCGAAGCTGTTTTAAATGCATAATCTGAAAGATGATTTGTACGGATATCTTGGTGATTGTAAATTTCACCATTAAAAATAAGCACAGCCCCACTTGGCCCCACCATGGGCTGATTGGCGCATGCACGCACATCAATAATACTCAAGCGGCTATGGGCAAAATAAACCTTCTTATCTGAGGACCACCATTCCCCAAAAGCATCTGGTCCTCGATGCTCTAATAAATTCTTTCGAGGTTTTCTAGCCTGGTGAGAGCTTACAATTCCAAATATACCGCACATTGAAAACTTTCTAAAACTACTCTTTAAAATTTTTTAAAACAAAATCCAGATCGTTCTGCGTATCAATCTCAAAAATGTCTATCTTATAACCTTTAATAGGCAAATGATCCAAAAATGACTTATATACAAAACCTGGCACATCTTTAAAAAAATAGTTTTTCTCAAGAAAGGAAAGACCAGACCACTCATAGTCATGGCGATTCTCTGTTTCAAACTTGATACAATAATCATTTTGATCAAGTTCCACAAAAACGGCTTCTTCCGTTTGTGTTTTTGTAACACACACCAAATTTTCCTGAAAGGTGCACGCAGCTTCATAAAATCCCTTAAAACAACTTTGACGCATCAAAATATCACCATCCATTAATATGAATGGGGCGTTTATAAACTCAGTTGCAAGACTGGCACTGTAGGAATTTGTTGTATCTTTATAGCGTGGGTTTCTGACAAAAATCACATCAGGCCTTACTTTTTTTGCCACCTCCATAACTTCTTTTTCTTTGAACCCAACGACAATATATACATTCGGAATTTCACTAAGCAGGTTTAGCTGATATTCGATCAGTTTTTTACCATGAATCTCCACCAGACACTTTGGAAGATCTAACCCTAAACGAGATCCAAGACCGGCAGCTAAGNNTAAGATGACAGCGTGTTTAATAGGTTGCATAAACCTCTCTCATGAAAAACAACATAGTTTGCAACATCCATCACGCTCGATGCGGGCTGATGGGTTGCACCATAAGCAATGCCAATATCTGCATTCAAAAACATTGGCACATCGTTCATTCCTTCCCCAACAGCGACAATACGATCATACCCTCGCCGCCTTAAAATTTGGGGAATAGAACCTTTATCCAAAAGTTTTTTTATTGAAGAAATTTTTTCATCCAAAATTTCTGCTTCTGCACAAAAACATTCACACCCAATGCGCTTTGCTAAGCCAGATATCCATACACTTAAATTTCCAGTAACAATAAAACTGTTATCAATATTATGTCGAATGAACTGACAAACCTCATCATAGAGGTCAGCATTTTCTAAAATACCGTTAATCTTGTTGTGGTTTAAATCAGATAATAATTTAACGCGAAGCTTAAAAGATCCCTCAAAAGGCAATACTCCAGAAACCGTTGCTTTCGTCAGCACTGCTATCTCTTGCTCGAGACCACCTTCTCTCGCAATAATGGGGAGAAGCTCTTGACGCGTAATCGTGCCATCTAAGTCAAATAAAAAGGCTGTTTTCACTGCTCTATTCTCTTAAAAAGGTAGTACTTGAGACCTGTCTCTGTTCTATTTTGCAACTCGTCGGGGAAAAAGCTTTCCTGAACAAGTTGAAAACCTGCATCAAAAAATGGCTTAAAAAGCTGTTTATATTCAGAGTCCGTTCTGTAAATTGCACTATAGTGCATGTCAAGTTCCTGTGAATAATGATCTTTTAACGTTAATCGATGCGGTTCCCTAGAAAGACTTTCGCGGACATAAATATAAGTATCTCTTGTTTCTGTCATCTTCTCAGCAATGTAACAATATAAATTTACTAAGTCTTCGTCGTTTATATAAATTGAAAATCCAACAATAAATGCTATATCAACAGACACATCTAAAACATTTGCAGATAGAAATTCCTCAACACCCATATGAGAAAATGAAAATTTTTCAGAAGAAAATATTTTTTTTGCATTCTCAATCAATGATTGAGAAGCATCAAAACCAAAATAGCCACCAATACTATCTGGCAAAATAGAGGCCACGCGACCAGAACCACACCCCACATCTAAAACAAACGCACCATCCATATCCATGGGAGAAATTTTCTGCATCACAAAAGAAGATTCATAACTATTTCTTTGTTCAGGAATTTTATTTTTTTCGTCATTTTGCAACATAACAGCAGAAATAGGATTTTTTGTTTTTTTTAAACGACTATCAAAAACTTTTTCAACCGACTTGTAATCAATCTTAGTGTTTTTTTTCTCTATAAATTTTTTCATGACTTAAATCTTCCTAAAAACATACGAACCTGAGAACATACCTTGCTCAAAAATGGTGTCAGAAAGCTGCCTCATAAATAAAAGCTCAAACCCCACCATCTCAATTGCTTTAACATATTCAGACTCTTTTCTATATATATGAAAATATCCACCTTGGTCTCTTTTTGAAGTGATATTCTTGTTTAGAGAGTCTTTGCAAAAGTATATACCCCCAGCCCGAAGGCAGCTATGAACTTTTTTTAGCGTTGATAGAAACACTACCTCATCCACAATACATGTAAATAACCCCATACAAAGCACAGCATCATATTCCTTTTTAATAGATATCGACGCAATATCCTGAGTAAAAAAAGAAATGTTTTGAATGCCTTTTTCTTTAGATTGCCGTTTTGCAGTTTTTATAAGATGCGGGGACAAATCATAAGCATCTATTTTTTTTACATAAGGACATATTTCAAAATCAAACCACCCATTAGCACATCCAAGATCCAGTACTTCTGCATTTTCTTTATTCTTAAGAACTGGAAAAAAATCCTTTTTAAGAGCGATCATTATATTTCTATATCTGTCAGGATAAGCTTCAGCGTGATTGTATTGTTTGATATGTTTCCACGAAGGTTTCCTTTTAAGCAAAGAAGAAACCATTTTCTCCACTTTAGAAAAACAGTGGTTCTTTACTCTATAAAAAAAATTAAGCATCAGCTAATTTCCCAAAAAAATTATTTACTACTTTTTAAATTAAGGGCCTCTTCTATCACATTCTCAATTGCTTCACTAGCTGTTTTACAAGGAAAAAGACAAGTTTCTTTTAAAACATTTTGCCTTTTTTGTTTATTTTTATCAGCCCCTTTTACAACTGTTTCCTCAACAAATTTTTTGATTGATAAAAAATCATCACCCGGGCATTTTTCATAAGCTTGCATAACTATTTTTCCAAAGCCATTAAAAGCATGCCAGTCATTCTCCAAAAACAACAAAGGCTTGTTTGACGGTAAATATTCTGAAAGAAAAGAAACACTATCCGTTATCATAGCGTCAGAATGTATAAAATAGTCTACATAACTTCCCCCATCGAATAAAAACGCATTATCAAATGACATAATGTCTGCCATATACTCATCGTATTTTTCCTTAGTCATAAAGCCCGTGCTAGTAAGTGCTCTTACTAAATTAGGATGTGGTTTTATGCAAAAAAGAATATCTTTTTGTTGCTGAATATAGTTTTTGAAAAAAATATAATTCTTGTCAAACGTCGAAAAAACAGCCCCAAGATAAAACACAGATGGATTCATAATTTTATCTATTGTAAAATGGGGAGCCCAAATAATTCTTTTTTTGTATTCCTTTTTGGCATGCTTTAACCATGGGTCTTGAATGTTTTTATGGCGATAAACATCCAATTTCGGGTTACCTACAACAACAGAGTTTCTATCCCCTAAATCACAAAATTGCTTTTTTAATTTCATGTGTATAGGTGTTTCCAGAAGAACTTTGTACATGAAATTATGCTCTTCTTTATTAAATTGAAATTTTTCAAATGGAAAAGCACTTCTATTTGCTGCCGCCATGATACCGTAGGGAATGTAAAGTGGCAGACAATATTTACCTGTTTCTTGTGGCTCATACTCTGAAAAACCACCCTGACAAATAGTGTAAATTAGAAAATCTGCCTTGAAGCTTTTAAGAGGTATCCACTCGTCATCCTCAATCCCATAAAGACCCTTTGGATTAAACTTCTTATTGTGAAAAAAATTGAGCGTGTTTTGATAGCGCTGAACACAATCTGAGTCATCCCGCAAATTTGGTTTTTGTGGCGCAAAAGGCAAGCAAACAATTTCCACATCAAAATATTTATTTTCTTTTAATTTTTCGTATAGAAAGTCATATGCCCAAAATGTTTGATCATGCACTAAAAAAACAACTTTAACTTGTCCATCTTTTTCTTTGAAAAGGCGTCTTTTTATTCTAGAAATCAATAAATCATAGTGCCGTTGCCTTTCTTCACATAGATGAACATCACCACCAAAAAAACGATTTATTTCTTGATTTATCTTAGGAAAAATAAATGGGAATAAGGCTCTTTTTTTTTCACAAAAACAAATAGATAGGAGTCGAAGAAAAATGTTAAAGAATTCCTTAAGGACATATAGAAGAAATGTAAGTCTAAATTTTATTATTTTAAGATATTTCAATTAATAAAGTCCCCAGTTTTAAGGAAAAACACCGGAAATCAAAACATTTCCTGCACAATTGCTAAAAGTTTTTTTTCTTCTTCTTGCCAGTTAAATATGTTTTTTGCTGTGGAAAGAGCAGCTTTTTTAGAAGCATCTAAAAATTTTGGATCTTCACAAAAAGCCTTAATAGCTTCTACAATTGACTCAACATTGTCAGCATCATACACTTTACCTAGCTTATGTTTCTCTATTGTTTCTGAAACAAATACAGTGTTGGCACTAATCAATGCGAGGCCCGCATGCATATATTGGTTCATCTTATTTGGACAACAGTATTTATAATTAAAATCAATAGGTTTATAAGGAATTAAGCCCACGTCAAAATGCAACAGTTCATTGACAAGGTCTTCTTCAGAAACAGGCTCAAGAAAAAAAAGGCTTAAATTAAAACTTCTATAGCTTCTTACCTGTGCCAAGATCTTTTGCCTATCGCTTCCTCTCCCCGCACCTCTAATGTAAAGACATGCATTTTTAGGAGAAACAAGCTCCCATGCTTCTAGAAATTCTTCAAGTCCTCTTTGGGGACTAAAGCGACCTTGAAAAATAAAGTTTACTTTTTCTTTGTTGAGAAAAGAAGATAATCCAGTCTTTTTCCTCTCAAAATAAGGCTCTGCATTGACGATCGGATAAACTTTCTTTCCATAAGTTTCCTTTATTTTTTGACAAAGGGGTGGGCTNNTGGGCTAACAGAAATCATGCGATCAACCCATTCTATGTGCCACTTTTCAAATAGTTTTAAAATTCCAGAATACCAAAAAGGAGGGGTTGTGTGCGAGTAGGGATAAAATTCATGGCAATCATATATAATTTTTGTTTCTGGGAACCGTTTTTTATAGGCAACTGCTGCAGGTAAAGTTTCTAAATCATTCGCATAAATTAAATTTGTCCCCATAGGAATTTTGGGAGCTAGCTCTTTCTTAATATCTTTCATGAACAAGAAAATCCACACAAGGTCCTTAGTCCGAGAAGGGCAGAAATAACATAAAAACTTTTTCAACAAAGAGTTGAAATAAAACAATACCTTAAGAAACACAAACCCAAAAGGCAAGCAACCTATTTTCACCAATCGCCTAATGGGGCGCAAAAAAACTTTTAAAAATGCTTTCCTTTTTTTAAAAAAAGAAATTTTTGACATCCCATCAACAATAAAAAAATAAAATGCTTTCCAATACTTCTTTTTCGTTTTTGAGGGAGAAGGAAAAAGAAGTTCAACTTTTTTAGATGTGGCTTTGGATAGACTGTCAACAACCAGTCCAACTCTTGGATCTTGTTCAGGCACGTGAGAACATAAAACACATATTTTCAATGAATAGCTCCGTTTTTTTTCCGGTAAGCGTTTAGCACAACCTTATCAAAATTTTCTACAAACCTTTGATAGGAAAACTTACCTGACAGAACAACATCTCTATAAGCAGCATCAACCATGCTTTGAAGAAATTTGTCATCTTGCATTTTTTCAATTACATCTGCCATATTGCTCCAATCTTTTTTTAAAGAAATATAGTGTACGTCGGGCTTTAAAACTCTAGAATATTTACCCTCATATGCAATAATTGCAGTTTTACAAGCGATTGCCTCAAAAGCTTTTGGCGCAATAACACCATTAATATCTGCATCTTCTTTCTGAAAAAAATCTGCATACTTTTCTTTAAAATAAGAAAAATCTAGACCAGGGTTTTGTTTTATTTCATTAATTATATTAAGCCGTTGATCAAAGTCACAGTCCAAAATACTTGACCCACTCTCTGTTAGAAGCGTTGTTTTTGCTTCACCCATTCTCTGCAAGTAAACAGGCCCATATATTTGTTTTTCTATACAAACTTCAATGTCTAACTCCATTCCAGCACCAGACAAAGCTTTCTTCATTCTTTTCCCAATTTCTATCTTTTCATAGCCAAGAGAACCATAAGCCATTCCTAAGGAATTACCTCGATAAAAACAAAAGCATTTCCTTTGAGAAATTTGAACAGGTGTTTGATTAAGTTTCGGAACATACCCTGTGAGATATTTTTCTATCTGCACACTGGGTAGAATTCCCTTAGGGTAAAGCTTATTTTGAATCCTCTCGTCTTCCGAATAAACACTATACAGGATGTCCGCACCGGCAACCCCATACTTCTCCCTGTTCATCTGCAAGAGATCGTATTCATCCTGAGCAAAGAAAACCTTCAACCCTTTAAATTTGTTTATTTTTTTTAGGAAAAAGGATGAAAATCTTCTATATACTTGCCCATAATAGTGAAAAACTAAAACATCATACGATTCTAAAATTTTAAATTTCCCTTCATCATTATACGCAACAGGAATAATGTTATGAGATGAATACTGTTTGAAAGCATTCAAGCTATCTATCACGGTTTGTGGAGGGTTAGGATGATAGGTATAAATTAAGCACACGTTTAGCTTGTCTGTTTTATTAGGTTTTCTTGAAGACTTGAAAAGTTTAGTAAAAAATTTTTTCATTTTTAGAGCTTCCCTAAAGCGCCCTTTAAACTCTCAGTCCCTCTCTCACGCGCAGCCTTGGACACATATCCACTCATGGGTAAGCTTAAGACTCTACGACTCAGCCGCTCACTTACAGGTAGCGCACCACCCGTTGCTGTTGGGAAATTCTGATATGCCGTTTGAAGATGAAGTGGTTTCACGTAGTACACAACTGTTGGCACACCTTCTTCTTTCAACTGGTGCATCAATTCACCTCGATCAACATGATCCGGTAAAATAACTGTATATTGCGCCCAAGCAGACGTAGACCCCGATGGCAAATGGGGCACCTGAACACAATCTTTTAGATGCTCTGTGTAAAAATCAGCCGTCTCTTGTCGTGCCCGCAGCTCATCTGGGAAAATCCTAAGCTTTTCTAAAAGAATGGCCGCCTGCAATGTATCAAGCCGTCCGTTCAAACCGATGCACACATTATCATACTTATCAGAACCCTTACCATGCACACGAATCGAACGCAGTTTCCCTGCCAATGCGGCATCATCTGTAAAAACAGCCCCCCCATCACCGTAACACCCCAAGGGTTTGGCCGGAAAAAAACTGGTCGTCGTTAAATTACCAATTGTCCCAACTTTCTTTTCTTTATAAGAAGCCCCAAAGCTTTGCGCTGCATCACACATCATCCACAGATTATTTTTTTCTGCAATACGTAAAATTGCATCATAGTCTGCAGGCAAGCCAAACAAGTCAACCGGCACCACACCTTTTGGAGAAAGGCCCTCTTTTTTTGCCTTTTGGATACCTTCTTCAAGGCTTTTAGGATCCATATTAAAAGTTGTATCTAAAGAATCAATAAATATGGGGGTCGCACCACACCACGCTACAACTTCAGCCGTTGCTGCAAAGGTAAACGACGGGACAAAAATGGCATCTCCTGGCCCCACACCGTAAGCCATTAACCCCATGGCCAAAGCATCGGTACCATTCGAACAAGAAATAACATGCTTGGCCCCACAAAAATTGCCAAGCGCTTGTTCAAACTCTTTAACCTCAGGGCCCATAATATACTGGCCATGATCTAAAACTTTGAGAATTGCTTTTTCAAGATTGGTGCGTATTTTTTCTTGCTGCGCTACAAGGTCAATAAAAGGAATAGAAGAATATGTCATTTTGCTAGCTTTTCTTTTTTATCTGGGAATTTGCGATCTCAATAAGAAACCCTTTTCCATCCACCTTATAAAGGCGATGTTCGCGGGGACATTTTAAATCATCTTTCAATATTTCACCGGCATGGCTAACCCATCCCATTTGCTTTGCAGGGTTTCCTGCCATAACAGCGTGGGGTTTTACGTCTTTTGTTACAACAGCACCCGCACCGATCAAGCTATAAGCCCCCAATGTATTGCCACAAACAATGGTTGCATTGGCCCCAATGGTAACGCCGCGCTCAACGTGGGTTTTTCGAAATTCGTCTTTGCGCTCTACTTCCGCACGGGGGTTATGTACATTTGTAAACACACACGAAGGGCCACAAAAAACACCCTCTTCCAGGGTCACCCCTTTGTAAATACTCACATTGTTTTGAACTTTACACTTTTTGCCAATCTGCACATCCGGACCAATCATTACATTCTGCCCAATAATACAATCCTCACCTACGTGCGCCTTACCCATTACATGAGAAAACTGCCAAATTTTTGCACCTTTTCCAATAGAAGCCGTTTCATCAACAATTGCTGTATCGTGCACAAAAAATTTGCCATCTCCCAATTTATTTTTTAATTTTTTTTTCTGGCCAGATTGCAGAGAATCTTGTGCGGCTTGCAACACTTTCAAAACACGAACACCTTCAAACCCATCTGTGACTGGTGTCTTTTTTGACCGGATTGCAGCCAAGAAATGTTCGCATTCATTTCTAAGTGGCTCTGAAACTTCTAAAGGCACAGATTTTGGATCAGCTTTTTCTGGATATGGGAGCCCGTTTAACCACTTAATTTGGTGAGAATACGTGCAAAGCTTTTTATCCCAATCTTGACTATCATCAAAAACAGCCATGCCATTATCGCCCACAACAATCAACTTTTGCTCTTTGAATGGATGCAACCACGACACAAAAATGTGCCCTTTCAACCCGCTTTTAAATTCTAGATGTGTCGTCGTAACATCATGAATATTAGGATTCAAATGACAAAGTCCTGTCGCATATACAGATTCAGGCAATTCATTAGCCAAACCCAAAATCATAGAAATGTCATGGGGCGCAAAACTCCACAAAATATTTTCTTCATCCCTAAACTTGCCCAAATTTAAACGATTTGAATAGACATACCGAATCTTACCCAAAGCACCTTCTTTGATCAGCTTCTTAAGCGTAATAAAGGCAGAGTGGTATTGCAAAATATGCCCCACCATAAGAGTTTGATTTAAAGTTTGCGCCAAAGAACACAATTCTTCCGCTTGCCCAATATCAAGCGCTATCGGCTTCTCAACAAACACGTGTTTTCCAGCGNNCTGTTTTGCAAGCCGATAATGTTGGGCTGCAGGCGCCGCAATCACAACACCTGTCACATCACTTTTCAGCACTTCCTCAAACGAAAGGTGTGGCACCCCATACGTATCTGACGCCTTTTTGGCAAGGTCAGCATCAAGGTCTGAAACAGAAAACAGTGCATCTATTTCTGCATAGTTACGCACAAGGTTCTTACCCCAATGCCCACAACCGATAACTGAAACTTTAATGGATGACATCCTATGCTCCTTTAAACTCCATAAATTCTCTGTACCACATTTGGAAAACCATCATATACCAAACAGTTCTATCAACAACTCCATCTCTTTTTATGTGGTCCCAAAAAGATGTTGGCGCTATGTGTGGTGCACTTGAATTAAATCTATCTTTCAACAAACATATTTCTCTTTCAGAAAATATGTTTTGGTCACGCACGTAGGATGGATCTAGCGCATCGTCTACCAAGTGACTAAGACCAGATCGCAGCCACTGATTGACTGGCACCCCAAACCCCTTTTTAGGGCGATCGAAAAACGATCGAGGCACATAGCGCTCTAAAACCTTTTTCAAAAGATATTTCTTTTCACCCTCTTTATACTTTAAATCAAGGGGAACATCAAAAGACATTTCAACAAATGTGTGATCATCTATAAAGGGCACTCGTGCCTCTAAAGAAAAAGCCATCGATGCACGGTCAACCTTCGTCAAAATATCGTCAGGCAAGTATGTCTGCAAATCAAGCAACATATATCTTTCCTGTATATGCTTTGGCATCTTCTCTTCCACACAATATCCCCGATCAAAAACAGGCACGTAATCTTTGATCAGGGAAGATTTCTTCAAATAATTAAGATACGCAGAGTTAATGATAGTCATATCATTGGTTAATTCAAAGAATTGGCCAACCTTGCTATTTGAAAACACACGCCGAGAAAAAGACTCAAGAAAAGGCACGTAACGACCCACACGCGACAACATAGAAAGTCTTTCTAATTTCAAAACATCAGCGTATCGATCATATCCACAAAAAAGTTCATCCCCTCCATCACCCGACAATGCAACCGTTACATATTGTCGCGCAAATTGGCTCAGCATAAGCATGGGTAGTTGGGATGAATCTGCAAACGGCTCATCATAAAAAGAAGGAAGTCGTGGGACAAAGTTTTTGGCATCTTCCATGGAAAAATATGCTTCATGATGGTCTGTACCCAGACGGTCCGCAATGTCTTTTGCGTAATCAGCTTCATTAAAAGAAGGCTCATGAAATCCAATTGTGAAAGTCTTTATTTTCTCTGAAGATACCTTTTGCATGATAGCCGCAACTAAGGAAGAATCAACACCACCACTTAAAAAACAACCAATCGGCACATCGCTAATTAATCGACTTTCTATGGTTTCCTCAAGATGTGATGAAATTTTTTCAACCCAATCTTCTTCTGATAAACATCCGCCATTTTTTAAATGGCTATTTTGATAGACCTCTTCAATTGACCAATACTTTTTTATTTCAGAACAGCCATTTTTAAAATGAAGGTAGGTGCCCGGCTTCAATTTATATGTATTCTCAAAAATTGTATGAGGTGCTGCGATATATCCATGGAACAAAAATAAAGAAAGGCCGTGTCGGTCTATTTTCTTTTCAAATCCAGGATGGGGACACAGAGACTTAAGCTCTGAGCCGAAAACAAGACCCGCTGAGCTAAGCGTGTAATAGAGAGGCTTAACACCCATACGATCTCGTATCAGATAGAAATCTTTTGTAGACCGGTCATAAAGCGCTATTGAAAACATGCCATTGAGCTTGTGCACAAAGTCAATACCCCACACTTTATAGGCATATATTAAAACTTCTGTATCCGAATCAGAACTGAAAGAGCACCCTTTGTTTTGAAGCTCTTTCCGAATGGTACGAAAATTATAAATTTCACCATTAAAGACAACAACAATACGGCGCTCTTTATCCATCATGGGCTGATGCCCGTTAGACGACAAATCAATAATAGATAAACGTCGATGACAAAGCCCTATATAATGCCCGTTATCGTACGGTTCTTCAAAAACACCCACATCATCTGGACCACGACGCCGAATAGCATTGGCCATTTCTTGAAGGCATCCGCCCTTGCCACGCTCTCTATGAATAAATCCAGCAATTCCACACACAATAGCACCCTTTTCACAAACAACGTTCAGCTTGCATAAGGCACATCTTGTCCAAACACGGCCTATAAGGATACAAAGCACTAACCATATTTTTCATGGGAAAACTCTATCCATTTTGTACACAAAAAGCAATCTACAACAATAAGAACACATGCTAAATACAACCTTATAAAGAATATTTCCTCAGCTTAAGCAATGTGTCATACTACAGCCATAAAATCGTTACAAAATTTAATTAAGGAATAGCATGCGCTTAAAGAACAAACTTTGCATTATTACAGGCGCCGCACAAGGCATTGGTGCTGCAATTGCTCAACTTTTTTCAAAAGAGGGTGCACATGTTGTCGTCACAGACACAAACAAAGATTTAGGCTCTGCACTTGCTAAGAAATTAAAGTGTGATTTTTTTGAATTAGACGTTTCATGTGAATCAGGCTGGGAACAACTTGCGAAAAAATATGAGCACATCGATGTCCTGGTCAACAATGCAGGAATCACAGGCATCGATACAGGCCGCCCCCAAAACCCTGAAAAAGCATCTTATGAAGACTGGCAAGCCGTTCATCATGTTAACTTAGATAGTGTGTTTTTTGGGTGCCGTTATGCCATTAAAGCTATGCGTAAGAAAAAAAGGGGATCTATTGTTAATATGTCTTCCCGTTCTGGCTTAGTTGGTATTCCGGCTGCAGCCGCCTATGCATCCTCAAAAGCCGGAATACGCAATCATACAAAAACGGTCGCTCTCTATTGCGCAGAACAGCAATTAAATATTCGATGCAACAGTATTCATCCTGGCGCTATTCTCACACCACTTTGGGATGCCATGCTTGGCGAAAACAAAGAAGAAGCGATGAAGATGTGTGTGAAAGACACACCCATGAAACGCTTTGGTACCCCTGAAGAAGTAGCGTACACCGCCTTATTTCTAGCGAGCGATGAGTCTTCTTATATGACCGGAGCTGAAGTTGTTGTAGACGGCGGCATTTTGGCTGGATCCACTGCAGCCCCAGGAAGTGATATAGACAAATAAAATTTAAATAGAAGTGATTGAAAAAAATTGCTATTTTCCCCCAGACAAAAACTTAAAGAAGGGTGATCAAATTAATGTCGACAACACATAAGATTCCACGCACAGGCATTGGTATTATCGTATTGAAGGAAGGAAAAATTCTTCTTGGAAAGCGCCTGGGTGCCCATGGTGAAGGTGAATTTTCTCTGCCAGGCGGACACCTTGAGCACCTCGAAAGTTTTGAAGCATGTGCCACACGAGAAGTTTTTGAAGAAACCGGGCTTAAAATTAAAAATATACAGTTCGTGTCTCTTACAAATATCCGTTCTTTTGCACCCAAACATTATGTAAATATTAGCTTTTCTTGCGAATGGCAGTCAGGCATCCCCACCGTTCGAGAGCCCGATAAATGTGTGTCTTGGCAGTGGTACGATTTTGATTCTTTGCCAAACCCCCTTTTCTTGCCTACAAAAGTCGCTATACACAACTACCTAAAACAAATTCATTATGGGGACGCAGAGGAGGTCGAACGTGTCTTTGAACAAATTTCTTTTTAACACCCCTTTAGGCGAAATGATTGGAGTTGCTGACAACACGCATATAAAAGGCCTGTATTTCAGTGATCAGGAAAATATACCACTTTGGATAAACACCTTATCAAACACAAAAACCATCCTCTTGAACACATTAGAGAAAGAAATGCTCTCCTACTTTGAAGGAGCCCTTAAAGATTTTACAGTGTCCGTATCTCCCGCTGGCACATCGTTCCAAAAAAAAGCATGGCAAGCTTTAAGAGAAATCCCTTATGGACACACATCAAGCTATAGAATACAGGCCCAAAAAGCAGGGTGCGAACAAGGAGCACGTGCCATTGGAACCGCCAACAGCAAAAACCCCATCTCGATCGTTGTTCCTTGTCATCGGGTCATTAAAGCCGATGGCTCCATTGGTGGATATGCCGGCACCCAAAGAAGAAAAATCTGGCTTTTATCCCATGAGGCGGGCATAAACAATTTACATAAAAAGTAAAAATTTATTGATTGAGACAATATTGCGCACATGATTTTTTCCGAAGATCTTTTTCTTATACATTGTGATGGGCTGTCAAAGATTATGATTTCTTTGATTGTATTTGTCTCATTGAATGTTCTTATGTTCACAAATAACTATCTTTCTGGAGACCGCAGACGAAAAAGTGTTTTAGTTCATCTTGGCTTTCTTACCTGCACTTTGATTACTGTCACACTTGTGGATAATATTTTTACCTTCGTAGGCTTTTGGCTTATTAGCAACTTAATTTTAGCGCGACTCATTATGCACAATAAAGCATGGGCTGCAGCCAAAGCCTCAGGACGCATTGCACAAAAAAACTTCATTTTAGGCGCTTTGTTCTTACTTTTTGCATCTATACTTTTGTTTCATCAAACAGGAACGGCTTCTATCCAAGAAATTATTCATTTTCCTTTGCAAAGAAAAATTACCCTGATAAGCGCTTTACTGATCACACTCACCACATTCACACAGTCTGGATTGGTGCCGTTTAATGGATGGCTCAAAAGCTCTTTAAATACTCCCAGCGTTGTTTCTGCTTTTATGCATGCCGGCATCATCAATGGCGGTGGCTTCCTTCTAGTACGCTTTGCCCCCCTTATAATTCAAGAAAAAAGTATTTTATATTTTCTAATGATTGGTGGCAGCATCACTGCCATTGCAGGAACTTTTTGGAAATTAATTCAAACCGATGTAAAACGAATGTTAGCTTTTTCTACAATCGCACAAATGGGTTTTATGGTTGTTGAGTGCGGTCTTGGATTATTTCCCGTAGCGGTGGCACATCTTGTGTGGCATGGTCTTTTCAAAGCACATCTTTTTCTCACATCCAGCGCAGTTTCCAAGCAAAAAAGATTTCCCCTTCCCTCACCAAATATGAAGCAGTTTTTTATTGCAGTAACTTTAGGTCTTATAGGAACAGTATTATACTGGACAATTGTCGGCAAAGAGTCTCTTTCTGCAAACGGCCATTTATTTATATGTATCTGTGTATTTATTTTTTTGTCTCAAGCCGCTTTAACGAGCCTAGCATTTTTTTCTTTTCGTGCCGTACTAAAGGCTCTCGGTTTCGTTATTTTGTTTGCAACAAGTTATGGTTATACCGTTGATTTTATAGAACACTTTATTTCCTTTTCTTCACCACAACCCTTAAACGGTTTTCACTATTTCATATTGATTGTTTTCATTACTCTATGGCTTGGAAAAACTTTCAGTCATATGCTCACAAAAATTAATCGCAACTTATGGCCCCGCCTATACATGTTTTTCCTAAACTCAGGTCAACCAAACCCCCAAACCATAACTTCACAACATCAAGACTACCATTATTAATGACAACACTCTCTCTCCAAAAAATAGAAGCTGCGCATAAAAAAACTTGGTCATATATTCCTCCAGGTTTTCCTTTCAAAGCACTTGCCGCTGTAAATCCTCTCATGGGCTTTCAAGACCTCCCATTTGAAGAAGCTTTGTTAAAAGGGTACGCATTTTTTAAGTACGAGGAATTCCCTCCACAAATTCAAGAATATAATCGGCAAACAATTAAGCTGTGCCAAATACTTTTTGACCGGGGCCATGGAAAAATTCCTGCCCCCTATCAAAACTTTCCTTTTTTAGACCGTGCAAAAAAAATTATTGTTTTAGATAAAACGCTACACAAAAATTTACATGATAAGTTGGATTGGTTAGGCGCCTTACCAAACACTCCTAAAGCATGTACACAAAAAATACTAAGCCTGTTTTCTGTGTCAGAAAAAGAACTGANNTGAATCACTTAGTTGGGACCTTGCCTGGCTGGGCAAGCTACGTGCAACACCTTAATTGGAATCCAACAAATGAAAAATCTGAAAACGATTGGCTTTGGTCTTTCACTGCATTTCGACTTGTTATTGCATATTTAATGAACATACCCTTAAAAGCATTTTTGAATCTAAAGTCCAAATCAAATACTTCACAAAGTGCGTTGCTTAAAAAAATCTCTCAACATGAACTTCGATATCAAAAAGAAGTTATTCCGCAGATACACCGTAAAGAAAAACAAAAAAATATAAACCAAGAAGCAGAAGCACAATTTGTTTTCTGCATTGATACACGTTCAGAACCTATGCGTCGCGCTTTAGAAGCAGAGGGCATTCAAACATTAGGTATGGCTGGGTTTTTTGGATTTCCAGGCATTATATACAATACTCAAGAGCAAGAGCTTTCAAGAAATTGTCCTATTATAGTTTCACCACAGTATAAAGTTTTAAGAAAAAATATTAAGGGAAGGAACTCCCACAGAGAAAAGTCTTTTTTTAAGACACTTTATCATTCTCTTAAATACAACTTTACGACACCATTTTTTACAGCTGAAGCTTTAGGGCCTTACTGTGGTATTGCAACATTCCTTAAAAATATATTCCCAGGTTTTTTTAAAGCTTGTCGGGACAAAGTAATAGGCCCAGTACACTTTATATTAGACCATGACTATGACTTGACAAGCCTAACGCTTAAAGAAAAAACAAAAATAGCAAAAAATTTTCTAAAAACTGTTGGGATAAAAAACCCAAGCCCATACGTTGTTTTTGTCGGCCATGGAAGCCAAACGGAAAACAATGCGTATGATTCATTTTTACAGTGCGGCGCATGTGGGGGAAACCCTGGCAATGACAGTGCACAAATCATGGCTCAAATTATGAATGATGAAGATGTTAAAAAGTCTTTAAACATTTCAAAGAATACACTTTTCCTCAGCGCACTGCACGACACCACACAAGAAGCAATCATTTTGCACGGCGATCCCCCCGCCTTTTTTGGGCCAAAAATTCGTGCAGCTGAGGAAAAAGTTAGAACATTTAGAAAGAAAATATTAAACAATAACAGCAACTTAAAAACAAGAAGTGAAGACTGGTCTCAAGTAAGGCCCGAATGGGGGCAAGCAAAAAACGCTTTTTTCTTCATTGGATTAAGAGATTCTGTACAACATATAGATTTTGAAGGGCGTGCTTTTTTGCATTCTTACGATTGGTCGACAGATTTAAAAGGAAACGTATTAGAATCTATTATGCTTGGCCCACTAACTGTAGGGCACTGGATCAATTCTCAATATTTGTTTAGTACACTCGACAACGTAACATTTGGCGGGGGCAGTAAAGTGACAAAAAACCTAACTGGAAAATTAGGCTTTATGCAAGGAAACGCAAGTGATCTTATGCACGGCCTACCCCTTCAATCTCTCTTTATAGATGACCACACACCTTATCATGAACCTATACGCTTAAATGTATGCATTGAAGCCTCCCAAAAAAACATTGTGTCTATTCTGNNTGGATTCATTTGTTCTGTTATTGCCCAGACACAAAAGTCATTTATAAACTTGAAAAAAATCTAAAGTGGTCAAAATTTGTGCGATCTGAAAATGTCACCCATTCATAATCTTGCCCGAGCTATTATTATACAAGATGGACACATACTGTTCTGTTGGAATCCTAAATTTGGCACATACCTTTACTTACCCGGCGGCCATATTGAAGAAGGGGAAAGTGCCGCCTACGCCCTTGCCCGTGAATTAAAAGAAGAAACAACTTTTGATTTCAATGTGCAGCATATATTAGGTATTTTCGAACATAGCTATACCCCGCAAGAAACATCAAAAATATGTCATACGCATGAATATAATTTCATTTTTCTAGCCACATCGACCAAGCTGTGTCCACCATGCCTTCCCCCCGAGCCAGAAAAAGAAAGTGTCCGTTTTAAATGGGTTCTACTAAAAGACTTAAAAAAACACACACTATATCNNAAGACCCCTGCAAAAAATGATTATTTTTTTAGTAAAATGAAATAGTATGTTAAGTAACTGGGGGTTTTTTCATGTCCATAAAATCAATTGCTGTCTACTGCGCCGCCTCCACAAGGCTTGAAACATCTTACACAGAACTTGCTGATCGTACAGGTAAAGAAATTGCCAAAAAAAAGAAGCGCCTTGCGTATGGGGGCGGGGATACAGGCCTTATGAAAGCCGTCTCTCATAGCTGTAATGAAGCAGGAGGGGAAGTTCTTGGTATCATTACAGAACATTTAAAAGATATTGAACGCATTAATCATACCGCCGATGAAGTGCGCATTGTCCAAGACATGCAAGCTAGAAAAATGCAAATGTTTTTAGAATCAGATGCATTCCTTATTTTGCCTGGTGGATTTGGCACCTTGGAAGAAGTCTCTGAAGTTCTCACATGGAAACAGATTGGGCTCCATACAAAGCCTATCGTGTTTTTGAATCATAAAAACTTCTGGGACCCTCTTTTTTCTGTGATCGAAAAAATGATCGAAGAAAAAATGACACCTGTGAAAACACCACAGCTTTATGAAATTATTACAAGCCCTACAGATATGTGGGACGCCTTCAAAAAGGCGAATCAAAAACCCTTCAAAATGCATGAAAAATAAAAAATTTTTCTGCACACCTTTCTATTATATGATGGTGAGGGGGCGGTTTTATGATCACACGTATTTTCTATCTTTTTATTTTAGGCCTATTAATCAGTCAGTACGCACAAAGTAATTTCTTACATCGCAGCAGTGCCACTGTTAACATTAATGGGCAGATTCAAACTCTCACCAAAAGCACAAGTTGTAAACCACGCTATTGGAATAACCGTCAAGACAGCGCCTGCACATGTTGTATCGCAAAAAAAAATCTAAAAGGTCACCGCTTTACCCATGACGGGAAAGCCATCACTCACTGCTTAAAGAAAGGTCACTGCACCCCAAAACTTCTTGAAGAAATTGGAGATGTTGTGAATAGAAAGTACACGCCAGAAGCTCCTTCTCTACTTGCTTCAGCTATTGTGACCCATGTGCGCAGCACAGAAACAGTCAGCCAACTTAATGCAACTGAACATAAAAATGGAAAAATGACGACACTTGGTGCGCGTCGCGTCATTCGTGAACTTGCAAAAAGAAGGCTGCTTGGAAACCAAGAGAATGTGGGACACTGCTTAAAAGTTGAGCCCTTAAGCAGCATCAGCTCGCAAACATTGAGCTTGTTCTTGGTAAAAGAAAGTTCAAAGTGCACGCAACCTAATGCACCTGAAAGAATTGAAAAAGTATATGTGATCAAGCAATTAAAAAGAGGGAATACAGAAGCAGAGCGTTTATTAAAGTTGCGACACAGCATGCTTAACAAGTATGCCTTACTAGACCCTGAGCGTCCGAAAGATTTCCCAGCAATTGCCCTTGATGTCCTGTCCTTTCGCTACAAAGGACCCAAAGGAAAAACCCACTTTGTTTCCGTACTACCCCTCTCCCCTGGACAAAGTGTTTTCACAGTCTTGAAGAATTTTGCAGAAGCCTTTAACACAGCAAAATCAGATAAAGTACAAGACAAAATTCCTCTACATGCCCAAGAAAATAAAGTCAGATCAACAATGCGCATTCTTGGAGAGAAAATTGCAAAACTACACAAAAAATACATGACACGAAAAAATGGTCATCTGACAGGACGTTCGCATGGTACATACGGTGATTTCCACAGTAACAATGTATTCAGAAGCTTTAATGATATTATTATCATTGACCCTGAATCTTTTGTTTTTTCTCTAAAAAAGCCACGTCCTGTAGGACTTGACCTANNCTAAGGAATGCAGAGCATCAAAATGTGCGCAAAGGAAATGTAGGCATGACAGATTGGCATAAAATTGTGATTGAGCCATTTTTTAAAGCTTACGTCAAAACATTTGCAACAGACGATAACGGTCAATTCAACCAAGATGACTTTAAAGATATCCTGAACATCCTACGACGCAACTTTTCAATCAGAGGTGCCACGAATGATATAGACAGTGTTTTTATAAAGGTTGGCTTTATAAAAAGCATGTGGGCTTATCGCAAGTATATTCGTCGTATGCTCAACAATATTGAAACAACCCTAGAAAAGGAACTGAGCAGGTAGAAATCCACCCTGCATTTGATCTCTTGAATTTGTTTAAGGTATACTGCTTCTCTGAAAGAAATGAAATGCGTACCTATTATTTTATATTATTAACCTTCGTAGCAATTATTTCCTGTGCCAATGGGAAAATGCCTACTTATCACACATCTATCTCATTCGGCTCTCCAAAGGCTCCTGTCACCATCATTGAATTGGTGTCTCCTACCTGCCATGTGTGTTCAGACTTTAGCCGAACGTTGGTGCCCAAAATTATTCAACATTATGTTAACAAGGGTAAAGTACACTTTGTAATTCTACCCCTTACATACAACTACGTTGATTTAAAGGCATCTGCCTTTATTTTAGGCGCACCCAGCCCGCAAAAAATGTATACAAATGTCTTTAAATCACAAGAACAGTGGCTTCTAAAAAAAGAGCCACTCTCTGCTCTCAAATCAATCCTTGTAAGAAAAGGCGTTCCGCTACAGGTAATAGAAAAAGCAGAAAACAATAAACCACTTGAAACATTCCTCATTCAACAACGAATGGATCTAGAAAAACGTTATGATATTGAAGCCATCCCCATGTGTATCATTGGCCAGAAAAAAATTATTGGACTGACCCCTTGGAAAGATTTAAAAAAACATATCGACGAAGCACTTCTATTCGTTCAAAAAGGTGGTCGTCTAGAAAATTTTGGGAAAACAAATGACAAACAGCCAAAAGATAAAAGAAAAAAAATCAGCAATTGAACAAAAAATAAAAAAAGAAATGAAGGCTGCACAACCGTTAAAAGACCTTTCTTTTGGAGCAACAGCCTTTAGAGCCAGCACAGACATGCTATCTTGTATTATTGTTGGCACACTTCTTGGATATTTTTTTGACTGTCATTTTGTAACCCCACACTATGGACTTATTATTGGGTTTATACTGGGATCTGCCGCAGGTCTCTTGAATGTTTACCGCCGCCTTTGTAGGCTAGGGTATGGTTTTAATAGACACTAAGGATACCTCATGGAAAGCCCTCTTCATCAATTTGAAATTCACCGGTATCTCCCTCTAAATATTGGTCCGCTTGATATTTCCTTTACAAACGCCTCTTTATTTATGGCTATCGCCTTTATAAGTATCATCACGCTTTTATATTTTGGGACACGAACTATGAAAATTGTGCCTGGTGCCGCACAGTCTGTAGCAGAAGTTATTTACGAATTTGTTCTAAATTTGCTTGAAGAAAGCACCGGCGGCAAAGGGAAAAAATATCTTCCGTTTGTTTTGTCTGTTTTTTTGTTTGTACTGTTTGGCAATTTACTCGGCATGATCCCCTATGGATTTACCTTTACCAGCCAATTGATATTAACATTTGGGCTTGCTTGTATTGTTTTTCTGGTTGTGATTGGTGTCGGCATTTTAAAGCACGGAATTAAATTTCTTCAACTTTTCTTACCTGAAGGCGCCCCCCTTGTCATGGCCCCTCTCTTGATTCCCATAGAACTTATTTCATTCTTATCACGTCCCATTAGTTTATCTGTTCGTTTGTTTGCTAATATGATGGCTGGCCATACTATGCTAAAAGTATTTGCTCTTTTTACAGTAAGTTTAGGTATCTATGGGTTTTCAACTGTTATCGTAAACAGTCTCTTAATTGGCTTTGAATTCTTAGTTGCTTTTTTACAAGCCTATGTCTTTACTGTATTGACTTGTTTATATTTAAATGATGCGATTCACCTACATTCATGATAGTGTAGACCATAAATTAAGGAGTTAAAAATGGAAGCAGAAGCTGCAAAAATGATTGGCGCTGGGTTAGCCGTATTCCCTCTTTTAGGTGTGGGGCTGGGCATTGGACGCATTTTTTCAACACTTATTGAGTCTGTTGCGCGCAACCCGGAAGTACGTAAAGATGTATTCTCCATTGGCATTTTAGGCTTTGCCCTTACGGAGGCTGTAGCTTTATTTGCTCTGCTGATTGCATTTCTGATTTTATTTAAATAATTTTTTGCCATGCCACAGCTGGATTCTACACACTTTCCATCTCAGCTGTTTTGGCTTTGCATTATTTTTGGCTTGCTCTATCTTTGTTTACAGTTTTGGATTGTTCCCAAACTCAAAAGAGGATTGGATGCACGCCATACTTACATGGATCAAAAGCTAAGCGAAATCTCCGCTTTTCAAAGAAAAATTGAGCATCTTGAACAAAAAAGAGAAGATCTTATCCAAAAAAAGAATCAAGAAATTGCCCTGCAGCTGGAAGAATCCAGAACAATCCATCAAGCACTCTTGGAAAAAGAGCAAAAAAAATTAAAAGAAGAGCTAAGGCAAGCCCAGCAAATTTTTGATGCAAACCTAAAAGAAAAAGCAGATCTTATTTTGGAAGAACTCTCTGCCAACAAACAAGATTTTGTGTCTTTAGTTATCTCTCAGATTTCTTCCCCTGTTGCCAACAAAAAGGATAAGCACCATGATTGATGCTTTGCCTCTACATGACCCTTCCTTTTGGATCCTGGTTTCTTTCCTTCTTTTCTTAAGCGTTGTTATTCGAAAAGGCGTTCGTGCTTTTCTGTCTTTTGTAAAAGAAAAAAAAGAAACCATTACCAAGCAAATTTCTGAAGTAGACTGTCTTCATGAGGAAGCGTTTCAAATTTTACGCACTGAAGAAAAAAGATTAGAAGAAACAACGGCATTATTGGAAAAAGAACAAGCCGATACATTAGCCTTGATAGAAGAAGAAAAGAAAACGCTTAAAATAGAAATAGAAGCCCTAAGAAAACAGTACAAAAAAAATCAAAATTTGATAGAAAGAGATAGTGAAGAGCAGATAAAACAAACTCTTGAGAAAACCCTCCTTCAAGATATTGCCTCTTCTATTTACAAATCTTTTCTAACAAAATCATATCGAAAAGAAAAAGCGTTATTTGTACAAAAAGCCGTCGAGAACCTTAAAAACTAGAAGCTTGATTGCCAGTTTGTAACTTTAACAACCTATCTATTAGTTTTTTTCACAGCTCAATTGTGATAATTTGCTATTGATAACGAAGTTCAGTAAAAGCGATGATGAAAACAAAAAAAAATATATTATCCGGATCGAACCTCACTAAATCTTTTAGAAGTCGGCCTGTTGTCCGCGGTGCTTCGATCGAAGTGCAACAAGGCGAAATTGTTGGCCTTCTAGGCGCAAACGGTGCCGGAAAAACAACATGCTTNNACATGCTTTGCGGCCTTATTAAGCCAGACAGTGGAAAAGTAAAGTTAGGCAATGAGAATATCACCTCTTTCCCTATGTACAAGCGCGCAAGACTTGGTATCGGCTACCTTCCCCAAGAAGCATCTATTTTTAGAGGCATGAATGTTGAAGACAATATCTGGGTTGCCCTTGAAGCGCTTGATGACTCGATTGATAAGAAAAAGAAAAAACTTGAATCTCTTCTTTCAGAATTTTCTATCTCGCACTTACGGAAAAGCCCTGCCCTTTCTCTGTCTGGGGGTGAGCGCCGACGCGTTGAAATTGCGCGCGCGCTTGCAACCGAACCTGACTTTATTCTCTTTGACGAACCTCTAGCAGGCATTGACCCGATTGCTGTACACGATATTCAGGGGCTTGTTCTACACTTAAAAAGCCGTGGTATTGGTGTGCTTATTACCGACCACAATGTTCGCGAAACGCTTGATTTAGTTGATCGCGCATATATCATGAATGAGGGGAAAATTTTGATCGAAGGGACGCCAAAGCAATTAATAGAAAACAAAGAGGCAAAGCGCGTTTATCTGGGAAAAAAGTTTAACATGAACTAACGAAAGGAACTGCTATGCAAGTGCTTGTTACTGGAAAACATATTGATTTAGGAGAATCTTTAAAACAAAAAACTATCGATTTACTTCAAGAAGTTGTTTTGAAATATTTTGACCACGCCGTTGATTCACATGTAACTATTGAAAAATGTGGGCATTTCACCATGGTGCATTTAGAGGTGCATTTAGGCAGAAATATCATTCTTCGTACATCTGAATCTGAGGAAGAGCCTTACACAGCTCTTGAAAAATCTATACACAAGCTTGAAAAGAATATCAGAAGATATAAGGATAAACTAAAAGCACACCACACCAATCATGATGTTTCTAAAGAAGAAATAGCCATGCAGTATGTGCTATCAGACAACTACAGAGATCAAGAAGATCAGGAGCCCCAGGGCAGCGCAGCCATTGTTGCCGAAACTACAACATATATTCCTCTTCTTTCAGTAAGTGAGGCTGTCATGCGTCTCGACTTATCTGGGAACCCTGCTTTTCTTTTTAAAAACAAATCTCACGGACAACTGAACATGGTCTATGTGCGCAAAGATGGAAATATTGGATGGGTAGACCCAGAAGGCAATAAAAAGCTACATGAAAAAAAATAAAGACATATTAGCGCGCAACTTTTCTCAAGCATTGTTTGCTCAAGAAAAAGTGCATGACAAACGCAGTAGATACATTCAAGACCTTGAGGGTATCAACGCTGCGCTAGCAGATAGTCGTGACTTCCGTCAGTTTCTTTTTTGTCCATCAATAAGTACAGTCGAAAAGCAAAAGATTTTGAAGTTTGCTGGCATTTCCCCTGTCATTATTCACTTTTTTGGGTTGATTATTGACTGCCACGCTCTCGATCTTTTGTCGCAAATTACCCGAGACTACAAACAACGTGTTCGAAAAGAATCAAACTTTGTTGAAGGTGTTGTGTATATAGCCAAAAAAGAAGACCTGACGGAAGACCTGCTGCAGCAACTTGCACAATCACTAAAAAAAGAAACACAAAAAGATGTATCGCTAAATGTTAAAGAAAATAAAGATATATCAGCTGGATTTACCCTTGAGTTAGATGATATGTACCTTGACGCGACCCTTGAAAAAACATTAAATAGTCTTATCAATCTAGGATAAATAATGACGTTAAGTGCACTCGAAATATCAAAAGCTCTACAAGACAAGATCAAAGGGTTTGNNCTCTAAGGCTAAGCTCAACCAAGTTGGTGAAGTGCTTTCTGTAGGAGACGGTATTGCAACCATTTTTGGGCTCAGCACAGTAAAAGCGGGCGAACGCATTAAATTTGATAATGGCGTAGAAGGAATGGCCCTAAACCTTGACGAAAGCACAGTAGGTGCCGTTATTTTTGGCGAAACCCAATCTGTACAGCAAGGCATGAAAGTACACGCTACCAATACAACACTTGAGGTGCCTGTTGGTATGAACATGCTGGGCCGCGTTGTTGACCCTCTTGGGAATCCTATCGATGGGAAAGGTCCTCTTA
>DINK01000024.1:70090-82445 GCA_002426825.1 Holosporaceae bacterium UBA5542
ATGCTGGCTGTGCCATTGGCGAATATTTTCGCGACAACGGTATGCACGCGTTAATTGCGTATGATGATCTGTCCAAACAAGCCGTTGCCTATCGACAAATGTCACTGCTTTTGCGACGACCACCAGGACGTGAAGCATTCCCAGGGGATGTGTTCTTTTTACACTCTCGGTTACTTGAGCGCGCAGCAAAGCTTAGTGACGAAAAAGGGGGTGGATCTCTTACAGCTCTGCCTATTATCGAAACACAAGCGGGCGACGTATCAGCCTACATTCCAACGAACGTTATTTCCATTACAGATGGACAAATTTTTCTTGAAACAGAACTCTTTTTCAAAGGATTCCGTCCAGCCATTAACGTGGGACTATCTGTCAGCCGCGTGGGTTCATCAGCGCAATCAAAAGCAATCAAATCAATAGCTGGTAGTCTGAAACTTGATTTGGCACAATATAGAGAAATGGCTTCGTTTTCACAATTTTCTTCTGATTTAGATGAAAAAACACGCGCACTTCTGAGTCGCGGTGACCTACTTTCGGAACTTTTAAAGCAGCCTCAATATACACCCGTGCCCCTTGGGGACCAGGTTATAAGCTTGTACGCAGGCGTACACAACTTTCTAAGCACCCTTGAAACAGCAGAGGTAGGCCCTTTTGAAACGTTCTTGCGAGAGCGCTTCCAGAAAAAACATGCCCCTATTCTCCAAGAAATTGAAACAAAGAAAGAAGTATCAGAAGCACTCTCTAAAAAAATAGAGAGCGCTATTGAAGCAGCACTTAAGGACTTTAAAAAATTGAAAAAGGCTTCTTAATGTCCCCCTTTTTTTGTAGTATTTGGGTGCGTCTCCTTTTTGTCAGTATTTTTATTATATGCTTGTGGCTATTAATTGATTGGGCCAACAGATAATGTTGCATCCCCATCGAAAAAAAATTGAAATACATAATCTCTCTGTCCATTATGGAGATGTCATTGCCCTTGAAAACCTTTCAGGCACATTTCAGCCAAATACCTTAACCGCCATTGTAGGACCTAATGGTGGTGGGAAAAGCACACTGATCAAAGCGATTCAGGGTCAAGTCAAAATTAAATCTGGAAACGTCACCCATAACTGTCGCCACATTTGTGAATCAGGCTACCTTCCTCAAAAAAGCGATGTAGATAGCAGTTTTCCTCTTAGTGTGTATGAGGTAATTGGTATGGGGCTTTGGCTCCATCAAGGCTCATTCAAAGCCTATACCAAAGAACAGCACAACCTTATTGAAGAAGCTATGTGTCGCGTTGGTCTTTCGCAATCAAAGCACAAGCGTATCGATCAGTTATCTGGTGGGCAATTTCAGCGGATGCTTTTTGCACGTATCTACGTACAAGATGCCTCTCTCATTATACTAGACGAACCTTTCACGGCGATCGATTCACAAACATGCGACCATTTGCTTGATATTATTCAAGAATGGCATCAAAAAGGAAAAACGATTCTGGTTGTTTTACATAACCTTGACCTTGTACGCAAAAACTTTCCTGAAACACTTTTAATTGGTAGAAAGTGTGTAGGCTGGGGCCCAACCAATAAAGTGCTAACCAAAGCGAATGTCAGTCAGGCGTTTGCTAATCTCATGATTTAAGATGATTGAATTTTTTAGTGAATTTTTTCAATATGCCTTTTTAAAGAGAGCTTTTGTTAGCTGTGTCTGCCTTTCTTTCGGCTCTGCACCTGTGGGGTGCTTGCTTGTGCTAAGACGCATGAGCTTGATGGGTGATGCACTTTCTCACGCAGTTCTTCCGGGTGCCGCTATAGGATACATTTTGGCTGGGCTCTCCCTACCTATGCTTGGTATTGGGGGCTTTATTTCAGGCCTTTTGGTTGCACTGTTATCTGGATTTGTCTCGCGCTACACCGACTTAAAAGAAGACGCCAGTTTTGCAGGATTTTTCTTAATCGCCCTTGCGCTGGGCGTGCTGATTATCTCCATTAAACAAAACTCAGTTGACTTAATTCATATTCTTTTTGGCTCTGCCCTTGCTGTTGATGAAATCTCTCTTGTGCTGATGGGGGTGATTACAACCCTCACTCTTGTTGCGTTAGCTGTTATTATTCGTCCTCTTATTATTGAGTGCTTTGATCCGCATTTTTTCCAATCAAACGGGGGATGGGGCACCTTCTATCACGGCTTCTTCCTCACTCTTGTTGTATTAAATTTGGTGTCAGGCTTTCAATCTCTTGGGACTCTGCTTTCTTTAAGTATTATGATGATTCCTGCCATCACCGCTCGATTTTGGGTCGAACGTATATGGAGTCTCTTTATATTATCCGCAATGATTGCCCTCTTTTCCGGACTTTTGGGATTAATGTTTTCTTACTATCAAAACTGGCCTTCAGGGCCATCTATTGTGCTTGTTTGTGGAATGTTCTATATATTCTCTTTAACTTTCGGCACAAATGGCAGCTTGATACAAAAAATCATCATTAAAAAATGAAGTTATACTCCTATATTTTTCTTTTTATTTTTATATGGCCGGTATTGGCTTTATCAAAAATTCAAGCCGTCACTACCTTCACTATTTTAGAAGATTTTACCCGTAAAATTGGGGGCGATAAAATCGAAGTAACAAACCTTGTGCCTGCAGACAGCGATCCACATATTTATGAACCCACTCCTAAAGATGTGAAAAAAATCACAAAAGCAGATCTTATTTTTGTAAATGGCTTAGGCTTTGAAGGATGGATCAAAAGGTTAATAAAAGGCGCAGGTGCAAAAGGAGAAGTGATCGTCTGCACGGAATATATTCATCCCCGCCTTGTATTTGAGGATACCTTAGTTAAGGACCCACACGCATGGCACAGCATTCCGCATGCAAAAATATATATTCGTAATATCGCCAATGCCTTAAAAAAGGCAGATCCTAAAAATGCTGCTTTTTATGAAAAAAACACCCTCGCCTATCTACAAGAGCTTACCCTCCTTGATGAGTATATTCGTCGAAAAATTGACAACGTACCACCTTCAAAAAGAAAAATTATTACCGCACATGATGCGTTTGGTTATTTTGGAAACAGCTATGGAATACAAATGTTTGCCCCCCAAGGTATCAGCACTGAATCTGAGTCAAAAGTGCACAGCATCATTGATTTAATTAAGCAAATCAAGCGCGAAAAAATTACTACAATTTTTGTAGAAAGAATTTCTGATCCAAAAATCGTTCAGCAAATTGGACGTGAAACAGGAGCAAAAATTGGAGGAGAGCTTTATGCAGACGGCCTTTCACATAAAGATGGACAAGCCCCAAATTACATTGAAATGATCAAATATAACTTTCATCTGATTCTTTCAGCCATGAGATGAAAATATGTTGAGCGCTTAGATCAAACATGATACTTTCTCTAGGATATATCAGACTAATTTTCAGTAGAATGGAGTAAAACTATATGAAGCCTGGTTTCGACTTTATGAGCATCTTGCCGCTCGCCCTTATTTTTGTTGTCATGTATTTTCTTGTTATTCGACCACAAAATAAAAAAGCAAAAGAACATCAGAACATGATTTCAAACCTTAAAAAAGGTGATCGTGTGGTTATGAATGGTGGGCTTATTGGCACAATCGTTAAGGTGTCAGAAGGAGAGCTTGAACTCTCCATTGCATCCAGCACAACTGTGATGGTTGCCAAACAAATGGTTTCAACTATTCTTTCAGCTGGCACAGAGGCTGATGAAATGGTTTCTTCTGCAAAAAAAGTGAAAAAGAAATAAAGCGTATCTTTTAAAATGCATTATATTAAGCGCTGGCGTGTTATTACCGTATTTTTAATTTGTCTTGTAGGCTCATGGTATGGGTTACAACACTTTTTGCCTAGTCGTGCTCTTAATGCGCTGCCTAATTTTTTGCCACGAGAAAAAGTTTCCCTAGGCCTTGACCTGCAAGGAGGGTCTTCTATCCTTCTTGAAGTTGATCTTAAAAATCTTTTGCGCGACAGTATGACATCGGTTCTGGATGATATCAGACGCATTTTCCGTAAAGAACGATTCCGCTATTTTGGACTAAAGATCGATCGGGGAAATAAAATTCGACTGCAACTACACGACGCATCTCAAGGGGAAGCTGTTGTCGAAACTCTTAAAAAGAACTTCCATCAAATGAACGTTTCAAAAACAGACAATGGGGAAGTTATTCTTGAGCCAACAGATGGCTATATTACTGAAAAGCAAGAATCGACCGTCTCCCAAGCCATTGAAATTATTCGTCGCCGTATCGATGAAATGGGCACCAAAGAACCGTCTCTACAGCGACAAGGCAAAACAAGAATTTTACTTCAATTACCAGGTGTTAATGAACCATCCCAAGTCAAAAACATTTTGGGACAAACGGCAAAGCTAAGCTTTCAATTGCTTCACGCCACACTCACTCCACAAACAATCACAGGAAACCGCGCACCAACCGGTTATACTTTGCTGCCTGGCATGGATGGGGAAGCCACCTCTTACCTGGTAAAAAACAAAGTTGAAGTTAGTGGAGAAATGTTGACAAACGCGGGCGTTGACTCACAAGGCGAAGCCAAGGTGACTTTTAGTTTGGATGCCACAGGGGCACGAAAATTTGCAGAAGTAACGCAAAAAAATATCGGCCGTCCCTTTGCCATTATCTTAGATGAAAAAGTTGTAAGCGCGCCAGTTATTCAAAGTGTCATTCCTGGTGGACGGGGTGAAATCACGGGCAGGTTCACGTTACAAGAAGCAAGAAATTTGGCAATTCTTTTACGCGCTGGCGCCTTGCCCGCCCCACTTCGTGTTTTAGAAGAAAAAACAGTTGGGCCTGAACTTGGATCAGATTCAATCAAGGCTGGACAAACAGCTATTCTATTTTCCATCGTAGCCATCTTTGTTTTTATGTTCCTATTTTATGGTGCTCTCTTTGGTAACATTGCAAATATTTGCCTTATTTTTAACCTAATCTTTTTATTGGGGGGCATTTCCTTTTTAGGCGCTACCTTAACATTGCCAGGACTTGCTGGAATTGCGCTTACCCTTGGTATGGCAGTTGATGCAAATATTCTAATTTTTGAGAGAATTCGGGAAGAAATCAGAGATGGCATGCCACCTCTTTCCGCTTTAAGCGCTGGTTACGACCGTGCAATTGCCACAATCTTGGACTCCAACATTACCACCCTGATAGGGGCAGCTCTTTTATATCAATTTGGGAATGGCCCTGTACGCGGTTTTGCTGTCACACTTGCATTGGGTATTATTATTTCCATGTTCACTGCAATTTCACTTAGCCGCCTTCTTATTCATCTTTGGGTGAAGATAAGAGGCCCTCAGACAACGCTGCCGATTTAAGGAAATCTTTATGCTTCGTGGTATCCATTTTAACACACAAAAATTCAACATTGATTTCATCAGAATCCGTATGGTGAGCTACATTATCTCTGGGCTTATCTTGGCAACTTCCATAGGGTTCTATTTTTACAATGGCCTTAACTTCGGCATTGACTTCTCTGGTGGCACTGTTATGGAAGTACGATTTCCTGCACCAATTGATATTGGCAAGATTCGCGCAGACTTGGGCAATGTGACATCTGGCGAAATTTTCCTTCAAGAATTTGGCACCCCCCAAGATTTACTCATTCGCATCGATCAAAAAAATCGTACAGAAGAAGAGCAACTTGGGGTCGTCAACCAGATCAAAACGCTTTTAGATAATGATGCCACTTACCGCCGAATTGAAAATGTAGGCCCAAAAATGGGAGGCGAACTTATTTCAGATTCAATACAAGCTGTTTTGTGGGCCCTGCTCGCAATGCTTGTCTATATTTGGATTCGCTTTGAGTGGCATTTTGGCGTGTGTGCTGTGATCGCTCTTCTGCATGATGCAGTGGCTGTGTTTGGTCTTTATTCAGTTTTTGGTCTTGAATTTAATGCCTCTACGATTGTATCTATTTTGATTACAATCGGATATTCCATTAATGACACGGTGGTTATCTACGACCGAATTCGTGAAAATTTACGAAAATTTAAAACCAAAAAGATTGATGCACTATTAAACCTTTCTATTAATGAAACGTTATCTAGAACAATTTTGACATCAGCAACCACATTACTTGCGCTAGGCGCTCTATATGGATTAGGCGGGAAAACAATCCAAGAGTACAGCTTGCCCATTTTTATTGGCGTAGCCGTTGGAACCTACTCTTCTATATTTATCGCATCNNGCACATTCGGGATGGATTTAAGAGGAAACGAAAAAGAAGAAGCGCACAACAACACAACCGTAAAAAATTAAGTCAGTTATCTTTCTTTTTACGTCGAGAAACTTGATTTTCCATTGCATTTTTGTATTCATTCTCTGCTTTGCGCAGGCCATCTTTTAAAAACTGAACCTCTTTTTGAAGCTCTTCAACAATTTTCAACGCACGATCAACAGTTTCTGCACTTCTGTCCACAAAGAACTCTAAATGACTTTGGCTTTTTTTTGCGCCTGAAATTATTTCAGAATGGATAGATTTTTTTTTATCCTTCATCATACACCTCATGGAATTTATAACACACCCCTATGTAGTTCAGGCAATATATTTATTAGAAATAGAGTAGAATATTCTATTCCAAAAACACACTAATAGTTTGACTCGAAGACTCAGTACTGTCATAAAATCTTAGATACTATGCAATTTTTCAGAAAATATAAGAATGTACTCTCTGCCCTCTCTATTAATGCAATAGAAAGCTTTGACTTTGTTCTTTATGGGTATTACGCAACCTTGATTGCCCCTGTTTTCTTTTCTGACCAAAATCCCAAAGCGGCCCAACTCAAAGCCCTTCTAATTTTTGCAGCCATGTTTATTATTAAACCACTTGGGGGACTGATTTTTGGGCATATTGGGGATAAGCATGGTCGAAAAAAATCTCTTATCACGAGTGTTCTTGTTATTTCAATCCCAACATTTTTTATAGGAATTTTGCCAGGCTATGAACAACTTGGTTCCCTTGCTCCCACACTTTTAGTTATTTTATTGTCCATTCAAGGCCTCGGTGCAGCCGCAGCAAACAGTGGTGCCGCTATCTTTTTAAACGAACACGCAAAGCCTAATACAAAAGCCTTTTTTAGTGGGCTTCTTTTTTCAGCTGCCTTTATGGGGGCGGCTATGGCAAGCTTACTTGGAATTTTCTTTGTTTCACACTATCCTGATTGGGGATGGCGCGCTGTCTTTGTTATTGGATCCATTCTAGGATTATTGATACTGGTTCTACGCAATACGATCGAAGAAACCCCTCTTTTCCAGAATTCTTATAAAAATAAAGCAATAAAAACGAAGATACCTTTTAGAGAAATTCTAAAAAAACACAAACGGAACCTAATGGCAACTATGGGAATTGCCGCAGGGGCAAACTTGCCTTTTTACATTATCCTTATTTATATCAATACAATCCTCTCATCCGATTTGCACATTTCTAGTGCAAATATTCTTATGTACAACGTTTTCATTTTACTGTTTTGGAGCATCTCTCTGCCTTTTTTTGGCCATCTGGGCGACAAAGTCGGAGAAAGGCGCCTTATGCTTACTGCATCAGTGCTCCTTATTATTGTGCCTATTCCTTTAATGAAATGGTTTGTGTCAGAAAAGACCGTATTTTCACTTATGACAGGGCGTGTTATTTTAAGCTTAGTAGCAATGGGCGTTGTGGCTCCCTGCTCTGCGTATCTTGCACGATTGTTCCCTGTACATGAAAGACAAACAGGCGTTGGTTTTGGCTATTTTACAGGATCCGCCATTTTTGGAGGCACCGCACCCTCTATTTGTTTGTACTGCACACAAGCCTTTAATATAGAACTTTTTCCTGCCATATACCTCGCATTTGGAGGAGCTATTTCTTTACTATCCCTTTGGGTTTCCAAACCTCAAGATACAACTTATTGATTTAAAAGAATTTCACGTTTTCCAACATGATTGGGTTTACTCACAACACCCTCTTCCTCCATCTTTTCAATGATACGCGCAGCCCTGTTGTACCCTATTTGAAGATGTCGCTGAATAAAACTTGTCGAAGCCTTTTGTTCGCGAAGCACAATACTTAAAGCCTGATCATAAAGAGCATCACCTGATCCACCATCACCCCCCATGGAAAATCCGCCACCAGTTTCTTCTTGTTCGATTGATTCTTCATAAACCGGATCACCTTGCGTCCTTAAAAATTGAACAATCGACTCAACTTCACGATCACTCACAAATGGACCATGCACACGAAGCACGCGCCCCCCTGGCTTCATATACAGCATGTCTCCTTGCCCTAGCAATTGTTCTGCCCCTTGCTCTCCCAAAATGGTGCGACTATCAATTCGTGATGTTACATGAAAACTAATACGTGTTGGAAAGTTTGCCTTAATTGTACCCGTAATCACATCTACCGATGGCCTTTGCGTGGCCATAATAAGATGAATACCTGCTGCACGCGCCATTTGGGCCAATCGTTGTACAGCTCCCTCAATTTCTTTTCCTGCCACCAACATTAAGTCGGCCATTTCATCAACAATTACCACAATAAAAGGCAACGCTTTTAATTCGATTCCTTGCTCTTCATAGGTTGCTTGCCCCGTTTCGCTATCAAAACCGGTCTGAACACGATTGGTTATTGTTTCCCCTTTTGCTTTGGCTTCTTCTATTTTTTTATTGTATCCCTCAATGTTTCGAACAGTCAGCTTAGACATGGCCTGATAACGGCTTTCCATTTCCCGAACAGTCCACTTCAAAGCCATCACCGCTTTATGTGGATCTGTAACAACAGGTGTTAACAAATGGGGAATGCCGTCATAAATAGATAACTCTAACATTTTGGGGTCAATCATAATGAATTTGCACTCATCAGGTGTTAATCGATAAAGCAAAGATAAAATCATCGTGTTAATTGAAACAGATTTACCTGACCCCGTTGTCCCCGCAATAAGCAAATGTGGCATCCGCCCCAAATCACCAATAACCGGATCACCACTAATATTTTTTCCCAAAGCAAGGGGCAACTTGTGACCAGGATTTATAAATTGATCTTGTTCAAGAAGTGTCCGCATATAAACTGTTTCTTTTTGAGGATTGGGAATTTCAATCCCCAAAGCATTAACCCCGGGCATAACTGAAATACGCGTTGAAACCGAGCTGGTTGACCGCGCAATATCATCTGCAAGCCCAATAATCCGAGATGACTTAACCCCCGGGGCTGGCTTAAATTCATAGAGTGTGACAACAGGCCCTGGATACACATTAGAAATTTCACCTTGCACCCCAAAATCTTCTAATATGTTTTTAAGTTTTTCTGCATTTTCTCTTAAAACTTCTGGCGATAGATGGGGTTGGTTTACCGCAACCTCTCTCTGCAAAAGATCAAGGGACGGAAAGGTATAGCCTTCCCGTGACTGAGGTACAGCAGCCGCCCGAGATGTCGGAATATTTTTCTTAGGCGCAATAGGTTGCTTTATGGTAAGTCGAGAAAGTGTTTCTTGTTGAATAGGCTCAGAGGAAAGAGAAGCCTTTTCTATATCATCATCTTTTTCGTCATCAAATATAGGAGACATAACATGATTTATACTTTGTTTTGAAACATTATGCTTTTGATACAACAATATGACTTGCTGCCAAATTTTTATTAAAACGGAAAGTATAGTTTCACCAACTTTTTTCCACACAGACCAAGAAACTCCCAGCGCAGCAAAAAACATGCCAAACCCAACCATCAATAAAGCAGTCGAAACAAGTAAAGAAGGCACACCTAAAAGGTATACGTATGCTAAAAGCGATTTTTGCAAAACAATACCTAAAACCCCCCCCGCTTTTTGAGAAAAACCAGCAAATCCACCTGTCAGACACAAAAGCATAAAAGCNNAAAAGCCATAAGATCCCCACGTAATTAGCAGGGGGGGCAGTGTATATGTTGAAACCGAGAAAAATTGCAGAAAAAAGTCTGACAAGTGCGCACCCACACTTCCCATTAAATTTGCTTTTTTTGCACCAAAGTTCGTTAAAAAATTCCAAGACGCGTCATGGGCACTGTAAGACAAACAAGCCATAAGGAAACTAAGACCAACAAGAATTAAGGCAAAGTATAAAAAATCAATAAAACGGCGCCATCCAAAGCTTTTGATTTCTTCAGAAAGAAAGTTTTTTTTGTTTTGGGAGAAATTTTTATAAAACATGCTATTATCAATAAAATTATACCCTTTACTATACGTTAATTTCTTTTATTAAAAAACCATTTAAACGCCGAAAGCCTATTGATTTTTCTTTATTGACGAATATAGAGAAATGCCCCACATTTGGACCATGCATTCAAAATTTATATCTGTACGTGGGGCACGGGAACATAACCTGAAAAATATTTCCGTAGATTTACCCAGAAATAAACTAATTGTCATCACAGGACTCAGTGGTTCAGGTAAATCTTCTTTGGCCTTTGACACTATTTATGCCGAAGGGCAACGTCGCTACGTTGAAAGCCTTTCTGCCTATGCCCGACAATTTTTAGAACTCAGTCAAAAGCCTGACATGGATTCCATTGAAGGCCTCTCCCCTGCCATCTCTATCGAGCAAAAAACAACATCTAAAAATCCCCGCTCTACAGTGGGTACCATTACAGAAATATACGACTACTTGCGCTTGCTTTATGCGCGGATTGGGGTGCCCCATTCACCCACTACAGGCAAACCCATTCACAGCCAAACAGTCAGCGAAATGGTAGACCGTGTATTAGCCCTTAAAGAGGGAACAAAAATTTTATTATTAGCGCCTATCGTTCGAGGGCGAAAAGGAGAATATAAAAAAGAAATCGAAGACCTAAAAAAAAAGGGATACCAGCGTTTAAAAATAAACGACAAATTATACGACATCGATAATGTGCCTGCCCTTAACAAAAACATCAAACATCATATATCGGTTGTTGTTGATCGCCTTGTTGTGCGCCCTGATACTGAAAAAAGGCTGGCAGACACTTTTGAAACCATTTTAAAAATCAGTGATGGTTTGGCTTACGTAGAAAACATCGACACAAAAGAAACCATAACTTTTTCCGAAAAATTTTCTTGCCCTGAATCGGGGTTTACCCTTGAAGAAATTGAACCACGACTGTTTTCATTCAACAGTCCCTTTGGTGCGTGCCCTACATGTGATGGGCTTGGTATGCGCCTTGTTTTTGATCAAGATCGTGTGGTGCCCAACCCCGATCTTAGCATTCGTGAAGGCGCCCTTGATCCATGGTTTGGACCTTTTGAAAATTACTATTTCCAAGTCTTGGAATCGGTCGCTCAACACTATAAAGTTTCTCTGACAACACCTTTCAAAAAACTATCAAAAGACATGCAAAATGTTTTTTTGTATGGATCTGGCAAAGAAAAAATTAAAATTGAATATCATTATGGTCGACGTCATAAATCCATAAAACCTTTTGAAGGTGTGATTCCAAATCTGGAAAGACGCTGGCGCGAAACAGAAAGCGAGCGCGCTCGGGAAGAACTTTCTAAATACCAAACAAGCGTTTCGTGCGACACGTGCACATCCTACCGCCTAAAGCCAGAAGCTCTATCTGTTAAAATCAACTATCTTCATATTGGAGAAGTGTCGCAGTTTTCAATTGAAGATGCCCATAACTGGTTTGAAGACTTAGAAGCTAAACTAACAGAAAAACAAAAAAAGATTGCGATTCGCATTCTAAAAGAAATTAAAGATCGACTGCACTTTTTAAAAAGCGTCGGACTAGAATACCTGACCTTATCACGCACATCTGGCACTCTTTCAGGGGGGGAATCCCAGCGCATTCGATTGGCTTCACAAATTGGATCTGGACTTACGGGGGTGTTGTATGTTCTGGACGAGCCCTCTATTGGCCTGCACCAACGAGATAACGACCGTCTTCTTGAAACCTTGAAACGTTTACGTGATTTAGGAAACACCGTCATTGTTGTTGAACACGATGAAGATGCCATTCAAATGGCAGACCATGTAGTAGATATGGGCCCTGGTGCCGGCAGCCTAGGGGGTGAAATTGTGGCCGAAGGCCCTCCCAGCGCGATTAAAGAAAATGAAAAAAGTATTACAGGGCAATACTTGACGGGAAAAAAGAAAATCGCGGTTCCAACAAAAAGACGTCCCGGTTTTAAAGACAAAAAAATCAAGTTAGTAGGGGCCATTCAAAATAACCTTAAAAATGTTACAGTTGATTTTCCTTTGGGTAATTTGACATGTGTGACAGGTGTTTCAGGCGGTGGAAAATCAACCCTTGTGAATGAAACCCTCTATAAGGCTTTAAACAGCATTCTTAATAAAAACCGTGATAAACCAGGGGCGCATAAAGAGCTTCAAGGATCAGCATATATTGATAAGATTATTGATATT
>DINK01000018.1 GCA_002426825.1 Holosporaceae bacterium UBA5542
GACCCTCTGATTAAAAGTCAGATGCTCTACCGGCTGAGCTAAGTGCCCACTTGGTAGGACTATAATCATCAATTCTTTTTTGGTCAACTTTCTTAAGGCTTTTTCGTTCGAAATTCTCTGTATTTTTCTCGTGCCATCAATGCACAGGGCGTGAAAACAAGCGTAATAAGGGATCCAAAGCCCAATCCGAAAGACATGACGGCCGCTAACTGCACCCAAAAAGCACTTGAAGGCGCCCCTTGATGAATTGTCATACTCATAAAGTCAATATCAAGACGCAACAAAATGGGAAGCAGCCCTAATATGCCCGTTACCTGTGTCAAAAGAATGGGACGCAATCGAAGGGCCCCAGTTCTTAAAATCACATCAAAAATATTCTCTCCTGTTTCCTTCAACTGATCAAACGTATCAATAAATATAATATTATTGCTGACAATAACCCCCGCAAGAGCAATCATAGCGATGCCACCCATTACAATACTAAATGGCAATCCCATAATTAAAAGGCCAATTAACCCTCCTGCTGTTGCCATTATGACGGCGCTCAGCACAAGAAAAGCACTGAAAAAACTGTTAAATTGAGTCACCAAAATAATTAATATAATAAATATGGCTAAAGAAAAGGCTTTTATCAAAAAACTACTTGATTCTTGCTGGTCTTGCTGATCCCCCATAAACTTGATTTCTACATTTTCTAGATCATTGTTATTTTCAATAAATTGCTTAAGCGTATTTACAACTGTATTGGGAAGCGTGCCTGATTCAACGCGTGCGGAAACGGTCCGAGAAAGTTGGCCGTCTGTTCGCTCAATACGGTCTAATTTATTTCTAGGTTGAAGGCTGATCATGCCTTCAAGAGAAAGGTTTCCATCTTCAGACGGCAGTTTCATGTTTTTAAGAACCGCAATATTCCTTTTTTCCTCAGGAAAAGAGAGAACGACATCAATTGCTTTCTTTGCATCATTTGGCTGGTAAGAACTCACAACCACCCCATCTCCTAACATTTGCACTAAATGGCTAATGCTTAAGATGTTAGTTTTATTTTGACTCGCCTTAATTCTGTCAATTTCTACAACCCAATCAATACCAGGTCTGGGGCGCGAGTCATCAACGTCTTTTGTTCCCTGAATTGATTCAAGTTTCTGATGCAGAATCTGTACGGCATTTTCTAAAGCATACGGATCTTTAGACCTTACGCTTATCTGAATGTCTTTACCACCTGGCGGCCCATTTCGAGGCATTTCTAACTCAACCTTCAATCCAGGAATTGTTTTCATTTGCGCAAGATATTGTTCAAAAATTTCTTTTCCAAGGCCACGCTCTTTCCAGTCAATCAACTCTACATTTACGTGCCCAATAATTTCAGTATCATCCCAACTTACTGTTCCCGCAGTTGTATAAACTGATTTTATGTTGGGTTTACCAATAATTTTGGCCTCAACCTCTTTCATCAGCTCAAGCTTCTTTTCGGCAGTGTGATTTCCTCTTAAGCGCACAATATATGTGGCCATTGATGGATCTGTTCCGGGAAAAAACTCAATGCCATGATTTGCTTTAGAATAGATAAAAAAGATTGAAAGTATTAGCGCAATTAAGCCCATCAAACTTAAAAAAGGTCGATGTAGCAAAGGTTTCAGCAGATGCATATAAGTGCCAGACGCCCCACTGATGTCATCAAGGGGGCCTGTCTCTGTATTGGCAAGCTCTTGAATTTTCCGTTTATCGTTTAAATTAATCTTTCCAAAGATACTACCCAATACAGGAATTAAAACCAAGGCGACCAAAAGAGACATGCCAAGCGTACAAATAAGGGTAATGGGCAAAAATCGCATAAACTTTCCAACAATGCCCGGCCAAAACAACAAAGGCAAAAAAACAACGGTATGCGTTGATAAAGATGACACAACGGGCCATGCCATTTTCTTAGCACCCTCATAGTACGCCCCCATTCGATCAAGCCCCTCTGCCATTTTTCTATCTGCATATTCCACAACGATAATGGCACCATCTACAAGCATACCCACCGATAAAATCAAACTAAACAAAACAACCACATTTAAGGTAACTTTCATCAGCCCCAGAAAAAAAATTCCTGAAAGAAATGAGGCAGGAATTGCAACACCAACCAATATGGCCGATCTCCATCCAAGCGCCCAAATCATCACAAGCATGACAAGCAAAATAGAAAAAATGATGTTATTCTGAAGCTCTGACAACATATCTCTAATTTGTTTTGATTTATCTTGAGAAAAGCGCACCTGGACTGTGTCTTGCACCCCAGACATAAATTGTTTTACGACGCTTTTCGTTGCTTTTATTGTTTGAATAATATTCTGGCCAATCCTTTTCTTAACCTCTAAGGTGACCGAGGGCACCCCATCTGAATTTGCATAGGTGTGGGCCCATTTAAAGGATTTCCTAACACTTGCAATATCTTTTAGGCGCACAACAGAATTGCGCGTTGTTTTTATAGGAAAATCAAGAAATTCTTGGTATTCATGCACTAAGCTTGGTGTTTTCAAATAAAACCAGGCATCCCCTGCCCTCAGTTTTCCACTTGGTGCCATAGAGTTATTCATAGTGAAAATATTCTTCACATCAGTAAAAATAAGATTATATTTTTCAAGCATCAAGGGGTCGATTTGAATTTCCACAACTTCATCACGACTTCCCACAATTTTTGCCTCAAGGACCTTATCAATTCTCTCTATTTGTTCTTGTAAGCCTTCAGCTACTTTGAATAAATAGCGCTCTTGAGCATGGCCAAACAGCTCAACCGTTAATACAGGAAAAAGGCTTACATTTATTTCTTCGACAACAGGCTCTTTTGCATCTTTAGGGATTTCACTTTTAATTAAATTAATTTTATTTCGAATAAGTGTAAGCGCGCGATCAATATCCATGTCTGCAAAAAATTCCACCAATAAAGTGACGGAAGCCTGGTAAGCCGTTGATCTGATTTGTTTCACTCCTTCGATGCTTTGTAAGTGTTGTTCGGCTGGTCGTAAGACCAATCTTTCACAGTCTTCTGGAGAGGCGCCNNGATAAGCAATGCGCACCACAACCAAAGGAATTTGAACGTCGGGATCGGATTCACGTGGAATTGAAAAATAGGTAAGCCCACCCGCAGTCAAAAGAAAGATAAAAAGAAGAAGAACAGACCTTCGAAAACGTAGACATAAACTAATCAGCCCTTCCATGTCTCTATCCTCTAAACGTCTGAGTTTTCATAGCGCACGCCTGTGCCATCCTGAATTACATTTTGTCCCAGTGTAATGATTCTCAACTGAGAAGGAAGGCCCGTCACAAAGAAAGTACTTTTTGTTGCGCGCACAATTTGAACAGGCATAAATCGCGTTTTTTCAGATACAATTGCCATAATGCCCGCAACCCCTTCCCCTGAAAGCGCAATCCAAGACGGCGAAATTTCATGGACATTTGAAAAAGTTAAAGGCAAAACAACGCTAACCGACATGCCCGCAGGTAACATTAAATCCGAGTTATTGATTTGTATTTTAACTTTAAATGTTTTGGTTTTTTCATTGGCAACAGAAGAAACAAAAACAATTTCGCCTTCAATTTCTCGGTTATCTGCTAAGCGCACATACACAGTTTTAAGTGACCTTAATTGCTCATACGCACGTTCCGGCACTTCGATTGTGACAAACAAAGGAGACAAAGCAACAATGCGGCATAACTTCAAATCCATCATGGAGTCAGACAGAATTGCATTTGGTTCAACAAAAATCTTATTCACAACACCATCAAAGGGTGCAGCAACTTTAAGGCGCGCATAATTTAGTTCAGCTTTTTTCAATCCAAGGTTGGCTTTTTCTAAATTATTGTACGCAGTTGCAAGAGAAATTGGCGATGTGAATTTTTTTGCCTCCAACTTTTGGGCAGCTATATATTGCATCTTACGTAAAGCCACTTCTGCCCGGGCAGACATAAGCTTATTCGTGCGATCATCATCATACAAAGTGAAAAGAATATCGCCTTGGCGCACAAAGTCTCCTTCTCGCACACGGATTTTCTTGATGCGGCCTGAAATTTGAGCATCGAGATTTACTTCCCGGTACGGCTCCGTTGTGCCAGCATACTCTTCTTTGATTTCTGTCTCTCGGGCCACAGAAATTTTACTACGCACAAGATAATTTTTTTCAAGACTGGCTGACTTTAGGTCACTAACATTATGTGAGGGTGTCGACAATGCGACTTCTTGAGTTTTATTAAAATACCGCCATCCAAACATGCCAATTACGGTAAGTCCAAAAACAATAAAAACAGATTTAAAAATTTTTGATAACAACATTTGCTTTCTCGATTATCAATAAAAATAGCACAGTTCAGTTGCTTTTCCCATACTTAAAAAGTTGCATTATTTTGATAGAAAACAGGCAATTTTTCTTTAATTTCAAGAAAATTGATTGTGTTTTTTTTTATCCTTTCCCATAATGGCCTTTGTCGCATTTAAAGGGGAAGGATAAGCAGCTATTNNCTATAATGCACATCAAGCATATCGCGCTTGCGTTGACTGTTGCGTTACTATGGGGCGCCAATTTCACAGTGATGAAAGTTGGTATGGGAAAAATTTCTCCACTTATTTTTTCCTCTCTTCGATCTTTAATTATTTTGCCTCTTTTGTTTTTTATTCCAAGACCTCGAATTTCTTGGCGTGTCCTTTTATTGATTGGCCTTTTAATTGGCACTTTTAAGCTTCCCCTGATGCTTCTTGCAATCAGCTTGGGTGTGGCAACAGGACTTACCTCTCTTATCGTTCAAGTTCAGGCCTTTTTTACAGTTGTTTTTGCGTGGGCAGTATTCAATCAACAACCCTCTCCAACAAACTGGGTTGGGATGGCTGTTTCAATGCTTGGCATTGGTCTCATTAGTATCCAAATTGATGGCAGCGCCAGCATGAGCGGACTTATTATTATTATTATTTCCGCTATCTTTTGGGCTATTTCTAATATTGTTATTCAACAAAAATGCCGACATGTAGACATGTTAAGCCTTATAATTTGGATCAATATTGTGCCCCCCGTTCCTTTATTTCTTTTGTCTTATTATATTTATGGTTATGAAGAGTTTGCCAAATCTTTTTCCACTTTTACACTGACCAGCTTTTGGGCACTTCTGTATGCTGGGTTTTGTGNNTACAATTTGGGGGTATCTGTTGAAAAAATATCCTGCAACTATTGTTGCCCCATTTTCTTTACTCGTCCCCGTTTTTGGGATATCTTTCGCCTATTACACAATTAATGAAATGCTGACATCTACAAGTGTTTTAGGAAGTTTGTTGGTGATTTTAGGTCTTATCGTGAACCAAATAAAAATAAAAAAAAGATACTATAGAAAATAATGCGCAACACCTTATCTCTTACTCATGGCTTCCTTTTTCTAACTCTGCTTTGCTTGTGCGCGTGTAAGTCAGATTTCCTTGATGTTCGAGACGTTGAGCCCTATACCCCGCCAACACTTTCTCTTGACGCGGCAAAAGAAGAAATTGCAGAGCTAAAGCAAGAAAGAAATCAACAAAAAAAGAAAATTAAATACTAAATATGCAAGGTATAAAAACCAGCAGCACATGTCTTTCGACCTTTTCGAATACACTTTCTCTTAAAGGAAAAAAATGGGTACTCAGTCAGCCCTGTGAAGTAAAAGTTTTAAATCTAATTCAAAAATATAATTTTCCTGAAGTTGTGGCTCATCTTATTGCACTAAGATGTCCAGAGCATTTTGACGTTCACAAGTTCTTGTCCACTAAAGTAAAAGATTATTTTCAAGATCCTTTTTCAATGAAAGATATGTCTCAGGCGATAGAGCGTATCTGTTCCGCTATAGATAAAGGCCAAAAAATTGGTATTTTAGGGGATTATGATGTTGACGGAGCCACCTCAACCTCTCTATTTTTAAGATACTTTTCAGCATTAAATATTGATGCTGTTTACCACATTCCCGATCGCATCACAGAGGGCTATGGTCCTTCGCATCAAGGTATAGACTTTTTTGCCTCTCAAAACGTCTCTCTCATAATCACTGTAGATTGCGGAATATCCGCACACGATGTTTTATCTTATGCGCAAACGCAGGGGATAGACGTAATTATTGTGGATCATCATATTCCTGAAAAAGCTCTTCCTGAGGCTGTTGCAATTGTAAATCCAAACAGAGAAGACGATAAATCAGATCTGGGTCACCTATGTGCAGCAGGTGTTTCCTTCTTTGTTTTAGCAGCAGTTCAGAAAAAAGTAGATCCTCTTTCTCAACGAATAAATCTTTTATCGCTTCTAGACCTAGTAGCCCTCGGCACTGTATGTGATGTCGTTCCCTTAAAAGGCATAAACAAGGCACTTGTTGCACAAGGGTTGCGTGTTATCGAAAAAGGATTAAACCTTGGTATTCAAACGCTTTTGGAAACAGTCTCTGTAACGCCACCTTTGAGCGAGTATCACTTAGGATACATTCTAGGCCCCCATATCAATGCAGGGGGACGCATAGGCCTTTCATCGCTGGGAACTAAACTATTAACGACACAAAACGTTCAAAAAGCACGCTCTATTGCGCAAGAACTTATCCAATTGAATACAGAAAGAAAAACGCTGGAAAGCCAAATGATAGAAGAATCCATACAAATGGCTGAACAGTATAAAAGTGATGATGTGATTTGTTTAGGACTTGAAGGGTGGCACCCGGGCGTCATTGGTATTGTTGCAAGCCGAATCAAAGAAAAATTTGGCAAACCCTCGCTTATTATTGGATTTGATGCGCAAGGCCTTGGAAAAGGATCGGGTCGCTCTGTTAAAGGGATAAATTTGGGCGATCTTGTTCAGAAGGCAAAAAATCAAGNNAATGGCGGCAGGGCTTACAGTTCGACGAGAAAAATTAGATGATCTTCGTCAATTTTTTAATAAAAACACCAACAACCCCCCGCTTGCCGAATCTTTAGTTGATGCCACTATTAGTATTTCTGGCATTCATCTTGACTTGATGAATTGGATTGAAAAAATAGGGCCATTTGGTGCTGGCAACCCCCAACCTTTATTCATGATTCCCAATTGCACATTCCAAGACTTTCAAATTAGGAAAGAAAAGCACATAAGTTTTCGTTTGCGGGGCGAAGAAGGAAAGCTTCTTGAGGGTATGGCTTTTAATGTGGTTGGCAATGCACTTGAAGATGCATTTGCCAAAAACAAGGGAATGCACGCTATTGGACGACTGCAAACCGATACGTGGCAAGGCAAAAAAAGAATTAAATTTTATTTAGAAGACGTTATTACTCAAGCCCCATAAGCTTCCGAATATCTGTATCCGGCACCTCATAAATACTTTTATATAACCACTTGGGGGTTTTGTCTTTATCAATGATGCGCGCACGAATACCCTCAATGCTTTCAGATATTGATAAAAATTTCAGTGCGAGATCTAAATCTCGACTCAGTGCGTCCTCCAGAGTAATACCTTGATTTCCTTGAAAAATTTGATCTGTTATTTTTNNTGAGATGCCTCCATCATGCACTGCCCCTGCTGACGCATCCACCCTATTTTAGACATTTTTATAGCAGGTAAAATTTCCTCAATATGAGGTAATGAGAAAACATCATCAATTTGTGAGCGATATTGTTTCAAAGTCGATTCTTTTTCTGGCGTTGATACGAAAAGCTCTAAGAGGGCACTTACCCCTTCTTTTGGATTCTGAGAAATATCGATAGATGTTAGAGCATCCAATAAATTATCTTTATTCCCATGGTGCACATAATTTCCAGAAAGGCCGTTGTAAATAATATCTTCTGGGTTCATACGATACCCTGTTAAGGCCAGAAACTGACTAAGATATCCCGGGCATTTTCTTAAGAAATAGCGCGCACCTACATCAGGGAAAAATCCAATATAAATTTCTGGCATCGCCATTTGGGCGTTTTCAGAAATAATGGTGTGTGATCCATTTAGTGCCAGCCCCATTGCGCCCCCCATACATAGCCCATCTACAAAACTAATAAAGGGTTTCTGCATTCTATTAACTTTTAAATTTAAGCCATAACTATCGGTGAAGAATGACACGATTGCATTTTGATCCGACTGTTGATGGTATTGGTAAATACGCTTTAAGTCCCCTCCTGCAGAAAAGACAGACGTCACATCGCTTTTTAAAATAAGATGGGTAACGGTCGTATCTAAAATGGCTTGGTCGATATAGGTATGAAAAGCCTCAATAATCAAAGAATCAAAGCTGTTAAGGGTTGAAGGCTTGTTCAGCGTTAGAACACCTGCGGGCCCAATTTTTTCATACGATAACGATGTATTTTGCATAAAAGATTATGGATTTGATCCTAGTTTAGGCGTTCCGTGAGAATCTAGTGCGTAAACATCCCGATCAGAGTTCAAGTGGCGCTTGCCAAAAACACATCTATCATTCTTCCATTCACACGGTGAAAAATAATTACACGTGAAGGCATCGGTTTTGTGTTCGCATCCAGCATTTAAATTGAGAACTGAAGCAAGGATAGCAATAAGTGTGAACATCTTTTTCTTCCTATAGTGGTGTTCTTGCTTTAAGTGCTGCTGATATAGTACCTTCATCCAAGTAATCAAGTTCACCCCCTACAGGCATGCCGTGGGCAATTCGCGTAACTTGCACATCAAAACCTTGAATGCGATCTACAAGATAGTGGGCCGTTGTTTGGCCCTCTAGCGTTGCGCTTAATGCAATAATAATTTCTTTTATTGTGCCGGTTTTTGCGCGATTGATCAAATGTTGTATGGTCAACTTATCGGGCCCAACGCCATCAATAGCAGAAAGCGTGCCCCCAAGTACGTGATACACTCCAGAAAATATGCTTGCACGCTCCATGGCCCACAAATCTTCTACTTCAGCAACAACGCAAACACATGAATGATCCCGCCTGTCGTCTAGACAAACATAGCATTTCTCTGTTGTGTCTAAATTTCCACACACAGTACACTGACGAACACTTTCACCCACAATGCCAAGCGCTTCACGTAGGGGGTTTAGAAACTGNNCTTCGGCCAGATCTCGGTCCCAATCCTGGCATCCGAGATAAAAGCTGTATAAGTGTTTTTATGTCTTTATTTTGCATACCAAATTAAAAAGGCATCCCCATTCCAGAAGGCAAAGACATGCCCCCGGTCGCCTTTTTCATTTCTTTCGCGCTTTCTTCGTCGGCTATTTTCTTTGCTGCATTATAAGCCGCGATAAGCAAATCTTCCAATACCTCAACATCATCCGGATCAACAACAGAAGGATCGATTTTAAATCGTTGGGGCACACCCTTACCATTTAAAACAACAAGAACAGAGCCTCCCCCAGAAGTGCCCTCTACTTCTATTGCTTCTATATTCTTTTCTGCCTCTGCCATNNAAATTCATTTCTTCACCTTAAGTTTATTTTACGGTTATTTTTGCACCAGGAAAAAGTTTGGTCGCCGCCTGCGCAGCATCACTTTCTAGTGCTTTTTCCCTTTTTTCTTTATCTTGCTGCTCTTTTTGATCAGCAATTGACAAGGCGCCTGACTGACTAGAAAACACAACCTCCCAAGGTGTTTGTGTGTATTCTTTCAATAAGGATGATATCTGACCGCGCAGCCCATGACTGTCTTTTTTGGTGGCATTCAACTCAATATATCCAGGGGCAAAACGAATAAGGCCCACATCATGCTTTAGATAACTGGCAAGAATAGGCTCTTTCTTCTTTTTAAACAGGGCAACAACCTCTTCAAAAGATTGAACGGTATATTTATTTTGAAATGCACCTTTAGAGTTTTCCACACTTTCATTTTTAGTGGGCGCCTTAACTCCCTTCCCTTGGAAACCCTGAATGTAGATTGCGCGAATTAAAATAATTTCAAGAGTCTCAAAAGAAAGTGATGTCATCTTAACTTCTTCGATTCCCTTCAATAAAATCGTCCAAATAAGCAAAACCGTATCAAGGGAAATACCGTCAAAATCTTTAGAGAAAGAACTGTCATTAGAAGGTTTTTGCCCAAGCGTAATTAAAGTTGATAGCTGGTGACTCACACTTAAAAGATCTTCAATGATTTGAACGGGGTCAGCGTGGCTTTCATACAACTTTGATGCAATCTCTAAAGCCTGCTTGGCGTTTCCACTTAAAATGTGAAGATAGAGTATCTCAACATCCTTTTTATCTAAAAGCCCAAGAGTGCCTTCGATATGCTTTAAAGTTAGCCTCTCCTGCCCTTGGATAACTTGCTCTAGAAGTGATAAGCCGTCTCGAACAGAACCATTAGCTAAATAGGCAATTTTTTCAACAGCATCCCGATCAAAAGAAGTTCCTTCTTCTGTCAAAATGCGTGCAAAGTGCTTGGAAAGCGTTTCTATAGAAACTCGCTTTAAGTCGTATCTCTGACATCGAGAAAGAATTGTAAGAGGCACTTTACGGATTTCTGTTGTCGCAAAAATAAATTTTACATGAGCGGGTGGTTCTTCAAGTGTTTTCAAGAGGGCATTAAAGGCGCTTTTTGAAAGCATGTGCACCTCGTCTATAATATAGACCTTAAAGCGTCCCATGACGGGCTTATAGGACATTCCTTCCATAAGTTGGCGTACATCATCAACACCTGTGCGAGTTGCAGCATCCACCTCTATCACGTCCACATGACGTTCTTCTTGGATGGAAATACACTGGGAACATACACCACACGGCTCTGATGTAATCCCCCCCTTCCCATCTTTACCCACACAGTTCAATGCAAGGGCAATAAGGCGTGCCGTAGTTGTTTTTCCCACCCCACGTGTGCCTGTAAAAATAAAAGAATGCGCAATGCGACCCGAAGAAAGAGCGTTTTTGATTGTATTTGAAAGCGATTCCTGACCAATAAGCTCAGAAAAGCGCAAAGGTCGCGTGCGTCGCGCTAAAACCTTATAGTTGTCTTGAATGCTCATATTCCCTCAAAATAAGCGGACTGGACACGTGACCCAAGCTAACTTTGCTGTGGCTGCTTTCTTCCGAATCTGACCCGGTTCACAAAACAACTCGCCCACGGCCAGCCCTATAAAAGTTATAGCATTTTTCTTAAAAACAACAAGTTTTTCAGCAATTCTTCAAAAGAAGTAGGCCATTTTTAAGGGCGTTCAATAGCAATTGCTAAACTTTCGCCACCGCCGATACATACTGTAGCGATGCCTCGCTTTTTATTATGATGCTCAAGTGCATTAAGCAACGTAACAACCACACGAGCCCCTGACGATCCAATGGGATGCCCAATAGCACATGCCCCCCCATGCACATTAATTTTCTCTCGGCCCACGCCCAGTTCTTTCATAAAAGCCAAGGGAACTACAGCAAAGGCTTCATTTACTTCAAACAAATCAACATCGCTGATCGACCAACCTACACGATCCAGTAGTTTTTTGGTGGCATGGATGGGTGCTGTTGTAAATTCATTGGGGGCATGGCTATAAGATGCAGTTCCAACGATTGTTGCACGCACATCAATGTCATTTTTCTCAGCTTCTTCTTTTTGCATTAAAAACACAGCAGATGCCCCATCAGCAATACCGCTTGCCGTTGCAGCTGTAATGGTTCCTTCAGGCGAAAAAACAGGTTTAAGTTGCTNNTGAATCTCAACTTGACCACCAGGCATTTGAATCAATATAGGCACTAATTCTGGCTCAAACGCTCTATTCTTATAAGCCATTAAAGCTTTTTCAAGGGATTCTGTTGCGAATTGATCCTGCTCTTCTCTTGTAAATCGATATTTGGATGCTGTTTCTTCAGCAAAAACACCCATAGGCGTATTTTTCTGATACGCATCTTCAAGGCCATCTAACATCATATGGTCTCCTAAGACTTCTTCAGAGGTGCCTTCTTTCTTGGATGCTTTTTTCGTAAGAAGTGGGGCACGACTCATACTTTCCATACCCCCTGCAATAACTGCTTTTGACACGCCTGTTTGAATTTCTTGCATGCCACAAACAATGGCTTGCATGCCCGATCCACACACTTTATTCACCGTAAAAGCATGAATACTTTCAGGTAAATTTGATTTAATTGCCACTTGCCGCGCAGGAGACTGGCCCTGCCCAGCTTGCAAGACAGATCCCATAATCAAGCTATTTATTTTTTCAGATAAATAAGGAACAACACTCAATAAAGCACGAACAGACACAGATCCCAGTTCGGGTGCTGAAAGACGTGCAAGTTTTCCATGATAAAGCCCGTGGGGGGTTCGCGTTGCCCCTACAATCACTACGTCGTGCAAATTACCCTCCTAAAGAAAAAAGCTCGCAAGCCCCAAAAACACGGCAAAACCAAGCACATCTGAGGTTGCAGCAAGCAGTGGCCCTGCACTTACGGCTGGATCAAGTCCTAACCTTGAAACAAGCATAGGGAACAAAACGCCGCCAGCAGATGCCCAGCACATATTAAAAACAAGAGCCGTGGGCAAAATAAGCGCTATACGCACATCACCTAACCAAAACAATACAATGGCTGACAGTATGATCGAAAAAAAGACAGCATTGGCAAGTCCAATAAAGGTTTCTTTCCAAAGTGCGCGCCAAGGATTTAACGTATTAAAAACGCGCGATGCATAAGCACGAACAGTTACGGCGACTACCTGAGTTCCCGCGGCCCCGCCCATAGCGGCAACAACCGTCATAAGGGCAGCAAGCGATCCTTTGCTTTCAATGGTGCCTTTATAGTGATCGATCACAAAAGCAGCCATTAGAGCATTAATTAAACTTACACAAAGCCATCCTATGCGACGACTTGATGTTTCGAAAAAGGGTGCATTTAAATCAGATTCACCCACCCGCGCAAGATGAAGGATATCTCGCTCTGCCTCTTCATCAATAACGTCTACAACGTCATCTGCCATGATCATGCCGATAATGCGCCCAGAATCATCCTCAACCGGTGCAGAAACAAGGTTATATTTGCGAAACAAGTGAGCAACTTCTTCCTGGTCCATTGTTGCCGGAATAACCTTTAATTCTTTTTCCATGATTGCCTTTAAGGGCGTAGAGTGCTGGCTTCGCACAATTTGACTTAAGTGCACACTGCCCAAAATTTTATGCTTTGGATTTACAATATACACTTCATAAAATTCGTCTGGAATAAGCTCTGAGTTTTGTATGTGTTTTAAAATATCGCCAACCTTCCAAAATGAGGGCACCGCAACAAGTTCTTGCTGCATCAGCCTTGCCGCAGATTCTTCTGGATAAGAGGATATTTTTTCGTACCCTGCACGCGCTGCAGCGGGAATAATGCTTAACAACTCCTCCTGCTGCACATTTGTAAGCTCGTCAATAATAAAGAAGGC
>DINK01000040.1 GCA_002426825.1 Holosporaceae bacterium UBA5542
GACACACGGATTTTCAGTCCGTTGCTCTACCAACTGAGCTACCTAGGCGAACACTACTCTAGTGTCTCTGTATAGTGCAAAATGAAGCTCCTGTCTACGGTGTCGCTGATTGAAAACAAAATAAAGACACAATATCGAGGCGGTTATCGGAAAGCGAGGTTACATTTTGTTGTTTTTTTGACTATTGTTCATGAGAGTGATTTTTTGGTCAGTGGGTGAAGAGAATGGAAAAAAATATTGATAAAACGGTTGTAAATGATTTTGGTGAAGAGTGGGACGCTTACCGTCAAAACAAAATCATTGGCCCTGAGGGAGAGCGTCTGTTTCGGGCTTACTTTCATGTTTTCCCTTGGGAGAAGCTGCCCAAAAACCCACAGGGTATGGATGTGGGCTGTGGCAGCGGAAGGTGGGCATACTATGCGTGTCAAAAAAAGGGGGGCGTCTTGCACTGCGTTGAGCCTGCAGAAAAAGCAATGCGCGTGGCCAAAGAAAATTTAAAAACACAAAAAAATTGCCGATTTCATGTTGCTGATGCCCTAAATATTCCCCTTAAGGACGCAAGTTTAGACTATGGGTATTCGTTGGGGGTTTTGCACCACATTCCAGACACAGCACTGGCCCTTCAGGCGTGTGTGAAGAAACTGAAGAAGGGGGCCCCTTTTTTGCTTTACCTGTACTATGGGCTTGATAATCGCCCTTTGTGGTTTGTGCTTTTGTGGCGTGCTTCTGACGTTTTTCGAAAAAAAATTTCCCGTCTTCGGTTTTCGCGCAAGCTTTGGGTAACAAAAACAATTGCGGCGCTAGTCTATTATCCTTTAGCGCGCTTGTCTCTTCTTCTTGAAAAGATGGGTATTAATGTGCACAGCATACCATTGTCGGGGTACAGAAAAACATCTTTTTACACCATGCAAACCGATGCTTTGGATCGCTTTGGTACCACCCTCGAGCAGCGCTTTACTCGCGCACAAATGAAAGAGATGATGTTGGCAGCAGGACTTGAAAAGATTGTGTTTAGCCAGAAGGAGCCTTACTGGTGTGCCGTGGGAATTAAGAAGTGATTTGTGGGTCTTGGGGCCCTAAGACTAAGATCTTTTGTAGAATATTTTAGCATCTTGACTTTTCTTTTAGGGGCAATTCTAGATAATTGTTTCAAACAATCTTTGAGCCAATGTTTAAATTGAATTAATCGATCTTTTAGTTTTGAATCTTCATTCACAGCTTCAAAAGGTGCTGGAAACTATCTTTAGGAACACCATTAAATTTACATATATGCCGCTTAGCGTGATCCTAAAAATTCTCAATACCATCTCAACTTCTCCATCACAGGACCTTGAGAGATTATTGCTCACCACATAGAGCAGCGGTCTTTCGAAGCCTATGTGTCTGTATTTCTATTCGCTCCAGCAAGATCAATCGCGCATTGGGTCGTTGTTTCGGTTACAAAATGCACCAACAGCTTACTTTGTCTTCTCTTATCTAATTTGCTTTTTCTCGTCTCGTCCCTTGTAACATTATCTAGGACAGCCCCTTATTTTTTTATCTGATCTGTGCCCTCTTTTCAAAAAAGGGGGGTTTGAGGTATAGTGTGGAAAGAATCAAAACATAAGGATTTATTTTGAAACGACCGATTTTTTCGCACATTCATAAAGAAGGGTATGTGTTTGGATCCCTTTTTTTTGTAGGCGCTGTTCTTTTGTGGCATGTGCATCCCTATTTGGGGAAGCTGGGCCTTATCCTAACCGCATGGTGCCTTTATTTTTTCAGAAACCCAAACCGTGTAGTACCCCAACGGGATGGTCTTATTGTGAGTCCGGCAGACGGTGTTGTGCAATTGATTCGAACCGTTGTGCCACCTAAGGAGCTGGGCCTTGGCAAAGTACCGCTTACGCGTGTGAGTGTGTTTATGAATGTGTTTAACGTGCATATTAACCGCGCTCCTGTGGAAGGAACGGTAGAGGTGATTCACTATCACAAAGGAAAGTTTTTTAATGCCGAGCTCGACAAAGCGAGTGAACATAATGAGCGCCAACTGTTTTGTGTCAAAACAGAGGATGGAAAAAAAGTGGGCTTTATACAAATTGCGGGCCTAATTGCGCGGAGGATCCGCTGCGATGTTGTCGAAGGTCAAAAAGTGAGCCGTGGCGAGCGGTTTGGATTAATTCGCTTTGGAAGTCGGGTGGATGTGTTTTTGCCAAAAGGGGTGGCGCCTCTTGTGGCACTAGGACAAAAAACCATTGCAGGAGAAACAGTAATTGGGGACTTTCAGTCTAAAGAAAAACCCCGGGAAGGACATGTGGTCTAAATGGTACGTGGGCGTCGCACAAAGAAGGCAAAAAATCCTTTTCCTCCAACACTTAAAGCGTTTCCTTTTTCGCGTTTTATTCCGAACCTGCTGACTTTGGCAGCGCTTTGTGCTGGGCTAAGTTCCATTAGGTTTGCGTTAGTTGATCGCTGGGAAACCGCTGTGACTCTTGTTTTTGTGGCGATGATTCTGGACGGCATGGATGGGCGGGTGGCCCGTCTTTTAAATAGCGCCTCAAAGTTAGGAGCTGAGCTAGATTCTCTTGCAGACTCTTGTAATTTCGGCGTCGTGCCAGGGATTTTGGTGTACCTTTTTTCCTTAAAGTATTTGGGTGTGGTGGGGTGGCCAATTGTTCTTTTTTATACGCTTTGTATGGTGTTGCGACTTGCACGCTTTAACACGCTTTTAGACCAGCCTATGGGCAACTATTTTATTGGTGTCAATGCCCCCTTTGGTGCGCTTTTATCTCTAACGCCTTTGATGCTGTACTTTCAGTTTGGGTATATGTTGAGTCCTGCTTTTTATGGGGTATGGATGTTTTGTGTTGCATGTGCATTGGTAAGTCGCATTCCTACATTTTCTTTTAAGAAAGGAACGATCGCCCGTCCTTGGATTTTACCTTTATTTATTGGGGCAGGTGTGTTTGTTGCCATGATGATTTCAGCGCCTTGGTTGATGTTGTCACTTTTAAGCCTAATTTATGTAGCGTCTATTCCCTTCAGTATGCGCCTTTATAAAAAACAAGAATCTTAACTTTTCGTTTTCTCAGGATATTGACAGAATGTGCTAACGGGGCAGCTGGGACAAAGCGGTTTTTTTGCTTTGCATATGTAGCGACCGTGTAAAATAAGCCAGTGGTGTGCGTTTAGTCGATAAGGGTGTGGCACAATACGATCTAGTTTTTTTTCTACATCTTCAGGAGTTTTTCCAGGGGCTAAGCCCGTTCGATTTGCCACACGAAAAACATGGGTATCGACGGCGAAGGTTTCTTTTCCAAAGGCGATATTTAAAACAACGTTGGCCGTTTTAACCCCAACACCAGGAAGAGAAGTAAGATCTTTTTTCGTATGTGGCACTTGGCTGTTGAATGTATCCACAAGCATTTGGGATGTTTTTATAACGTTCTTTGCTTTTGTATGATAAAGCCCAATGGTTTTAATGTGGCTTTTAAGCGTGTCTTCCCCCAGCGCTAACATGTCTTCAGGGGTTTTAATTTTTTCAAACAATTTTTTTGTTGCTCGGTTAACACCTGCGTCAGTTGATTGGGCCGATAAAATAACGGCCACCAACAGGGTAAAGGTGTTTGTGTGCAGAAGTTCGCCTACAGGGTTTGGGTTTTCTTGTTTTAAACGTTCAAAAAAAGAAAGAACGTCTTGCTTATGCATGAAAGTACAACAAGACAAAAATTCCTAAAAGAATGCGGTACAGACCAAATAAAACAAGGCTGTTTTTTCGAAGCCACCACATAAAAAAATAGAGACTGCCATACCCAACACAAAAGCATGCAAAAAGAATCACGAAGAAATCAACGCCAATATAAAAGAAGGAATCGTTTAGGGCCACCCGAAATAGAAGTGTTAGGGCTCCAATTCCGATGGGAATAGATGTTAGAAAAGAAAATTTAGCTGCATCGGTTCGTTTTATGCCCAAAAGACGGGCGCCTGTAAGGGAAAGGCCCAGTCGGCTGGCCCCTGGAACAAAGGCACCGGCTTGGAAAAGCCCAATTAAAAACGCTTTTTTATAGGTGATGCGTTCGTAAGTAGTGTGGTGTTTTCCGTAAAGATCGGCCCCCATCATTACCAAGCCAAAAACAATGGACACCCAACCGAAAAGACGCATACCATGTGTAAGATGATCAACATAATGATGAACTAAAAATCCTATACAGATGACGGGTAGGGTGGCCACACAAATTTTTAACCCTTGGTGAAAGGTGGGCGAGGCATACCCTTTAAGCACACCAAAAAGTGACTGGATTAATGCTTTTATTTCTGTGCGAAAGTAAACAAACACCACCAATAGTGTGGCAAAGTTCAGAATAACTTCTGTAAGCCGGCCTGCGCTGCGCAGCCCAAACAGCTGACTGCCAATAAAAAGGTGGCCTGAAGAACTTACGGGAAAGAATTCAGACACGCCTTGTATAAGAGAAAGCCAAAAGATATCCATAACGATTTTACCCTACCAAAAATATGGCGATGGGAAAAGGGGGTGTGTACGTAGGAATAAAAAAGCTATTACTTTCCTTCGTGACGGGCAATGACTTCGTCTATACTGCCGGCCATATAAAAGTCGGACTCTGAAATATGGTCGTATGTGCCATCAACGATTCCTTTAAAGCCTCGTAAGGTTTCTTCAAGAGGAACGAGAGCTCCTTTAATGCCTGTAAATACTTCAGCAACATGGAATGGTTGTGACAAAAAGCGTTGAATTTTACGGGCGCGGTCAACGGTTAGTTTGTCTTCGTCTGACAGCTCATCCATGCCAAGAATGGCGATGATGTCTTGAAGGGATTTGTAGGTTTGTAGAATTTCCTGTACGCGACGGGCTAGGCGGTAATGTTCGTCACCTACCACACGAGGATCAAGAATGCGCGAAGAAGAATCAAGAGGATCAACGGCAGGATAAATACCAAGCTCAGCAATCTTACGGCTCAGTACGGTTGTGGCGTCCAAATGAGAAAAAGATGCAGCTGGCGCTGGGTCTGTTAAGTCGTCTGCAGGAACATAGACTGCCTGCACACTAGTGATAGACCCTTTGTCTGTTGAGGTAATGCGTTCTTGAAGCTCTCCCATTTCTGTACCCAGTGTCGGTTGATACCCGACTGCTGATGGAATACGACCAAGAAGTGCAGAGATTTCCGCGCCGGCTTGGGTGAAACGGAAAATGTTGTCTACAAACAAAAGAACATCTTGATGGTCGGCGTCTCTGAAGTGCTCAGCCACTGTCAGGCCTGTTAGGGCTACACGGGCGCGGGCACCAGGGGGTTCATTCATTTGCCCATAAACAAGAGCTGCCTTTGACTTATTACCCTTTGTATCTATGACACCAGATTCGATCATTTCATGATAAAGATCGTTTCCTTCTCGGGTACGTTCGCCCACACCCGCAAACACAGAATATCCTCCGTGGGCTTTTGCTACGTTGTTAATAAGTTCCATAATCAAGACAGTTTTTCCAACGCCTGCCCCACCAAATAGACCAATTTTCCCGCCACGTGGATAGGGGGCCAACAAATCAAGAACCTTAATGCCCGTAACCAACACTTCTGTTTCTGTTGCCTGTTCGCTAAAAGCAGGAGCGGGGCGGTGGATAGGNNGTCGGCTTTTAGTTTCAATAGGCCCTCGCTCATCGATGGGGTCGCCTAGCACGTTCATAATACGCCCAAGGGTTTTTTCTCCTACAGGTACAGATATAGATTCACCAGTGTCGACCACTTCTTGTCCGCGATAGAGCCCTTCAGTTGTTCCCATGGAAATGGCACGAATTTTACCATCACCAATTTGAAGAGTGGTTTCTAACACAATTTTTTTGTTGCCTACTTGAGTTTCAAGAGCATTTAAAATTTGTGGAAGCTTTTTGGGAAAATGTACATCTACAACAGGCCCAATCACTTGGGTAATGGTACCAACGTTTTTTTTCTTATCAGTCATCTTTATACACTTTCTGCCCCAGAAATAATTTCTATCAATTCGCTTGTAATGGCGGCTTGACGGTTTCTGTTATAGGTTACATATAATTTGGCCAGCATGTCTTCAGAACTTTTGGTCGCACCATCCATGGCAATCATACGGGCACTTTCTTCACTAGCACGACTTTCTAGCATTGCGAAATAAATCTGAGATTTCAAGTGGTTTTCGCTCGATTTTTTTAATACAGAAAGGTAGCTTGGCTCGACACCAAATAAAAGATGCGGGGTGGGCGCTTCTTTTTCTTTAAAGTTTTTGTTGTTTTCAAGAAGACAACCTTCAAATGGAATAAGGCTGTGCGCCTTGATTGTCGATACGAGCATGCTTTGAAATGCGGTATAGATAATGGAGGCTGTGCCGGCTTCTTCTTTGTGCACTTTTTTAATGATATGATCGATAATTGTTGAGGCATATACCCAGGGCACTTTTTCTTCGGGAACAATATGCTGTTCGACAAGTTCTCGATTTTGGGGATGTAGGCCAGAAAGGGCTTTTTCTCCAAAACAAATAAGAGATACGGTTTTTCCTTCTTTTTGAAGGCGCCCGATTTCTGCATTGGCTGTGCGTCCAATGTTTACATTAAACCCACCACAGAGACCCCGGTTTCCAGATACAACAACAAGTATATGGTGGGTACTTTTTCCACCTCTAACAAGGGGGAATGTTTTTACTTCTTTGTTNNCCGTTTCGCGGACGAAGGGCAAAGCCCCTTGGATAGCATGTTCGGCTTTTTTGAAATATGAAGACGAAACAAGCTTCATCGCAGCTGTAATTTTTTTGGTGGATTCGATACTGTGAATCCGTGTTTTAATGACCTTTAAATTTGACACAACATCCCCTATGTGTGTGCTTCAAGATAGGTGCCAATGGTGTCTATTAGACTATTTAACTTCCCTGTGTAAAAGTGGTCAGCACCTTCTATTTTTTCGAAAGAAACCGTCACTGCTTTTTGGGCAGAAAGCTTTTTAGCCAAGGTTTCGACCGCATCGAACGAGACGATTTCATCGCCTGTTCCTTGTATCATGAGCCCAGAAACCGGACAAGGGGCCAAAAAGTTAAAGTCGTACATGTTTGCGGGGGGTGACACAGAAATGAACCCGTTAATTTCAGGGCGTCGCATTAAAAGCTGCATGGCAATCCAGGCACCAAAAGAGAAACCAGCCACCCAAAATCCAGATGCGTTGGGGTTATCGCCTTGCAACCAATCCAAAACAGATGCCGCATCAGCAAGCTCGCCTTCGCCATTATCAAAGACGCCTTCGGAACGACCAACGCCTCGGAAATTAAACCGCATGACATTGAATCCCTTTTGAACAAAGGCTTGGTATGTGGAATATGTTACCTTATTGTTCATGGTGCCCCCGTGCAGTGGGTGTGGATGTAAAACAATTGCTACTGGTGCATCGGTCCGATAGCTTTTATGATACTTAGCTTCAATACGTCCGGCAGGGCCGGCAAGAACAATTTCTGGCAACTTATTCTCCTATCCTCTAAAGAGGGCCTAAAAATAGTGTGTTATAAACAAAGGACGAAAAAACATTATAAACAATTATAAATCGGTAGATTTTACAGTTAAAAAGATGTTATATCCAAGACAACAAACCGAGATCCAAACATAAATGGAACTTTCCTGGTTCTTATTTTAGGAACTTTTTGTAAAAAAGACAAGGAGATGTGCACATGAAGATTGGAACAAGGGGTCATTATTCTCTTATCGCAATGGTTGAATTAGCACGACGAACAGCTTCTGGGAAGCCTGTTTCTTTGTCGCTAATTGCGGAAAAGCAAAATATTCCTCTAAATTATTTAGAGCAGCTATTCGTTCAATTAAAGAAGGCGGGCCTTGTGCAAGGGGTGAGAGGTGCCTTTGGAGGATATTTTCTTTCACGAAATGCAAGCAAGATTAACGTTTGGAGTGTTTTGGAAGGATCTGGTGAACTGATGCACCTTAAGCGGTGCGACGACGACCTAAAGCCATTTTGTTTGGGGGAAGGACGCCACTGCGAAGTGCACAGTTTATGGATAGAGACAACGAACCAAGTCAAATTGATGTTAGAGAAAGTTTCTCTTAAAAATATTTTAGACAGAGCTGACGGAAAAAACCAAAGCGCCTTGAATTTCTTTGCGTCGCACACTACCTTTCTTGAAGGATATGATCATCATTCTTCTTTCTCTTCAAAGGAAGAAGTGCGGAAAGGTGAAGTAAACAATGGCGCTGAACAATCAACAGAAAAAGACATCCGCTTATCTTGACTATAATGCGACAAGTCCCATTCGTCCCCAAGTGTTGGCGGCGATGGCTGGTTTGGAAGGCGTTCCCCTTAATCCTTCATCCCCTCACACCTTGGGGAAAAAAGCGAAGCAACTTGTGCAACAGGCAAGAACCAATGTGAAGACCGCTGTTGGTGGGCTGGAGGCGGACCTGTATTTTACAAGTGGGGGCACAGAGGCAAACAGCCTTGTTCTGAACAATGAATGGGATCATATTTTTTGTTCGGCCACCGAGCATGCATCGATTTACCAACACCCTCAAACAACGAAGATTCCTGTTTTAAAAAATGGAATTGTTGATTTGGAGGTTTTGAAGAAGTGCTTAGATCAAACAAAAGGAAAGCGGGTATTGGTGTCTGTTCATTGGGCTAACAATGAAACGGGCATTATTCAGCCCCTTCAAGAAATCGTTGAAATTGCGCATCATTACAAAGCGTATATACACACAGATGGGGTACAAGTTTTTGGGAGAATTCCCCTTTCTTTTGATGAAATGGGCCTTGATTTTCTGTCAATCTCTTCGCATAAAGTAGGCGGATCACAAGGCTCTGGGGCCGTTGTGTGCCGAAAAGGATTGTCAATAGCCCCAATTTTTCATGGGGGTGCTCAAGAAAATAAAGTTCGTCCTGGCACTGAAAATGTACGTGCAATTGTTGGTTTTGGTGAGGCCGTAAAGTGGTTTGATTTTGATCGTATGATGGTATTGGAAAAACATTTTAGAGAGTTGGAAGATAAATTATCCTGCTTTTTTTCTCAGTTGGGTCACGCGTTTTTTGTGATTGGAGCAGAGCAAAAAAGACTGCCTCAGACAAGCTGTTTAGGTGTTCGTGGGGGATCAAATCAATCTCAACTAATTTGCTTGGATTTAAAAGGGGTTAGTGCTAGTATCGGATCAGCTTGTTCGTCTGGCGCCATTAAACCTTCACATGTTCTATGCAATATGGGTGTTCAGGAAGAAGAAAGAAAGTCTTCAATACGGATAAGTGCAGGGTGGCACACGACAGAAGAAGAACTGCTTTTATTTTATGACGTTTGGACGGCCTTTTGGGCAGAAAAACAGAAGGACTGGAAGAAGGTGCGCCATGGCAAAGAACTTAATATATCTTGATTATCAGGCAACAACGCCTTGCGACCCCCGTGTTTTAGAAAAAATGATTCCTTACTTGTGTGAGAAGTATGGGAACCCGCACTCTCGGAACCACGCATTTGGATGGGATGCAGAATCTGCCGTAGAAAGTGCGCGACAACAAGTTGCAAAAATTATTAATGCTGAGTCAAAAGAAATTATCTTTACGTCGGGGGCGACAGAATCAAATAACTTAGCCCTTAAGGGGGCTGCTGAATTTTATGGCGACAAAAAGAAGCACATCATCACATGTGTAACCGAGCACAAGTGTGTTTTGGATACCTGTCGTCATCTTGAACAAAAAGGGTTTTCAGTCACCTATTTGCCCGTTCACAAAAATGGACTCATTGATCTTGAAACGCTGAAAGAAGCTTTTACAGAAGAGACGTTATTAGTTTCTATTATGGCGGTGAATAACGAAATCGGGGTTATTCAACCGCTTCGAGAAATTGGGGCTCTTTGCCGTGAACGAAATGTGTTTTTTCACACAGATGCTGCCCAAGCTGTTGGAAAAATACCCCTAGATGTTAATGAAATGAATATTGATTTGCTTAGTATTTCAGCGCATAAGATGTACGGACCAATGGGCATTGGTGCTCTTTATGTGCGTCGAAATCCTCGGGTTCGTTTGAAAGCACAAATTAATGGTGGTGGCCAAGAACGTGGCATGCGGTCGGGCACGCTATCACCGGCTTTGTGTGTGGGTCTGGGTGAGGCATGTGTGCTTTCTCAAGAAAAAATGAGTCAGGAAAGTGCCCGCATTCGCTATTATGCCCATCTTTTTTGTAAAAAAATTATGGAAGCGTTGCCAGAAGTTTATTTAAATGGAGACAAAGATAGCCGTGTGCCTGGCAACCTGAATTTAAGTTTCGCCCATGTTGAGGGAGAAGGGTTAATGATGGCAATAAAAAATCTTTGCGTTTCATCTGGATCTGCTTGTACATCGGCATCTTTAGAGCCTTCTTATGTATTGCGTGCGCTTGGAGTTTCTGAAGAGCTTGCCCATACGTCTTTACGTATTGGTATTGGAAGATTTACAAAAAAAGAAGAAATCGAGTTGGCTGCAGATCAAATTATAACTGCAGTAAATAAGCTTCGAGATATGAGCCCCTTGTGGGAGATGGCTCAGGCAGGTATAGACGTATCTTCAATTGATTGGGCGTCTCATTAATAGAAACCATGAACAGTTGAATGGGAAATTGAAAGATGGCATACAATAAGAAAGTAATAGACCATTACGAAAATCCACGGAATGTTGGGTCTTTTGAGAGTAGTGAAAAAAATGTGGGCACTGGGTTAGTGGGCGCACCATCTTGTGGCGATGTGATGAAGTTGCAGATTAAAGTTGACTCTCAAGGCTTGATCATAGACGCGAAATTTAAAACTTTCGGGTGTGGCAGTGCTATAGCATCAAGTTCTTTGGTGACTGAAAAAATTAAAGGAAAGACGCTTCAAGAGGCTGGATCGATCCGCAACAGCGATATCGCAAATGAACTTGATTTGCCTCCGGTAAAGCGCCATTGTTCGGTATTGGCTGAAGATGCTATTCGTGCAGCAATTCGGGATTATCAAGAAAAAATAGCAAAGTAATGTCTTTTCCGCTTACAATTACCCCCCGTGCTTGGGACCAAATTGATACAATGCTTCAGAACCGAGAAAAGAAGGCTTTGGGCATTCGGATTAGTGTAAAAACAAGAGGCTGTACGGGAAATGCCTATGCGCTGGAGTTTTTAGACGATAAGCATGAAGGCGACGAAGTGGTTGTGCGTGGTGATACCCACGTGTTTATTGATCCCAAAGCAACTCTTTTTATTTTTGGGTCGGAAATGGATTATGAGCAAAAAGAATTTGAATCAGGATTCACCTTCAAAAATCCCAACGAAAAAGGGCGTTGTGGGTGTGGGGAATCATTCTACGTCTAAGAATGTATGTGGATGCAATGCTGGTTTGAAGGACACTTTCTTTTGTTNNGGCCGTATTCAAAGTGTCCAGATTGACTCTCCTTTTTCTTACTTTGATTTGGAAGACACATATCAAATTGATTTAGATTATCTAAAAAAAAGATATTTGTTTTTGCAAAGAAAGCTTCACCCAGACCGCTTTGTGTTGGCTTCTAAGGAAGAAAAAGAGCTTTCTGTCCAACACACGGCACGCCTTAATTGGGCGTATCGACTTTTAAATACCCCTCTTAGTCGGGCAGATTATTTACTTTCAAATATAGATGCTCAAATTACTGTGGAGAATCTTCAAGATCAAATGATGCGCCAAGAAAAACTTGAGCAACTATCAAAACTCGAAGATTTAAAGCATTTTTATAAAGACACACAACAAGAACAAAACACGCTAGAAGACAAGCTAAAGCTTGCTTTAGGCAAAAAAGATATGTTGACGGCAAAAGAATGTTTGATACAAATCAAGTACTTTCAAAAATTAAGTATAGGAATTGAAAACAAAATAAAAAAGTGTGAGTAATGTTGTTACAAATACATGAACCCAATGAAACACCCCAAACGGATGCAACTGTGGGCATTGATTTTGGCACAACAAATTCTGTGGTGGCCCAAGTAATTGATGGTATTCCACGTATTGTTTCTGTTGATAAATCCCGTCTTGTTCCCTCTGTGATTGCGTATAACAATGGTCAAACTGTTTTTGGTCGTAAGGCGCTGGGCAGTCAGAATATCATTTCGTCGATAAAGAGATGCATGGAGTCTGAATTTAAAGGGCCCTATTCAACAACTTTAAAAACAACATTATCTCCAGAAGGGGGGTTTGTTCGTTTTATGGTGGATGATAAACTTTTGTCCCCTGTGGACATTGTTCGTGATTTTTTAGAATATTTGCGTCAAGAAACAGAAGCAGCTTTAAACCAGCCGGTGTATCAGGCTGTTTTGACAGTGCCTGCTTATTATACTGAGCGCGCACGCCATGCCACACGAAAAGCAGCAAGAGATGCTGGTATCCGTGTGTTGCGCCTTTTGAATGAACCAACAGCGGCTGCCCTTGCCTATCGTCTTGATGAAAAAGGGGATGGGCACTACCTTGTGTATGATTTTGGAGGAGGCACTTTTGATGTGTCACTTTTATATTCAGAAAAAGGTATTTTTCAGGTGTTGGCTGTGGGAGGAGATACCCAACTTGGGGGAGATGACGTTGATATGGCTTTGGCCAAATATTTGATGTCGATGTTTGATCTTAAAGACCAAGAAACTGCACGAGAATTTGGTAAAGAAATAAAAGAACACTTGGGGGGGAACTCTTTGTGGACAGGCACAATCGAAGACAAACAAATTTCTGTCTCTCGTGATACATTGGTCGAACTGTCTGCGCCTTTTATTCAGAAAACATTAGACTTGTGTGCCGCCACCCTTTCTGATTCGGGGGTTTCTAAAGAAAGTTTGAAAAACATTGTTTTTGTGGGAGGATCGACACGACTTGCTTCGTTGAAAGAGTGTGCTGAGGATTTTTTTGGTCAAACACCCCTTTGCACTTTAAACCCTGACGAAGTTGTGGCTATGGGGGCTGCGATACAGGCAGAGGCATTAGTTTCTGGTAAGGGAAAACTGTTAATTGATGTGACACCATACCCTTTAGGCATTGAAACTTTGGGTGGTGCAACTGAGATTTTGATTCCTAAAAATGCGGCCCTTCCATGTGTGATGTCACAAAGTTTTACGACTTCTTTAGATAACCAAAAGCGTATCAGAATTCATATTTTACAAGGCGAATCTGACCATGTAAGTGAGTGTAAATCTCTGGCATCCTTTGTTTTATCAGGCATTCCAGATATGCCAGCGGGTGTGCCTGATGTGCAGGTTAGCTTTACATTAGATGCGGACGGCATTCTATCTGTTGAAGCAATTGAGCATCACACAGGCGTGAAACAAAACATCGATGTGTTAGACGCAATCGCCTCTTAGTCTCAGCATCCTTTAAAGATCTTTTGGTTTTTTCCATCTTTCCACAGGCGGCGGGGCGGCACTGTCCTTTCTATGCTTTTCGGGATTAATATGGCCCAGACCAGGTTTTGTAAAAGGCTGATACCCTTTAGGCACTGTAGCACCTTCTTTTGGAAAAAAGGCGCGGAACAGGGGGCAATCAAAAAGTATTTCGACTTCCGGAGGAAGGGGTACGGGGATAGAAATTTTAATTTTATGTACATATTGTACGGGATCACATGCAAATAGTGTGTTTATGGTTGTACTGACACGTGCTGACGGATGTTTGAAAATCCGAGCCAACCCGTCCGCGAAAGCAGAAAAGTCGAATGTTTCTTTTTCCAGTCCTATAAAACAACAATCAAGGCATAAGGTGTATGATGGAATAGGATCGGGTTCCCTATGATAGAGAGATCCCACAAGGTCGTGGCTAGTATTTAAGTAGAGGGGGGCGATGCTTAACAATTTTAAAAAATAATACATTTCCATAAGCCCCGATTCAAGATGGGCCCTATCATATTCTAAATGCATATTTACCCACTTAATTTCACGTGTTGTGATGTGGGTGTTCAGGGCCATATCCAGCAGTTCTTCAATGCGGATGTTAATTTCTTTTGGATCTGTTGTCTTGGGGGAGACTACACGAAGATGCAGAGATGGATCATCTGCTTGTACTTTGCTGCCGAAGAGCCTTTTAGGATATTCAGGACGGTATTTAAATATGGTGATATGCTCCATACCGGTGAAAACGGAAAATTTTCCTTTTGTAAAAGGGTATGCTTCTAATGTAGACGCCCCCCATTGATCAAGGTTAAATGTGCTGCGAAGCCATCCCTCAAACTTTTCTAGGGTTGTGGGTCCTAAATAGGGTTTAATGTGTCGCATCATGGCTTTTAAAGAAAACGCATCAAAATCTTCTTCAGTCATCCACGGATGGGTGGTTTCTTCCTTTGAAAGCCATTCTTTGATGATGGTATCTACGCGGGTGGCAACCGCACTTTTTCTTTGTTGAAATTCCTCTTCACCTATGGCAGCACTTTGTAAAGGTAAAGGCGAAAGAGTTGAAAATAAGAGGGGAATGAGTAATAGAAAAAAATTTATAATTTGTGTCATGTCTGTGCTCCAAAATAATTTTTTTATGGTGGTGTTGAACATACACAGAAAATTAAAATAATTCAAAAAAAACAACAATTTACATGTCTTTTTAAGACAACGTTTAACCAAAAATAAAACATCTAAATCTTAGATAGATAAAGTGCTTTTCGTTTAGAAATTTATTTGGAGACAGATAAAGCGAAGACTCATAATTAATAATAATTATTCATTTTTCATAAATGTATAGTGCTCTTTTAAGAGGATTCAACCGTTCTGTCTTGGTCTTGTTCTCATCTTTGACATCCCTGGGCAGCGTGCGTATATGCAGAATCTAAAACAACACTATCACTTTGAAGGCAATCGAGCGTAAAACAGGGGCAAAACAAACAGTTCACGTACAAGATACTTTAACCCTTTGTTGAAACACATAGGATAACGCTTAGTTCCAAAACATTAAGGCAAGCAATTTTGCCATTCCGCACCATCCTGAAATACCAGCAAAAATAAGACCACACCCGACAAAAAGGGGAATAGCGATGAATAGTCTTGATATTAAAATCGTTAATATGACCCCCATCACGATAATTAAACCGGCAGCGATTTGTACTTGCCGATTGAGAGGAAAGTTATTATCGACTTTGCTTCCAACGGTGGGATAATTTTTTTCTGACCATTTTGTTATGCCGTCCTTAAGACTGTATATCTTTAAGTTACCAGATAAGCTTTTTAATTTTTCTGCTGCTAGTTTGCTTCTAGTACCAGATGCGCATAGCAGGACTATTTTTTTTGTTTTATCGCAAATTTGTTCTAAGCTTAAAATCGATAAGGGAACGCTTCTGGCTTCTTTTATATGCTTTGATAAAAATTCTTCGGTATTTCTTACATCTATAAGTTCTATATCTCCATTATTTAGCATTAATCTTAACTCTTCCGGAGATATGAAATTGATAGGGTTTGATGCTTGTACGTTTAAACCATGAAAAAGGCACATGATGACGAGCAAAAGAGAAAGAAAATTTCGTTTAAAAAGCATTGATTCAATTTCCTATAAAATACGAATATTTCTGGATGATGACATGGGATGCTTCAAAAGAAAAACAATAAACGATATTTTTTATGGTCCATTTTTCAACATAAAGTTTCCTACGCGTTAGATGTAGCTATGCCCTATAAAAATTATTCATTTTTTACAAATATATAGTATCCTTTTATATAACTATAAATAACAGGAGGGTGGTAGTGTTTAAGATTTTTTTAGGGGCGCTGTTTTTGATGGGGGCAGAGGTTTCTGCGTTAGAACCAGAAGAAGATATAACGGTAGCAAAGCCTGTTACGGCCTCTCCTGCGGCTGTTGTGTTAGGCCCTCCTTTACCAAACCCAGATGAACTTCCTGCAAATGGCATTGTTCTTTCACCGGAAACAAAAAATAAGGCGAGGAAAGCGGCTTGTTGTGCTTGTTTGATGTGCCCTTGTATTTGTATGATAGGGTGCTTTAATGCCATTACAAGTAGAATAAATCGTATGACATGCGGATGTTTTTATCAGACGTTTCCTTGTTTAAATTTTGATTAGATTACTCATGAGATGTGGAAACAATATAAATTATTTCATTCTGAAATAGATTTTTTAAGGATTCAACCGTTCTGTTTTGTTCTCGTTCATCTCCTCGCCACCCTCGGGCAACGTGTGTATATGCAGAATCTAAAACACCCTCTTCTTGAAGGCGATTGATAAGCCCCATAACTGTTTCATTGTCATAGAATGTGACATAGTGATTCCATTCATTGTTGGCAGGATGTCCTTTGAAAACCTTAAGGTTTGCTCTAAAAGCGCCTGGTGGGATTGCTTCTTCGAGGGGAGATGACCGAGATACCATAATCGGCGCCAGAAAAATAAGTGCGAGTATGAGCAAGTGTTTCATTTGATAGTCCTGATTTTGACCAATATCATTATGATTGCATCGTAGCTTTTTTTTAGTATGCGCGCTAGAGTATCCCCATGAAAAAATGGTTTTTTCTTTTATTGTATCCACTTTTGTCTTGGGCAGATGTTGTTGAAAAGGTGAATAATGCGTTAAATAGCATACAGACCCTTCAAGCTGAGGTATGCCATGCCCATAATGGAAAAGTGGCCTCTAAGGGATCCCTTTCTCTAAAACGGCCTGGCAAGGTGCGCTTGAGTTATAAAAGACCCGCACCCTATTTTTTTGTGAGTGATGGCACCACGTGTGTATACATGGATGCTGTCACAGAAAAGCCTTTGTATGTGCCGCCCGAACGCTTGCCCCTTTCTTTTTTGCTGGGGCCCAAGACGGACTTAAGAAAATATTTTTACATCAAGAATATTCAAACAACAAATGGACAATATGTATTTGATGTTGAAATTTTGGACACGAAAATAAAACTTCAGCTTATTTTTTCAGCAGAAGGATTTTTAGATGGATGGCACATGATTGATTTTGAGGGCAATGATGTGCGTGTTCGCTTAATAAACAAAAAGATCAACCTCTCTTTGCAGGATGACCTTTTTGTCTTTAAGCAAAAACCCCGATGGCATAACACTAAACGTCGTTAGTATTAGTTTTCTTCTCGGTATGTTTTCTCTTTTAGTTCGTGTTTTTCTTGTGCTGTGATACTAAGCGTTGCAATGGGACGTGCATCTAAACGCTTAAGTCCGATGGGTTCACCCGTTTCTTCACAGAACCCATATGTGCCATCTTCAATGCGTTTTAAGGCAGCTTCAATTTTATTAAGAAGCTTTCGTTCCCTGTCGCGTGTTCTCAGCTCAAGCGAGCGATCAAGCTCAAGTGAGGCTCGGTCGTTCAAATCAGGCTCTTGAAGGTTTTCTTCTTTAAGATTGAAAAGTGTTTCAGCAGAACCTTGAAATATTTCATCTTTCCACCGCAATATTTTCTGACGAAAATATTCTTTTTGAAACGGACTCATGAACGCTTCCTCTTCCGAAGGCTCATAGCCCTGCGGCAATGATACTTTATCCTTCATCTTTTCCTCCCCTGTTAAGAAAAGCTCTTTTTTTATAGATAATACGCTTATATGAAATATTGTCCAATAAAAAAAACCCTCATATTTCTGAGGGTTTTTTTGTGTTAGGGTTTTTTATTTGTTGTTTACTTATTGTTTTCCAATAAAGTTGTGAACAAATTTAGCAATAAATGCCCCTAAAAATGGCATCAAAAAGAAGAACCAAATTTGTTGCATGGCATATCCGCCTTCGAACAAAGCGGGGCCAAAGCTACGTGCAGGGTTTAGGCCACCGTTTGTAAATGGCATGCCTAAGAAATATGCAGCGGTAAGGGTAAGGCCAAGCATTAAGCTTGTACAAGCACAAGAACCCTTAGATTCACTTAAATGGAAAAAGGCTGCAATAAAGAAGGCAGCCAAAACAACTTCCATAATGCCTGCTTGCAGCATTGTTGCACCGCTTGGAGACCCCATGCCGAACCCATTTGTGAAAAACATATGGTTGAAGTCTGCTTTGCCCATGAGCACAAAGTATAGAACGCCAACAGCAACCACAGCACCAACAAGTTGTGCTACCGCATAAAACAAAAATTCTTTAAGATCCATTTTTTTAATGAGCCAAAAGAAAAAGCTGACAGCAGGGTTTAAGTGTCCTCCTGAAACGGGGGCAGCCATAAAGTGTGTTGCGGCTAAGGTTAAACCGAATGCAAGGGCAGTACCCAATCCACCCAGTGATGTGGCGGTGATGGCAGTGCCGCACCCAATCAGAACAAAAAACATTGTTCCCATAAATTCGGCAAAAAGCCTTTGAGTCATTGTTGTCTTCATTAGAATTACCTCTCTGTTACATTTGACTTGACGTAATTTTACCAATTTTTAAAAAAATACGTCAAGTGAAGGGGGGGTTCTAATAAATGTTCTTATTTAAAACAATAAAAAGGATTTTTGTTTTTCCGTATACTTTCTTTTTACTTAAATAGAAAGTGTTTGGAAGATCTATTTCTTCACTTTTTCCAAGTTCGCAAACAATCCATGTGTTTGAATGGATGTATTCTTTTGCATGAAGATGGTGAAGTGTTTTTAGGATGAAGCCTTTTCCATAAGGGGGGTCCATAAATACTAAATCAAAACATTTTTTTTGGGGCAATGAAAAGACAGCTGCGTCTTCTTTCAGAACTTTTGCGTTCTTAAAGAAGGAAATGTTTTTTGACAAAACGTGGAGAGCTTCTGGGTAGTTGTCGATAAAAAGGGCGTCTTTTGCACCACGGGAAAGTGCTTCAAGCCCGAGAGCACCAGTGCCTGCATATAAATCAAGAACAGATACTTTTGAAAAGGGAATATGAATACCGTTTTCAAGAACGTTAAAAATAGATTCACGGGCTCGGTCGGTGGTAGGCCGTGTTTTTGCGTCTTGGGGAGTAAATAGTTTTTTTCCCCGATATGTCCCACCAATAATGCGCATTTATTTTCTCTACTCACTTGGAGGATTTTGTTGAGACGTGTCTTTAAATTCTTCTTTTGTGTTGAGATAGCTGCAGACGAGAATGACCAGCGCACCATAAAATGTGGTGGTTTCAATAAGTTCTCCAAAGATCATATACCCAATTGCGGCGGCGAAAAGAAATTTAAGATAATCAAACCCTGCAAGGAAATTGAGTTGACCTTTTCGGTAAGCTTCAACATAGCTAAATTGACCGATAAGAGAGGAAATAACGATGCTAGCAATAAGATAATAATCTTCAAAACGCACAGGTGCCCAACAAGGGAAAGATGTGTCAAATTTAAAATAACACTGTCCTATAAAATAGAAGCCTAATAGAGCGGTTGAAGCCACACTTGAGTAGAACACAAGTACATGATTTTTGTCAGTATGGGTTAGTTTTTTGACAAGAATGCTGGCAGAGGCTAGGAAAATAACCCCCAGAAGGGCGATAAATTCTCCCAATTCGAATACTTCAAAAATAGGGTTAATAATCACCAGAATACCAATATATCCAACAATTAAATAAACCCACCTTCGCCATGACACACATTCGTTAAGAAAAAAACAGGAAAGGGCGGGCACAATAAGGGCATATGAAAAATTAATGGCACTTGCTTTTGCAATGGGCAGCATACGGTATCCATAAAAAAAACAAACCATAGCACCCGCTGAAAATAGCATACGGATAAACTGATATAAGGGTTGCTTTGTTTTCAGGCTTGATATTCCTTGGGTCAGTGTTAAAGTGGGAAACAGAATGAAAAAAACAATGGCACTTCGCAAAAAGTTAAGCTGAAGGGGCGAATAGTCTTTCATATATTTGACAATTGTCATTAGACATACGAAAGAAAATTTTGAGACAAGAATCCAAAACACGCTCGTGAGTTTCGGGTGTTTAAGAAACAGGTTCATGCATTTTTTCCTTTATTTTAAAAACAAGGTCAAGCGCCTCTCTCGGTGAGAGATGATCGGGATTTATATCTTTCACCATAGCATAAAGAGGGGATGAGGTTGATGGTTTTTCTGATAAAATTGGAGGTATGGTGGTTTGTGTCTTTTTCTCAGATTCGAAGGCTTGCAGTAGGGATCGTGCGCGGGCAGTAACATGGGGGGGCATGCCGGCGATTTCAGCGACATGTACACCGTAAGATTGATTTGATTTACCTTCACTGATGGTGTGAAGGAGAACGATGGACCCCTGCCATTCTTTGACTTGTACCGCCATACACTTAAGATGATCTAATGTGTTTTCAAGGTTGGTGAGTTCATGGTAGTGGGTTGCAAAAAGGGTGCGGCATTTATTATGTTGGTGGAGGGCTTCGACAGTTGCTTGTGCAATGGCAAGGCCATCAAAGGTGGATGTGCCCCTGCCAATTTCATCTAAAATTACAAAAGACTTTGGGGTTGCCTGGTGCAGAATCGTGGCTGTTTCTATCATCTCCATCATGAACGTCGAGCGCCCTCGGGTAAGGTCATCGCCGGCACCTACCCGACTAAAAATGCGATCGACCAGCCCAATTTTGGCTGAGACTGCTGGCACGAAAGATCCCATTTGTGCCAAAATAATGATTAATGCGTTTTGACGCAGATAGGTGCTTTTTCCCCCCATATTAGGACCGGTAAGAAGCACAACTTTTTTGTGTTGATCAAGCTGACAGTTGTTTTCGACAAACAGTTCATTTTTTTGCTTAAGTAAAATCTCAACGGTTGGATGGCGCCCTTTTTTTACATCAAAGATTGTATCTTGGGTAAGCTCTGGGCGGATATATCCATGAGTTTCTGCAAGGTGCGCAAGACCGTGCATCATATCTATATGAGATATGCCCTGAATAAAAGTTCGTAACTTATTTTGTTGGGCCAACACTTGGTTGACTAGGCGATCAAAAATTTCAAGCTCAAGGCGGAGAGCATCTCCTTGTGCAGAGACAAGCTTTTGTTGAATGGCCAACAGTTCTGGTGTTGTGTATCGATGGCTGTTCATTAAACTTTGTCGATGAATGAACGTTTCGGGCACCTTGTCTTTGTGAGTTTGAGTGACTTCGATGTAGTACCCAATTACTTGATTGTGTTTGATCTTAAGGCTGGGAATTCCTGTTGTTTCAGCATACAATTTTTGCTGGTTGATCAGTTCCTCTTTGCTTGCTTTCTCATAATTCTGTAAATGATCAAGGGTGGTATCATAATTAGTCCGTACGAACCCTCCATCTCGGGTAAGGGCCCCCACCTCATCTTTGAGGGCACAAGATAACTCATCATATAACGGGACTAAGTCTTCAAGAGCATAAGGTAAAGGCCTAAAAGGCGCGTTTTGTTTTTGCATGTATTGATATATGTGCATACCCTCTTTAAGCGCTTGGCGGACGACTAACAGATCGCGGGCACTACCTCTGTTTGAAGATAGCCGGGCGAGAGCACGCTCNNCGAAAGCGTTTGAGGCAAGATTTTAAATCTGGTGCAGAAGCAGCGTTATTTATGAAAAAATCAATTTGATCATACCTGCGTTCTATTTTTTTGGGGTCAACGAGAGGAAAAGAAAGCGTGTGGCTTAAGAGACGTTGGCCCCCTGCTGTTGACGTATAATCAATCATGAACAAAAGACTATTTTTGTATACGCCGCTTTGTGTGGAAGATAGTTCAAGGCTTCTGCGACTGGCCGCATCAATCTGAAGAAAAGTATCGCTTGTTATTTTTTGGGGGGGCTGAAGATGGGGCAATGTTTCTTTTTGTGTAAGGTAAACGTATTCTAAGGCACCACCGGCTGCTTGAATGTCTTCATCGGAAAAATCACCAAAAATAGAGAGTGTGTTGACTTTAAAAAATTGACAGAGTTTTTTCTCTCCGTTCACACGATCAAATTTTGTTGGGCTTTGTGGGGTAAGGTGATCGCGATGAGCAGAGAGTATATTCTTAATTTTTTCAACAGACAGAAGGGTATCAGGAAGAATGATTTCTTTAGGTTGGTGACGACTTAAGGCGTCTTCAAGGGTAGACTCTGTGGCGCTTTCAACAAAAAAAGCCCCCGTTGAGATATCGATAAAAGCGATACTAAAGGCGTTTTTATTATGGATAAGGGAAGCGTAAAAATTGTTTTGTTCCGAATCAAGAAAGGTCTCTTCCATGACTGTGCCCGGTGTTAAAATACGTACTACATCCCGACGAACAATGCTTTTCGGGCCTCGTTTTTGTGCCTCTTCAGGTGTTTCAACTTGTTCACAGATGGCAATTTTATGCCCTTGCTTCAGAAGGCGGGTGATGTAGGAATCTGCAGCATGAAATGGAATACCACACATGGGCATAGCGTTGTCGTCTTTCCCTCTTTTGGTGAGGGTAATGTCGAGAGCTTTTGAAGCAATGATGGCGTCATCGTAGAATAGCTCATAAAAGTCACCTAGACGAAAGAACAGCAAAAAATCTTGATGCTGGTTTTTAAGGTCCAAATACTGACGAACCATAGGGGTTGGTGTGTTCACATTATACCCCTGTTGACCCAAAGCCACCATCGCCACGCGCGGTAGGATAAGCTTCTAGATTATTAACAACTTTCCATGTTGTTTTTACGTATTTTGCAAAAACAAGTTGGGCAATGCGCATACCAGGATTAATGGTAAAAGACTCTTTTCCCATGTTGATGAGAACGACTTTAAGTTCACCTCTGTGATCAGAGTCAATGGTTGCAGGAGCATTCAAAACGATAATGCCATGTTTCCAGGATAACCCCGAGCGAGAACGAATTTGGCCTTCGTGTCCTGGAGGAATAGCACACGAAAAGCCTGTTGGAATAAGTTGCCTTTCCCCCGGAGATAAAATAATGGGATCTTTGATTGCTGCTGGTAAGTCAAGGCCGGCACTGCCCACGGTTTCATATTTGGGTAGATTTTTTTGATCTCCATGGGAGAAAATATGTATAGGCACTTCAGTCATTTTTTTTCCATCCTTTGTGTATAGCAACAATTCCCTTAGTAAGGGACTCATAAACCACCGATTTGAATTTAGCCTGTTGTAACATGGATTGAACGGCAGGTGCATCTGGAAAATCTCGAATGCTTTCTGCAAGATAGGTGTATGCCTCTTTATTTTCGGTGATAAATTTACCGAGTCTTGGAATGAATTCTAATAAGTATACCCGATACAGGTGGTGAATATCGGGGGATGGTTGGCTGAATTCCAAACACAGAAATTGTCCCCCTGGTTTTAAAACTCGGTAGATTTCGGCTAAAGATTTTGGTTGATCTGAAAAATTTCGCAGTCCAAAAGCAACGGTGCATACATCAAAGGTATTGTTTGCAAACGGAAGTTTTTCACTGGAACCTTGAACCCAGTCAAACTTTCCTTTGATATTATTGTCAATGTATCGATCTTTCGATTTTTTCAGCATCACATCACTTTGGTCGTAGAGGGTGATTGTGGGCATAAGATCGTGCGCTTTCTTGCTATATGCATAGGCAATATCCCCTGTTCCTGAAGCAAGATCGAGTAAGGTTAAATGAGGTTGCTGTGGTATTTTCTGAACAAAATAGTGCTTCCACTGACGGTGTATTCCCAAACTCATCAAATCATTCATCAAATCATAGCGGGATGGAATACTATCAAATATATTTTTAATTTTTTCAGATTTTTCAGTGTTTATCATTGAATTTAAAAAACAACATAAGACATAATAATAAGAAACAATATAAAACGCAGGCGGCAATGAGCACTATATTTTATTCTTTAAAACGCATTTTTATTTTGATTGCAATGGTTGCCATTTTTTCTGGAAAGTGTGCATGGTGCTTGGATGGCATAACTGATGCTAGAAGGACCATATTGCCGCGTCGAGACTCTTCTATTTGGAGCCCACCCGAAGCTCATCCCGTCGTTCAATTTGGCAGCAGTGTTGAATTGATGATGGAAACAGCCTTTCAAAACACTGAGGCTTTGCAGGAGATGGGGGTTGCTCGTTTTTCTGCAGTAACGCGTCAACAAGAGCTTTTATTTCGACGCCTTCTTCTTTTGATTGGTATGGGGGGGTTAATGTATCGGGGTGAGAATGCCCAAAATTATGAACCCTGGCCATTCCCGCTGGCATCGAGCCTGACCCAGGGGCAACGCATCTTTATTGAGCTTAACGGTATTTCTTCGGAAGCGTTTCTGGCGTGGTTGACTGGTGGCAATATGGGGTTGCTGCCTCAAAGAAAATATTCTTCCCATGGTGTGCGTGTTGTGTCTGGGCAATTGCAGGAAGTAAAGATCAAAAGCCCCTTTCGGCGGCTAAATAGAAATGAAAGAATGTACGGCATGAATTTTCCTTTGGGGGGCGTTGGTAATGAATTGCCCAACGGTAGTTTGGTGGGACCATTTGGTTTTGAATATTCTCTTGGTAAAAGTAGGCTAAGTAGGAAAAAACAATTGGGGCACCTACACATTTATACCCATGACTTTCCTGACAGAAGACAATCTGTCGTTTTGATTGGCATTGAGTCATGTGGTCCTGGGACAAATAATCAGTTTGGATGCAGTCATACAGCCATGTCAGCAATTAGAAATCAACGATTAAATCGATCAACATCGGGAGGGTTAAAATGGGCACGCATGCACTCTCTTGAATCAAGCCCACCGGCAGAATACAAAGGGAAAGTTCTTTATCTAACACAGGGAAAATTTGATCTTATTCAAAGACGTGTTACCTTTATTTTGTCAAAAACTCTGGATGAACAGAAGAAGTTATATTCTATTTTCTTGCGCAGGACAGGAGAAAGATGTAAAAATTTCTTGATGAGTTATGGTGTTTGGGCACGTTCTTGATTTACATTTTTTCTGTTTTTTTCTGTTTGTGGAGTTTTGTCTTAGGGGCAACATCGTTTTTGTCAGGATCAGAAGATATTCCTTTAATGCCAGACATGGTTGTGCAGGAATCTCCTGCGATCTTTGATAAGAAAGAAGGGCAAGTTTTGGTATCAAAGGTAATTACACAAGAAGCCCTAGCTGCAATTTTAAAATTTTATGACCAGGCACTACCAAATTTGGGGTGGACCAAAGTGGCGGATAATACCTATCGCCGAAAAACGCAAACTTTAAAAATTAAAATAGAAAATAAAAAGAATGAGCAACATGTTACTTTCAATTTAATTGAAGTAAATTAGTGCTCATAAAGAAATAAGGAGACAAAGCTGTCTCCTGTGAAGTTTGAAAAGTAATAATTGTGTACTCATGGCATGTTAAAAATGGTCATGTTCTTCTCCTCCTTATTTTTTTTTATCAACACTAGCAGTTAACACTTGTATCAATCTTTTGAAGTTTTATGTCAAGACAGAATAAGTCATTAATTGAACACGTGTTTATCTGCTTTATTAGAGTTTGATTATTTAGCTGGAAACTTCAGCTTTTTATCATCTTAATCAATTTTTTTTAGCTTCGTAAAGACTTGTATTTGGTCACTATTATAAAGTGTTTTATTTACTGATCTTTTCCTTTTTCGATATTCCGATCTGTGATAATTTTATATATAGGTAGGTTATTTCGGACGTTGCAGGGGTGTTAAAGTATTTACTTTCATTTATTTTTCCCATGTTCTTGGTGCTGTCAGCATCAGGGAAGGATCCTTACAACCCTAATACAGTTGTTCCTTATAAAACTTATATTTTTGGTATTTATGACCCCGGTCTTATTTCTGAAGTCGCACAAAATTCATCGTTGCTGAAACGTGAGAATGATCCCCCAAAAACAGTAAAAGCTCTAAAAAATAGGGCTCAACAAGACTTGATCAATATCCAAAAATCATTGGCAAAATTTGGGTATTTTGATGCAGATCTTGATTACTTTGTCGACATTCGAATGGATCCTGTGATTGTTTATGTCAAAGTAAAACTAAACACCCAATACACCATTGGTGCTTTTAAGCTTAAATCAGATCCCCCTAATAACACAGGCGTACATGTGTTGGAACAAGACGTAAAGCGCGTGGGGATTGTTTTGGGGCAGCCTGCACTTCGGAAAACCATTCAAAAAGCCACTGTTGATAGCATCAATTATCTTCAGAATCACGGATACCCTTTTGCGCGATTGTACAAAGATCGGATTGTTATTGACCGTGATAAAAAACAAATGCAAGTAGCCCTTCTTCTAAGTCCGGGCCCTTTTGTGCGATTTGGAAACACGGTTCTTGAAGAAAATGGTCGTGTGACAGGGAACTTTATTAAACGGCATATGCGGTGGCGAAAAGGGCAAGTGTACAGTGAAAAGAAAGTGTTGGATACACTTCAAACCCTTAACAACACGCGTCTTTTCAGTGAGGTGAAAATTACCCATGATGACCGTATCGACGAAAATGGCTTGATGAATATGTATATTAAACTTGAATCAGCTGGGAAAAATATTTTCACGCCGCGCAAAAACTATATTTCAGGTTTGGGCTTAGAGTTGGGCGCTGCATGGGAACACCGCAACCTAATGGGTGGTGATAGTGTGCTGAAAGCGTCAACCCTAATTGGGAAAAAGCGTCAAAACTTGAAAGTGAACATTATGACGCCTGACACATTTATGCTGAATTTGAATACAAGTGTGATGCTTGAACTCTTTAAAGAACAGCTGCGACCTTTTAAGCGTCATGGGGGTAACCTAACAAGTATTTTTGACTATCCTTATGATGAATTCTGGCATCTGTATGGCGGTGTTGGGGCGCAAGCGTATCGATTAGAGATTGGGGGTAAAGGAAAGAATCGTCGATATATTATGCTGCCATTGGGTGCGCGTTTTAATTATACGGATAATCCAAATCGTCCTAAAAAAGGGGTAACTATGGGCTTTGATTTTAAGGCGTATTCAACAATTTTTGAAACAATTCGCACTTTTACACAAGTAAACATAGACGCTAAGATTTTTGTACCATTGATGAGTGATAAGAAACTGTTTGCTAAACTATGGGGAAATGTTGGGTTGTCCCCTGGGTCCGGTAAAAGCATTGTTCCAAAAGACAAATATTATTATGACGGTATGGGAACGCGTGAGCCTGTTCGTGGCTATGCCTTTCAGATGGCGGGACCACTGAATGGTAATGTTCCAATCGGGGGTCGTGCAGCTGCAAGCTTTGGATTTGAACTCTATTATGACATTACAGATGATTGGTCCGTGTTGTGGTTTTCTGATTGGGGTACCACGTATGATCGGCAGTTCCCGAATTTCCAAAACAAGCTTTTGTGGGGAATAGGGGCTGGCGTGCGATATCGTACAAAATATGGAGAGTTCTTCTTAGATGTTGCGTCTCCGGTGGATCGACGCAGTAACATCGATAAGCCTGTCGAGTTGTATGCGGGTATTAAGCACACGACTTAATGTTACGCATCAACAGCTGTATCTAAAAATCGTTTTTGAAGCTCTTTATCGAATAGTTTTAATTTTTGATAGGCTTTACCAAAAATTGTATCTGTGGCTTTGTTTTGAGAAAATATTGTATGGCCACTTTCCAATCCAGTCAAAATTTCAATAGCTTCAAACACATCATCAATGGCCCAGATGTGAAATTTTCCTTCTTTTACGGCTTGTGAAATTTCAGGTAAAAGAACAAGATCCATCACGTTTGTTTTAGGAATAATTACCCCTTGAGTGCCTGTGAGACCTTGTCGACGACAGGTATAGTAAAAGCCTTCAACCTTATCATTGACACCCCCAATGGGTTGTGTTTTTCCCATTTGGTTCATCGATCCTGTGATCGCAATATCCTGACGGAGAGGAACACCAGAGAGAGAGGACAGAATGGCCATCAACTCGGCAACTGATGCGCTGTCTCCTTCGACGCCATCATAGTTTTGTTCGAATGTGATGGTGCATGAAAACGATAATGGAAACTCTTGGCCAAATATGCCACGAAGGAAGCCTTCTAAAGAAAGAACACCTTTGTGTTGAATCGGCCCACCTAGCTCAACCATGTGTTCAATATTGACAATGCCGTGCCGGCCCATAAACGTACGGGCTGTTATTTTAGCAGGGCTTCCAAATGTTTCAGCACCCACAGTTTGAACGGTGAGCCCATTAATTTGGCCAATAACTTTACCGCGCGTTTGAATTAAAATTAAATCTTCTTTCAGGTACTCTTGTTCCAAATCTTGAAAGTGGGAATTGCGGTATTGCCTTGCGGCTATGGCTTGAAGAATATGCTGCCTTTTAATGCTTTTATTATGCTTTCTTTTGGCAAAAACCGAAGCCTCTTTTAAGACATCCATCAGTACATCAAGTTGCACTGATACTTTTTTTCGATGACCTGCCAAACGGCACCCATATCCAACAACGTAAGATAAGGCAGAACGATCACATTTCATTCCCAATTTTCGGATAGAAGATTCTTGAAGATAAAGTGCTACCACATTAATATTTTTGCTGGTTATTGGAATATGATCATCCATATCTGCTTTAATTTTAAAATAGTTTTGGAAATCTTCATCGTGATAAAAAAATGAATAATACCAATGAAGCGATCCGATCAAAATAATTTGAATATCAAGAGGAATAGGGCACGGTTCAGGAGCGGCAAGCATAGGTACACCTGCAATCCGATGCATTTCTTCAATTCGAATTTCTTTATCACGAAGGGCCGCTTTTAAATATCGCCACGTGTGTTCATGGTTTACAAGATCTTCTGCGCGTAAAATAAGAACCCCACCATTAGCACGGTGCAAAGCCCCTCCTTCAATCATGGTGAAATCGGTTTCAAATCCTCCTGATGGAGTTGCATGATATTTAATTGAACCGAATAAGTTTTCATAACTGGGATTGGGCTCAAGTAGTACTTTTGGTCCGGTATTTGGATCATTGGAAACCAGTAAATTTACAGCATATCTTTTTTCAATAAAGGCTGCTGTAGCTTCCGCATATTCGGGGTTAATATTAGTGAGGATAGAAAGATTTTCTAGGATGTCTTCTTCCATTTCTTTAAGCCATCCTTTGATACCAGGAACTTTGTCGTATACGCGGTGCAGCCGGCGCATATAAGGGCCAATGGAAGATGCAGCTTTTTGCTTTTTAAGGACTTCAAGACGATCCATCAATTTTTCTTCTTCAATGGTTGCCGCTTCGTTTAAATCGCTGAGACCTTTTTGAATTTTGTTTAGAATTGGTGAAATTTTTTGAACTTCTTCATAGGGAAGTTCATCTACAGGACACAATTCTTTTTCCCCTGTTTGGGCCAAAACAATTACTGTACCGTCTTCTGCTCTTTGTAAATCAAGACTAGATTCAAGGGCAAATTTGCGCACTTCATTTAAATTCTTAGTGACAAAGTCATCAACAAGTTTTTGTTCTTTTTCAAGTTTTTTGGAAAAGGGTTGTCCCGAAAATGAATTAATCAACGCATCTTGGATTTTTTGTAATGTATGGTAGACATCCTTTTTAAATTCTTTTCCCACACCAGCAGGGAACGCATAATATTTTGGGCGGTTTTCTTGTTGAAAATTATTAAGATAAATCCAATCGTTGGGCGGTGGCATTTGGTCTAGGTAATGTTGAACATACTGTGACGTGCCTAATATTCGACGGGTGCGACCTTTCCCAATGACAAAAATATTATAATCAGGAGCGCGCATCTTCATGCCAAAATCGATGGCCTCACGTGCGCGTTTATGGGATGACAAGTCGAAAGGTGTTACCCTTTTTTGAGAGCGAAGTTTTTTAAGAGAGATATCAAGTTCCGGGATGCCACAATCTGTGACCTTGAATTTGTTTTCCATGTTAAGCCTTCCTTATATTCAGGGTCGACCGAATGAAAAAAAAAGTCAAGAAACGAAGGGGGTTATTTTTGGCCTTTCAATATATGAACATGGTCACGAATCATACGCATATGGGCGATAAAGTTCTGTTTTTGGGCACCCAACAAATTGCGTTGAGAGGGCATTTTTACTTTCTGTGGATTGACTTGCTTCTTTTTATAATGAATTTCGTAGTGAAGATGCGGGGCAGTCGACCTGCCTGTTGTGCCCACATAGGCAATAATTTGGCCTTGTTTTACATATGTACCTTTTTTTTGCCCTGTCGCAAACCGACTTAAATGGGCATATGCCGTAGCATAATCGCGATTATGTTGAATTAAAATATAGTTCCCATAAGAGCCAAGATAACCTCTTTTCTTAATGTATCCATTTCCTGCTGCTACAACAGGTGTACCCCGGGGCGCAGCAAAGTCGATACCGCGATGCATGATGGTATATCCCTGAATGGGGTGTTTGCGCATCCCAAAGCGCGATGTAATGCGAGGGGCTGCCTGTACAGGTGTTTTGAGAAGGGCCTTTCGAATGCCGCGGCCTTTTTCATCAAAATATTCAACATCATTTTCTTTAGGCGCATAACGATAAATGTGTTCAGTTCCTGTGCGTGTGTTAAGGGATGCATAGACAATACTGCCTGGGTCAACAAACCCAGTTTCTTGGTCAAATGGGCGCTCAACAAGAACCTCGAACGCATCCCCCTGTCGTAAAGAGCGCTGAAGATCGATGATGTAACTAAACTGTTTTGTTAAGCTGTTGATTGCTGCACGGGAAAGGCCTGCTTTTAAACCATCTATATAAAGGCTATCTTGAATCGTGCCTTTAAGGTATTCAAATTTCTTCGGTAAAATGATTGGTTTTTTAGATACTTCCACCCGGCCATCTTTAACGGTTAATACCACTTTTTTCGCGGGGGGCAGCAAGAAAACAATTTTTTCAAGGGATGGTTTTTGGCCCTCTTTGTATTTTTGGGTGATATAAAAGCGATGTCCTCGACTTAGTTGCTGCTTGTCGTAATAGGGCCTTAAGGCTTTTCTGATTTTCTTTATATCTTCAAGGCCAACATTATGACGCTTTAGAAAGCGTATGAATGACTCAGGGTGCTTTACAATAGCTTCAACCGTTTTAGACGGAATAAGTGTGTTCGGGTCTGCAAATAATTTTTTTTGCATGTCCACAATTTCAAGGGCACTTGGCCCCCGTGTTTGAGGTGAGAAAACAATTTTCTCAGGCTCATCTGGTAACTTTCGATTATCGATTAAATCATAAATGATAAGGCTAATACCACTTATAAAGCAGCAAATCCCAATAATGAGTTCAGTACGACGTAATCTCATGAAGATGCCCCTGGCACACCTTGACTGGTGGAATATTGAAAGTGAAAAGTTTCACCTGGATAAACAAGTTCACGAATCTTATGGGCCGCTGCAGCGGCTTCAGAAAAACCTGTCAAAATTAGTTTTTGTTTGTGGGGATAAGTTGCTACATCCCCAATTGCAAAAATGCCTGGGATAGATGTTTCGTAAGTGCCTAATGTAACGGTGATGTGAGATTTATCAATGTTTAGCCCCCACTCTTTAAGAGGCCCCAAATTCATAGATAGACCAAAGAAAGCAAGCAGCGCATCAGCCTGAACAGTTTTGATATCGCCATCAAGGGTTTGTAAATCGATGGATTCAAGTTGCCCTTCATTCCCTTGAAGAGAGGCCAGTTGATAAGGGACGGCCAAGTCAATTTTCCCTTGGGTGGCAAAGGCGCGTAATTTATCGACACTGTCAGGTGCTGCGCGGAACTTATCACGTCGATGAACAAAGGTTACTTTTTTAGCAATATCTGCCAAGTTTAACGCCCAATCAACCGCCGAATCTCCACCCCCTGCAATAACAACAGATTTGTCTTTGAACATGGATTTGTTTTTTACAAAATAAAAAACACTTTTGTTTTCAAAAGATTCGATATTTTCAAGGGGAGGGCGGTTAGGTCCAAAAGCCCCCACACCGGCTGCGATAATAATAGCCTTTGTTTTAATTTTTGTGCCCTTTGATGTTTCAACTTCCCAATGATCTTTAACTTTTTCTAGACGAGTAACCTGCTGGTTTAAATGGTAGGTTGGATGAAAAGGGGCTGCTTGTGCTTTAAGGTTTTCAATTAAGTCGCCTGCAAGAATAGTGGGGTGCGCAGGAATGTCATAAATAGGTTTTTCAGGATAAAGCGCTGTGCACTGACCCCCTACTTCGGCAAGGGCATCGATCACATGTGCTTTCAGTTTCATCATGCCACACTCGAAAATAGCAAAGAGACCCACAGGACCCGCGCCGATAATCACAACATCTGTACTTTTCAATGAATTGTAACCTTTCGTTTTTTGTCTTCTCAAAAAATGGTATAAAAGTATTTGTCGCCAAAAACTGAGTAGAAAGTCTATGTCAGAAATATATAAAATACATTTTCTTCCAGACGAACAACATACCAAAACATTGGCAGAATCCCTAGCTAAAAGCGCAAAAAAAGGTGATATCTTTTTTTTGAGGGGTGACCTGGGTGTGGGAAAAACAACATTTGCTCGGTACTTTATTCGATTTTTCTTGGGTGAAAATGAAGTTGTTCCAAGCCCCACGTTCACCCTGGTGCAGTCATATGATACAAAAGCCTTTCCACTTTGGCATATTGATTTGTATCGGCTAGAGGATCCTGAAGAAACGTTCGAACTTGGTCTTGAGGAAATTTTTGAGAATGGGGTGTGTCTTATTGAGTGGCCAGAGCGTATGATGGCTTATGCGCCAGAAAAACGTATTGATCTTTCTTTTTTTCAAGAAGAGGGTGAACGTAAAGTAATTGTGAAGTATTTAAATCAACATGAAACATATGAACACACAAAAATTTGAACAGTTTTTAAAAGCACATGGATGGGATAACAAGCCCATTTATTTTTTGGCAGGAGATTGTTCAAATCGAAAGTATTATCGTTTGGGCGTTAAGGATAAGGGCTCTGTACTACTGATGGATGCTCCCCCACCTGAAGAGCGTTTAGGTGATTTTATTGAAATGGCCTCTCTTCTAAAAGGACTCGGACTTTCAGTGCCAGACATTTTGCATGCTGATCTTGAGAAAGGCTTTGCTTTGATAGAGGATTTTGGTGACCGAACCTATTCTCGTCTTCTTGCACAGGGAGACGATGAGAAATACTACACGATTGCCACAGATACCCTTATTTATTTGCATCAAACATTTGATCTAAAAAAACATAGTGGCTTAACTTTGTTTTCTTTTGACATCTTTATGCGGGAATTGGATGTTATGTTGGAATGGTACTATCCAAAAGCCTATGGAGCGCCACTGAGTGCAAAAAACAAAGAATCTTTTTTAGGTATTTGGAAGACACTTTTAAAACCTCTTTTGATGCCTGAAACTTTGGTATTGCGCGACTATATGGTTGATAATCTGGTTTATTTAGAGGATCGACCAGGCATCAGGTCTTGTGGGCTTTTAGATTTTCAAGACGCGCTTTTGGGCCGACGTGCGTATGACCTTGTCTCGCTTCTTGAAGATGCACGATATGATGTTTCGCATGAAATTCAGATGCAAATGAAGGCGCGTTATTTGGATGCTTTTCCACAGCTTGACCGCGCGTCTTTTTTAGAGGAGTATGCCATTTTAGGGGCCCAAAGAAGTATCAAGATTTTGGGTATATTTATGCGTATGTATGTGCGACACAAGCAAGAAAAATATTTAGCACATATCCCCCGCGTATGGCGGTGGATTGAGCAAGATCTGACGCACCCATCTCTTTCTCAATTGAAAGATTGGATGGAACGTCACATGCCCAACGTAGAAAGGAGGCAATGAATGCTAATAAAAAAAGGAATGGTATTGGCTGCCGGCAAAGGAGAGCGCTTGCGCCCCCTGACGGATGCATGCCCTAAGCCTATGATTGTGGTGGCAGGTAAGCCTATGATGGACTATGCCATTGATCAGTTAGAGCGTGAAAAAGTAGAAGATGTGGTGGTCAATGTGTGTCACCACGGTGATATGATTGTTGAACATTTAGAAAAAAGAAAAAAACCAAATATTGTTTTTTCTCATGAAGAAGAAAGGCTTGAAACAGGTGGCGGAGTATTAAAAGCGTTACCACATCTTGGGAAAAAGCCTTTTTATGTGATTAATGGTGATATTTTATGGTCAAATAAAAATGGTAACACTTTAAAAATGTTGCGCGAGTTTTGGCGTGATGAAATGGATATATTGCTTCTGGTGGTGCCTATTAAATCGACACGTGGATATGACGGTGTGGGCGATTATACGCTTTCTGCAAATCACAAATTAAAGCGCCGAACTGGAGATCATGCCAAGTATGTTTATGGTGGGGTTCAAATTATGCATCCACGTATTTTTGAAGGAGAGGAACTGCATCCTTTTTCGTTAAATAAATTGTATGATAAAGCAGAGGAAAAAGGCACTTTGTATGGTATGGAGCACAAAAGTTATTGGTTCCATGTGGGTACACCCGAGGCATTGATGGAAACGCGTGCTTGGTTTGAAGAGCATACGTTGGTTGAAGCTTAGTATTTTCTGATGTCATGTGCGCCGAGATACCCTGTTTTTACTGTATCATCGGCGCAACCTTTTATTGATACTGTCGCTACTTTTCTTCTGAGGGAACAGGCATTTCCTCTTGAGGATTGGACAATTTACTTACCAACACGTTTTNNTAACTTTAGAACAGAGCCTTAAAGAACAAGCACGAAAAGAAGCGCTGTTATTGCCTAAGATTATCCCTTTAGGCGATGTAGATACGGCCGAATTGGTTTTGAAAGGGAAAGGAGGAGCAGAGGCGTTAACTTTGTCACCACCGCTTCGATATCCACGGCGACTTGTTCTGTTGGCTGAGCTTCTTTCAAAATTTCGATATCAGTCTGTTTCTTTGTCTTTTCCTCAGCGCTTAAGTCTTGCTGAAAATGTTATTAAAATTATTGATGCGTTGCGGCGAGAGGGAATTTCTTTATCAACGTTAAAAACGCTTTCTGTTGAAAATAGAAACGCAGAGCATTGGGCACATATCCGCCTTTTTTTGTCAGTGATAGCTGATCACTGGGATGCCTTATTGGAGGAAGAAAATGCTCTTGATCCTGCCCAGTGGCATCGTCGCATGATGGCAATTCACCAAGAGTCTTTAAAAAACACAACAGCACCAGTGATGGTGGCGGGATCATTAGGGACGGTTTCTTCAACTGTTGATTTAATTAAAAGAGTTGCGTGTTTAAAGCACGGTGTTGTGGTGTTACCAGGTCTTCTGGAAGGGCTAGATGATCAAAAACTTTCCCCCAAACATCCCCAATATTTTCTTTATCGTTTACTGTCTACACTAGGGCTTTCTTCTGAACAAGTTGAGACACTTTCTTTTGATACAATTCCGATTACACAAAATTTCTCAACCTTGTTTGAGAGAAGTAATACGAAAAATGATAGCAGTGGGATGTGTCATATCGATTATCTGGCGGCCCCTGATCAGCGGGCAGAGGGAGAAATAATTGCTCTTGCCATGCGCGAAGCTTTGGCACGGGGAAAGAAAAAAGTAGCCTGTCTATCTCCTGACCTGAAGCTTCTTTCTTATGTAAGTGCTGCCCTAAGGGTGTGGGATATTAAGGTGCCTTCCCCCGGCAGTGCGCGTTTGATCCATACAAACATGGGCCGTTTTTTACACGCACTTAGTGCTTTTTTTTTAGAAGATGTAACTCTTGATCATCTGCGGCTGATTTTTCATCATCCTTTTGCATCGGCACGAAGAGAGATGTGGCAAACACTTGAGAAAAATATTTTCCGGCGTGTAACAGGGGCCTTTTTATTCAAACATTTTGAGCAAGTTTTTGAATCGCAAAAAGACAAATTTGAGAATAAAAAAGACTTGGAAACTTTTTTTTCAGAGCTTAAGACTCTTTTATCTTTTTCAGGGCGTAACTTAACATTTTTCCGTGTGTTAGAGTATTTAGAAAAATGGGCGCAGTGGGTAACGAGACAAGATATGCCCATGGAAGATTTGTTTGCCTTTTATGGGGCCGAAAACTTTATGCCTTTGTGGGAAGATTTAAAAAAGACACAGGCAACACTTACTGTTGAAGAAAGTGATGTTGGTGCCATCTTAATGTCTCTTTTTCAAGAAAAACAGCAGATTTCCTATGAGTTTAAAAACAGTATTCATTTGTGCACACCAATTGAAGGACGGTTCATCCAAGCGGATATGATTATTCTTGGGGGGCTTAATGAAGGTGTATGGCCTGAGGAAGTAGGGGTTGATCCGTTTCTCACACGATCTATGCAAAAAGAATTAGATCTTTTGCCTACAGAACACACCTATGGCCAAAGTGCCCACGACTTTATTTCCCATTTGTCCACAAAAGAAGTGTTGCTGACGTATTCGATGAAGGTGAAAGGCACGCCCGCCCTTCCGTCAGAGTTTTTGTCTTATTTGCGCTCTTTCATGCTGCGACATAACCTGCCCTTAACTGAACGAAAAGATATTTCGACTTACTGGGAAAAAATGCGCGTGTGTCCGAAAAGATCACCTATAAAACCGCCAGTTGTGCAGGTGCTTCCTCAACAGTTACCCAAGCGTTTTTCGGTAAGTGATGTGATGGCTCTTCAAAAAGACCCTTACCGATTTTATGCAAAACACATATTAAATCTTCATCCTCTTGAAGGGTATGATACACAAGATATGAATCGGCATTTTGGTATTTTTATACATGCGCTTTTAGAGGGCGCTGTGCTGGCAAGAGGAATGAAACAAGCGTTCTTGAGAGATTTATTTGAACGTCATTTTGGGTGTCCGGAAAAACATTTGTTCTTATGGTACAAAAGCCAGTTTATTTTAGAGTGGTTTGAAAAACAGTCCCGTCCTTCTCAGATATTTGTTGAAAAGTGGGGCCATTATACATTTTCTTTGAACGGTCAGAATGTGACCTTATTTACCAAAGCAGACCGTATTGATGTGATAGGAAAAGAAGCCACAATCATTGACTATAAAACAGGGCAAGTCCCGTCTCAATCAGCTATAAAACGGGGGGAAGCCCCCCAGCTTTCTTTAGAGGGATTGATTTTAACAAAAGGAAATTTTGACGGTGTTTCTAAGGATATTTCTTTAGGCGCACTTGCCCACTGGAAAGTGCCCATGGGTGATGAAAACGGAGAACTAACTTTTGTGCGACAGCCTTTAGAAACGTTGCTTGCTGAAACGGAAGAAGGACTTTGTCATCTTCTTTCTTATTTTCAAAAACCGACAGCAATGTATTTATCGTACCCCCATGGATGGACAGGGCAGAGTGACTACGATCACCTTGCTCGTGTTGCAGAATGGTATACAGAAAGCGAGCATACCGTATGACGCTTTCTGTGAATCAGAAACAAGCAATTCATCCACACTATTCATGCTGGGTTGAAGCTTCTGCAGGTACAGGTAAAACTAAAGTGCTTACAGATCGTGTGATCAGCTTGTTATTGTCTGGGGTGAGAATAGAAGAAATCTTGTGTCTCACATTTACAAAAGCAGCCGGTGCAGAAATGAGCGCTCGTATTCGCAGCCGTCTTTTAGAATGGACTACCTTATCAGATGAAAAGTTAACAGAGTCTCTAACGCCGTTTCTAGGGGCAAAAATTACATCTGAGAAAAAACAGAAAGCGCAGCAACTTTTTTTTCAAGTTTTAAAAAGCACCTCTGGTATACGCATTCAAACTATTCATGGATTTTGCCAGTTTTTATTACGGTCGTTCCCTCTTGAGGCAGGCCTTCTTCCCCATTTTCAAATTATGGACGATGCTCAGCAAAAACCCTTGATTGAAAAAGCACTTCAAAATCTTTGGGCAGTGCTTCCTCAAGAAACAACTGACTTTATGGTGCGTCACATGTCACAAGGTCAGTTGGATGGATTCATTGGGTTTATTTTATCACATCGCCATATTCTGGCAGATAGCAACACAACGCGAAACAATCTTAAAGCATTTTTAAAAGTAGATAGAGAAGAAGATCCACTTGATAATTTCTTTCATACAATGCCTACATTTTCTGATCTGTCGGTTGAGCTTCCCGAAAAAGCAACACAACAAGATCAGTGTTTGTGTGATGTGTTGGCATCTCTTAAAAAAACGTCGGTCAGTGAAAAAAAATCTTTATATCCACTTTATAAGGATGTGTTTTTGACGAAAATTGGCGCTCCTCGAAAAAAAATATGTAGTCTTCTTTTTGAGAAAAAAAACACACACTTGATGTCTTTATTGAAAAATGAGCCTAGTCGTATTTTGCGCGTTGAAGAGCAGAGGGCAGAGCAAAAGTGTTGGCAATATTCCAGTCTTTTTCTTAATGTGGCAGGGGCTTTTTTAGAAACTTATGCGCACATCAAAAAAGAACATAGTGTCATTGATTATGATGATCTGATTTTTTATGGCGCTAAACTTCTAGGCCAAAGTCATATCAAGCCCTGGGTTTTTGAGAAGTTGGATTATGATTTTCAGCATGTACTTGTTGATGAGGCGCAGGATACCAGCCAAGGTCAGTGGGAACTTCTTTTTCATCTGATTGAAGAATTTTTTGGAGAAAGAGAGAAAACAAATCGCACTCTTTTTGTGGTGGGTGACCCCAAGCAGTCTATCTACAGCTTTCAAGGGGCAAGTCCCATGGGCTTTCAAAAAGCAGAAACGCTTTTTAAACAATTAGGAAATGCGCGCCATGTGGTGTTGTCTGAATCTTATCGATCTGCCCCCCATGTGTTAGATGNNGAACCATGTTTTTCAAAAACCATCGCAGATGGGGGTTCGGTCTGATCCACATCAGGCTTTTCGAAAAACAGCCGAAGGATCTGTGACCTTATGGCCTTTGATTGAGGAAGAAGAGGAACCTTCAAAAGAGTCGTGGGTTTTACCAACGACACAGACAAAACAGTTTTTGCCAAGGCGTGCTTTGGCTCAGCAGATTGCAAATCAAATTTCAGAGTGGCTTTTAAATAAAACACGTCTTGAAAGTCGGAAGCGTTCTATCGAGCCTCGGGATATTATGATTCTTGTACGTCGACGTGATGTCTTTATGGATGAAATTGTAAGAGCACTGAAAGCAAAGGCTGTTCCGGTATCTGGGCTTGATCGGCTGTCCCTTAATGATCATATCGCGGTGCAAGATGTATTGTGCTTGATAGATGTGTTGCTTTTGCACGAGGATGATTTGCGTCTAGCGACACTTCTTAAATCACCTTTTTTTGGTGTGTCGGATGCAAAAATTGCCGCACTTTGTGCGCGACCAAAGGGTGTGTCCCTTTGGGCGACGCTCTCTCATCACGCAGACTATAAGGATGCTTGTGATCGCTTAACAGAGTGGGGGTGTTTTTTACAGCAGGTCGCATCTCTTGAAGATTTTTTCTATGATATTTTGTATAGGCAAGGTTATCGCAAAAAATTTATAGAGCGTTTAGGTCCCGATGTGGATGATGTTTTCTCAGCGCTCTTAGAATCAGCTTCTTCGTTTGAAGAACAGCATGGTCCCCATGTAGCCCTATTTGTTTCTTGGGTGCGACAACAAAACATTCAAATCAAGCGGAATTTAGAAGGGCAGAGTGAAAACCAAGTGCGCTTGATGACAGTGCATGCGGCAAAAGGGCTGCAAGCGCCAATTGTTTTTTTGCCTGATATGACCCAAGTACCAACATCAAAATCTTCTTTTTACTGGAAGCCTGGTTATGATTTTTTTCTTTGGGCAGATCTTTCTGTGCGTCAATTTTCAAGTAAAATTCAGGATTTTTGTTCAAATGATCAAGAGATGGAAGAATATTATCGCTTATTATATGTGGCTCTTACACGGGCAGAAGATCATTTGTATTTGTGTGGGTGGGGCACAAAGAAAGAATTGCCTGCCACATGTTGGTATGAGACCCTAAGGCCTGTCATTGAAAAATTGGGTAACCAAGAAAAGGAGGGCTTTGTGTATGGGCGCCCGCCTTCAACACCTGATATATCGACG
>DINK01000052.1:0-177 GCA_002426825.1 Holosporaceae bacterium UBA5542
GACGCTCTACCTAAATAGATTTCGCGGAGAACCAGCTATTTCCGAGTTTGATTAGCCTTTCACTCCTACCCACAGATCATCCACAACTATTGCAACAGCATATGGTTCGGCCCTTCATTACGTGTTACCGCAACTTCAGCCTGTCCATGGGTAGATCACCCGGTTTCGGGTCTAATC
>DINK01000052.1:437-4633 GCA_002426825.1 Holosporaceae bacterium UBA5542
TTTCACGTGTCCCGCCCTACTCAAGCCTATTAAAAAACATTACCTATACGGGATTATCACCCTCTGTGATTCAACTTTCCAGATGATTCTAGTTATTTTCTTAATAGGACTGGCCTGGTCCGCGTTCGCTCNNAAGGCATCCACCAAATGCTCTTAAAACGCTTTATTGAGACTTCATATACAGTGATATGTATTCTCACGTTACTGTGTGTCGAGAGAACACACAGGATACGTTTCTTGTGTTTCTTTGCTTTTTCCTAAGAAAAAGCTTGGAAAAACTTAGTGTCTACTTTTTGTTTACTATTTCAAAGAACGCGTCTTACGAATAAGACTAGGTTGTGTATAGAGGCTATTCAGGTTCCCGTCAAGAGGTTTTGTAAAGTTTCTTTAACTTTTTATATCGACCATCTGATTTTATGACAAAAATTGACCGATATTCCCTAAAAAGCCATATATGATTTTGTGCAACAAGAAGGCGTATAACGATGCGCCAACCCCTTATAATCTGTACACTTTTTTGATACACCTTGTTTTAATAACGAAGAACATCCTGGCACAATCCACTATTCCTTTAAACACAGGCACTGACAATCAATCTATTCCATAGCCAAAGGTCTTTTCCGAAAAACTTACACAAAAAGGATACTTTGTTATTCGATACGACTATCGAGATACAGGACTTCCCACCAGCTACAATCTTGAAACAGCACAATATGGTGCACGCGACCTTGACAAGAACACATATTGTTCTTCGGCAATATAATCTTGATAAAGCGGCTTATGTTGGATTTCCCGCCGATCATGGCGAAGCCCTTCATCAGGCCATCAAAGGGTCCTTAAAATTCTAGAGAATGTAGGACACGCCATCAGTCCAAGGATTTTTAGAGAATTGATTGAGGCAATTGAGAGTTTTATCAAAAGGAAAGAGGGCGTGCGCCCTCTCTCTTTTAACCTTTGATAAAGTTTTTTGACCTACCCTTGAAACAAGGCCTCTTTTTTTATAGCAAAAATTGGTTTTCCACCCCTGTCCAAGAAACGCGGACGAGGGCCCATACTTGCAGGAATGTTCCACAGATCCATACCAAGACTTTTGGCCAAACGGATAGAGCGTTCATTTGTCGCAAGGGCAGAGGCATAAACGTATACAAAATCATAAACATCCGCAACCACACTATTCATAAAAGCACGTGCCGCACTTGCACCATGACCTTTTCCCCATTCAGAGGGCACAATATTCCAAACCATTTCCACAGCACCGTTAAAAGGAGCTGTATCCGCAGAGTCTGGATAACGATATCCGCCCACCGATCCCAAAAATTGATNNTCGGCCCCAGCCGCAAAGATACCATACCAAGAAGTTTGGCCTGCTTGAGCACGCACCCGCCACGCATCCATCCTTTCAAAAAGTTTGGCTTTTTCCTCTGGAGTGTCAGAACGATTCCCGCCCCACGTCTCTAAAACCTCTGGCTGATTTAATAGTTGTTCAGCAAAATACGTTTTCATGCGAGCAAAGTCTTCTTCTGAACTCACCCCCAGCGAAAGCATATAATATTTTCCGGGAGTTTTAGGATTGTCAAATTCAATCCGTTCTTTCAGTCCATGAACAAGTCGGTGAGGGTGAAGGGGCGGTGACTCTCTCTCTGCAGCATCGGCCACAAAAACAACCCCCAAAAAAACCCATAAAAAACTAAAAATTTTTAAAATATTCATTGCAGCATCCTTTCCCCAATAGATCTAGAAGAGAGATAATCATGTCGTTAGAATAAATCAACAATAATTGAGAATCTGTAAGACTTGTTAGGCGAAACAAAGTGAAAATCCCACCGCTTTGTTTCTTGAAATCCCATTTTTTTATAAAATGGCAAGGCACTGTCCCAAGCAAACAAAACAACCTTCGTTGCCCCTTCTGCAAAGATCAATGCAATCACCTGGTTCATAATTGCTGATCCTACCCCTTTTTTTCGATAGGGCGGCAACACACCTACAGAAGAAATCAACCCAACACCATGATCATCCACAGAAACATCGGCCACCCCAATGGGTGTTTCCTTTTCCATAGCCATCAAACACGCGGTGCCCCCATGCGCCCAAGAAGCCTCAATAAAACAAATAATGTCATTGTAAGCCATGTCTGATGTTTCATCGGCAATGTGGGCCCACTTTGCTAAATCTTCCTGCTTTTCAATAGATATAATGTCAACATTTTCAGCCCCTAAAAGGGGAACAAATGCCTCCTCTCGCACCCCCATCTCGATAATGTTGACTTTTAAAAGGGAATGAAAAGAAAATTGGGGCAGATGTTTCGGATCAACAAAACACGCAAAGTCATTTCCCTCAAAAAAAGCGCATGCTTTCTTAAAATCTTCCTCTGTATGAAGTCCCCAGGCCAATTGAAACTTTGTACAAGGTATCGGTGATTTCAAAAATAAAAGTGGCCCATCAGTGAATATTTTCCAGGTGGGATCTTCCCCTCCCATATTTTGCCAGAGCATATGTAAGTTTTCTTTTGCGCCTGCCATGTTATCCTCCTTTCAAAAATTATCTGTGCACTTGTTTGGTGAATAACCTTCCCTCATGAATACGATTTGCCACAACAAACAGCAACCCAAATGTGGATGCCACTTTTTCATCGTGCCATGTATCTCCAATCGTCAAAGCGGTCTCGCGGTTGATAGGAACAGCTTTAAAGATAGGTCATTCAACACCACAAGCATGCCCACATAAGGTTTTTTTAAAGCGACCCACCCACTCTTTAAAGCGCACATCTTCATGGGCTTTAAAGACTTCAACCTCACGCTTTTCCTTTATAACCACATAGCATCCTTGCCCTTTTTTTAATGGAGAGAAGGCTGCCAATTGCACAGGCAGATCGTCCATCAAAAGTGTAAAGCGCTCAATGATAGGGTCCGGATCATAATCTTGTCGGTCGCTTTCAGCCGAAGCATAACCAGAAATCACAAAATTAAACTGTGCTTTTCCCATGGCTTCCTTCACATGGGGAAGAACGATTTTTTTTGATTGATGCTCTGTCGGGTTCTTTGATGCTGCAATCGTCCCATCATAATCCCAAAGTAGAATATCTGGTATGGTCTTCATTGCCCTTCTGCGCCTTCTCTAAATTGTTTTCATATATCTATCTAATAACTGGTACGCAGCTTCGACCGTCACATATTCTGTGCCACACTTATCGTCGGGGGGTACAAGGGCGTGCATATTCTGCCGATAGGCCAATACATCCCCCGCACTTCGAAACACGGTTAAGGTTGGCCTGCCTTCCATGGCCATCACATTCAGCAAAAAAGTATCATTCCCAAAATAAAGAGCACTTTCTTTGGCAAGGGCTAGTGTGTCTTCAATTGAAAACCCTTTTGAAATCATCACCCGGTCGCGATATATGTCTGGCACATGTTTCTTAATAGTGCGGGCTTCAGCCATTTCTTTGGGGCCACCCACGATATAAAGAGTGCCTTGAAACTGTGCCAACACATGGGCTGCCACCCGGGAAAATGATTGGGTTTGCCACTTACGATGCTGATCTGTTGCCCCAATCCCAAATAAAATAATAGGTTTAGATAAGGTTTCTATTTTTTCTTTTATTTTTTTAAGAACAAAACTCCCTACCTTCAAAGGCAGTTCAGTTTCTTGAATGGATAGGCCGTGCGCCGCCATAAAAGCCGTGGCCCGTGCCCGTGCGTGCAATTTTCGCATTTGTTTGGGCATAAAAGGCCCATGCAACACAAAACGATCTTCTTTAAAACCATACCCATAGCGCTTTGGAATGCCCGCCAAATAACATGCCCACGCAAACAGGGGGCGGCGGTCAAAAATCCACACCTCATCAAAGTGATGTTTTTTCAAATCACACACTAAACGCCAAAACCCCCTAAAACCTTGATGCTTATAATCGTCGGGGTTGCGTTCGGCCCCTTCTTTGGTCAGCACCTTTCGGGAAAGCGGCAGAATGGCTTTTAGAAACCCTTCTTCTTTTAACAAGGTTTCAGCACAGGCACTTTTGGGAATTAAAAGAGAAAGCGAACCCTTGCTTTTGGCAAGTGCCCGTAGATGGGGCGTAATCCACACCAAGTCGCCCATGCCGGGCGAAGGGTAAATTACAAGTCGATTTTGTTTTTCCATAAACACTTCCGTCCCCAAGGAAGATAAGTGGTGGAGGTGAACGGGATCGAACCGATGACCTC
>DINK01000052.1:4737-14496 GCA_002426825.1 Holosporaceae bacterium UBA5542
CCCCCAGCCAATAGCCGATGACAAAACAATAGACCCACACAATACATAAACCGTAGAAGGCAAATAGGCACTTAAGGCTCCAAGCACACTACCACCCCCCAATTGAAGCGAACTATACAACGCCCCTGCATACCCTGCCATGTGGCCAAAGGGGGTGAAGGCCGTTGAAAAAGCATTCGGCCAAACAAAGCACGATCCAAAATAAACAAACGCAATGGGAATGATAATCCCCCACTTTGACACATCTGAAAAAAGATTCTGAACCAATATCGTTGTTGCCGCACATATCATAATGAACCACCCCAATCGCATCATAAAACGCATGCCAAACTTTGGCACCAGCCGGCCATTCAACACACCCCCCAGACCATACCCTAAGCCTGCAGTCACTAAGTTTAGATAGCCAAACTCGGTTGGTGTGATCCCCCGATCTGCCATTAAAAGAACGGGGCCAATGGCATACCAAGTAAACGCCCCCCCATAGGTAAAAAAGATAGCCACACCTGTTCCCATGAATACAGGGCTTTTAAAAAGTATAGCGTATTTTTGCAAGGCCCCTTTCAAGCTTAATGGGGTTCGTGCCGAAACCTTTAACGTATCTCTCAAACCAATCATTAAAAAGAAAAAGACACAAATGCCCAACACCCCCATAAACGTAAAATTTGATCGCCAACCAAAAGTTTCCTCTAAAACACCCCCAAGAGCAGGAGCAGCTGGTACGCAGAAAATGACAAAAATAACAAGATATGAACTATACTTTGCTAAATCTTTCCCTGAAAATTGGTCACGAAAAATTGTGCGCCACAAAGCTGAACAGGCTCCCGCACCGATGCCCTGAATAAAGCGTGCCAAATAAAGCACATCAGCTGACTGCGAAAAAGAACATAAGAAACTGCCAATCAACATAAGGGCAATCCCAAACAGTAAAGGCTTTTTGCGCCCCACAGCCTCTGACACAGGCCCATAGATCACCTGAGACGCACATACACCTAGCAAATAAATTGATAAAGTTCCCTGAATAACACTTAAGGAAACATTAAACGATGTGGCCATTGACGCAAAAGAAGGTAAATAGATATCGGTTGCAAACTGTGTTAAGCACGCAGACAAAGCAAGAAATAAAAGCAAAAGTAACATCGTAAGATCTTTCTATAAAGTTGACTGTTTGGTCAAATAAAGACACAAGTTGACTAAATGGTCAACTTTTTTTAAATTTAAAACCATGAAAGAAAAAACAAAAGATAAAATTCTACGTGCCGCACGCACCCTTTTTTCCCAAAAGGGATTTCACGGCGTCAAAACACAAGACATTGCCCAAGAAGCCAACGTCAACCACGGCCTTATCTTTCACCATTTCAAAAATAAAGAAAGTTTGTGGCAAGCCACCAAAGAATCTATCGCAACCCTATATGCAAAAACGCACCCTACCCTTGACCCGACACAACCTTTTGGCCATTTCCTTGACCAATTCATTGATTACTACATCCATTTCTATCAGAAAAACCCTCTGATTCTTAAAATGATTGTATGGCAAAACATTGAATTCAGCCCTTCAAAATTACCTTTTGGGGGTACCTCTGACAGCTTCAAACATCTGATCAGCATATTCGAGGGATATCAAAAAAAGAACGCTATTCACCCCAATATCAATGTAAAATTTACATTGATATTCATACTAACAACCATCATGACCTATGTTGAAACGCTGCCCCCCCTTCTTTCTAAGAAAGAGCATATAGCATATGCATATTTCTTAAAAGAATCGCTGAAAAAACTTTTTGAGCAATAGTTTGTGTTTTTGTTTGGGTATGCTAGAAATAAGACTGTGGGGTCATAACTTAATGCGCATATTCCTAAAAACATGTTTTTTTTCTTCTTTTATTGCGTTTTCGGCTATAGGAGCCACCGTCGTTGATGTCGCCATTATAGGAAGCGGGTGCGGCGGCCTCGGCGCTGCAAACATCACAGCAGAGTTTGGTTACAACACGCTTGTTTTTTCTGGCCCTTATCGAGGGGGAGATCTGAATGTAGACACTGTTGTTGGAAATTGGCTTGGCATTAAGACAACTAAGGGAGACAAAATTATTCCCATAGTTGAAAAAAACGCAACCAAGTTTGGAGCCAAAATCATCGACGCAGAAATCGCCTCTGTGGATTTCTCAAAATCACCCCTTCAGTTAATTGATCGTTCGGGTGCAGTCTATCAAGCAAAAAAAATTGTCATTGCCACGGGCACAAAAGATCGCCTTGTTCAAGCAAATATTCCAAACCCCAAAGGGCGTATTTATTACAACTGGGACGTACATAGCGATCTCTCGAAATTTAAAGACCAAGTCGCTGGAAAAGATGTCAGCATCATTGGTGGAGGCGTAGATGCCATGAAGAAGTCATTTTATGCCATCCGCAGCAGGGCAGAAAAAGTTAATATCTATACACGATCAAACCGCATGCGCACACCGTCTTGGCGCACTTCTTTGATTTCGCGGATGCCCAATGCCCATATTTATTATAATTATCCTCTAAAAAAAATTGAAGGAAATGGTCAAAAATTACGACTTCATTTCGAAAATGGTGAATCAAAAGAAACAGACATTGCCATAATTTCTGTTGGCCGTGTTCCAAACACCAGCCTATTTAAAAATAAACTAAAAATTGATTCTAAGGGATTCATTGTCGTCGATGCTAAAACGCAAAAAACTTCTCTCCCCCATGTATTTGCATGCGGAGATGTGACAGATGCTTCAGGCCCCCAACCCCAGGCCATGATTGCCGCTGGTAATGGTATGATCGCAGGATTTAGTGTAGTGGAAGAACTTTTGAAAGAAGGGGTTGCACCTCAAAACAATCTTTCTATGCGTATTTTCTTCTGATCAGCACCTTGCCCATAAGCTGCATGTGTATGGAACCCCATGCCATTGATCGTAAAAAACAAAAATAATTGCCCCTATTTTATCGAACAGCAAAGGAAAAACCCCGCACACTTAAATCAGAGCCATAATTCCAAGTGGCAATAATTGCCTATTTTTGTACGGCGCAAAACCTTTAAAAAAGCGGGGTTCCACCCGCCCTTTCTTCAGGCAACTTTACGATTTATCGTCGCGGTGTTTCTTCCTCAATACCTCCATATATCAGCACTTCAAAAGAAGGTCGAACAGCCTGCATCTGGCGTGTAAAATCGGCCACCCATTCAGGGTTTAGTCGACCAAAGCTTTGTAGCGGTTGATAGCCATCTCTTCCGCGTCTAACGGAAATCGATCTAAGATGGGGAAGTATATCGCTGCGAACCTTAAGAGTAGATTGGAGCATATTAAGCGCAACCCTAGTATTCAATTTATTTCTATCAAGATTCAAATGGGTTACATCGGGGCAAGCAGCCAATTGGGACAGTAGGCCTTTGTCGCCATTTTGGCCATGCAAATGAATTGGTTTAAGATCGAAATCTGTTAGTGTCAGCCTTTTAGCCTGAACACAAAGGGGCACAAGATCAAGAGCCATCCCCAACCTTTCTGGGCGTATCACTGTTGTGTTAAGCAAAGCACCACTTCTTACATCCAATCTGCCACCATCAAAAGTAATGTTTTTGCCGATAAGAAGAGCCGGTTCAAGCTCGATTCCACGTGCGCGCTCTACAACACTTGTTACATCACCATCATGTTCACCAGCTGTTTCTTGTAGCCATAAACGCGCAAAAAAACCTATTCCCACATGTATAGGCACACCATCTAGCAAATGCCAAAACCGACAACAGGTGGATGCAAGCCTGTATACGTCTTTCGGGTGTTCACTAAGATCACTTTTAGCACCAAGATAAGAGACAATATGAAGAATCACTTCGTCAGGCATGCTATAAATGCCACATTCCCTCTCACCACGCTCATCATCAGCATCGCTTGTGCCGTTTGGTGTAGCCCGCACAGCCACAGCGCTCGCAGCGGCTCCTTCAGAAAAATCGTCGTCTGCGCTTCCCAAACCTCTAAACCCAGCACCAGCGGAACTAATACTTATGAACATAAAAACAAATAAAAATGCAAAGCATTGATGAACAAACATAATATCTTCCTTTTTAAGCAATTTAAAAAACCCTCCCAAGAAGGAACGGCATTAAATCATAAAAATCAATAAGTTGCCAGAAAAATGGTTATTTTTTAACTTTGGCACACCATGGGTTAAAAAAATCTTATCTTGCTGCACATGATGTGTTTATGTATTTTTCATGTATTAAGGGTTCACAACAAATGATCAAAAAAACAAAAATAATTGCTACTTTGGGCCCAGCAAGCTCAAGCTTAAGCGTCATCCTGAAAATGTGCCAACTGGGCGTCAATGTTTTTCGTTTGAACTTTTCCCATGGCACACATGCCATCCACAAACAAAACATTGACTTCATTCGACAAGCGGAACAAAAAGTGGGCCACCCTATTGGTATTTTGGCCGATCTGCAAGGACCAAAATTTCGGGTTGGCCTTTTCGAAAAAGATAAAGTAACGCTTAAAACAAGGCAAAAATTTACTCTTGATCTCAATACAGAAACCCCTGGAGATAACACCCGGGTTGCCTTCCCCCACAGGGAAGTCTACCCCCACGTCAAAAAGGGCAGCAAGCTTTTGCTTGATGACGGAAAAATTGAACTGCGCGTTGAACATGCAACAAAAACCGCTATTCACACAACCGTTTCTGTAAGCGGAAAGCTTTCAAGCCACAAAGGGGTAAACCTTCCGGAAGATACGATTCCAGGTTCGGCCCTTACAGAAAAAGACCTGAAAGACCTTGCCTTTATTTTGAAACAAGATGTTGATTTTATTGCCCTTTCTTTCGTGCAAACGCAAGACGATATTATCGCCCTTAAGAAACACGTTAAAGATAAGGCAAAAATTGTGGCTAAAATTGAAAAGCCTCAAGCCATTACAAACTTTGCCCACATTCTAAAGGAAACAGATGCCATCATGGTGGCACGCGGCGATTTGGGTGTCGAATTCCCCCCTGAAAAAGTGCCTGCCTTACAGAAACACATTGTGAAAGAATGTCGCGCACAAGGCATCCCCGTTATTGTAGCCACCCAAATGTTAGAGTCTATGGTAGAGTCACCCACCCCCACACGCGCCTAAACATCAGATGTTGCCAATGCTGTTTATGATGGGGCCGATGCTGTGATGCTTTCTGCAGAGTCGGCTGCAGGCAACCACCCCCTTGAAGCCGTTGATATGATGACCAAAGTGATTCAAAGTGTCGAAAATGATGAAAACTACCGTCAGTTCAAAAGCTTGATTGCCTCTGCGTACAAAGATACCATCACCAGCCAAGTAACCTTTGCAAGCAATATACTGATCGAGCAACTTCAAGCGAAAGCAATTGTCAGTTACACCACTTCTGGGCTTACTGCATTGCGGCAGTCACAAACACGACCTGAATGCCCTATTCTTGCATTAACGGAATCCATTTCTGTCGCTCGAATGCTTACTCTTTCATGGGGCGTTTTGCCTTTGCACCTTACCAAAACCGTTTCCAACTTTGAAACCCTTAGGGAAAAAGCACATGCCCTTGTAAAAGAAAAGAAGCTTGCAAAAAAAGGGGACCGATATGTCACCACGTTTGGGGTGCCCTTTGGCAAGCCCGGCACAACCAACACCATTCATGCCAATAGCGTCAAATGAAATNNCAGCCTTAGACAATAAGCGCCGTAAAAATAAAACACTGTATGTTACCTCTAAAAGCCGAGAAAAATTAGATTCTATTCCGTCAGTCCTGACAGTTAAAACTGTTTCTGCCGATGTGTTTGATACATTGGTTCCCCCAGGCAGTGTGCACCAACATATCGTACTCGAAACACAGCCCCTTGATTTTTTACCTTTAGAATCCTTTTGTCATCAAAACAATGAACAGGCCCGTCTTGTCATTCTTGACCAGGTCACCGACCCTCATAATATTGGCGCCATTCTGCGTGTTGTTGCCGCCCTTGAAGCGAACGCCCTTTTAATAACCGCAATGCACAGCGCCGACGTTATGGGCGGCACTGTTGCCAAGGTAGCATCGGGTGCCCTAGAACATGTTCCCATTATCAGCGAAACAAACCTTGCACAAGCCCTTGAATACCTTAAAGACGAAGGGTTTTGGTGTTATGGATTTGATGAAAGAGGGACGGATGTCAGAATAATAAAAAGCTGGCCAGAAAAAACAGCCCTTGTGTTTGGTGCAGAAGGGCGTGGCCTTCGACGCCTCACCAAAGAAAAGTGTGATCAACTGCTTTCCATTCCAACGGCGAAAGCATTCCCTACTCTCAACGTATCGACCACTGTTTCAATTGCACTGTATACAACTAAAGCTTAGTTGCGTCTTGCCCACTTTCTGTAAGTGCTGGCTTTTCATGCTTGCTGAATAAACCCTTGATAAAGTTAGGCGCGATCACGCCGAGCGGATTGCTTGAAATATCGGGCTCTTTAATAGACCCTTTTGCTGTATAAGAAACAGAAAACAAACCTTGATCTTTACCACCAGTCAGCAACTGACCAATAAGAGGAATTTTACCCAAAAGCTGGTTAATAAAGTTTGCAGGCACCAACACGCCTTCTATATTCATATTTTTTTTGCCCAGATGAAGATATCCTTTTGCCGTAATCCCAATAGAACTGTTCATCATATACGCACGCCTTATCGCAATATTTTTGTTTTTATATTCAAATTTGGCATAGTTATCATTAAACACAATCCCTTCCCCTGCCAGACTTTGAAGAAGCCCTTCTATGGAAATAAGACGCAACAGTTTAGCGAAAACAGGCGCTTTCAGAATATGAATACTTTCCACAAAAAGCTTTCCTTTAAGAGGTTGCGCCATATTTTTAAGAGGTTTTTGTGCTTGAATTTGAATATTTTGAGCACGCATATTTTGCGTAATATCAAGACCGTCTAAGATTGTCTCAAGCTTGGGAACATCAACTTCAAGAACCATATTTCCTTTATGAGGCTGATAACGTAAAGAAAGCGTTTCTTCTTTATCCTTCCCCTTTACATTCACAAAGTGAAAATCCCCATCTCTCAACTTGATCAATGCGTGCACATCGTTAAATCGGTGCGCTTCTTTCAAAAAGAGATCATTAATCCGAATATCCAAATTCAAAGACAGCTTTCCAGGCTCTTCCTCGTCCGCTGGTTCTCCTCGACGGAAGCTTGCAAGTATCGGATTAAAGTTCAAGAAGGGCATACGAATAAATACGTTCCATATACCATCCCTAATTTCTGCCCTGGCCTCTCCCTTTTTTTCTCCAACCTGAAACGGTGAAAGATTAATGCCCGAAATTTTCCCATCCTGGCCAAATTCAGCATTACCAATAATTTTTGCCCCTGGTGCAACAAACGAAAGTTTTTTAAATTTACGAATAACACCAGACTTTGTTTCTAAATCAAGCTCAAACTTCCCGGGAGCGCCCTTTATTTTATGCCAATTAAACAAAGGAAGCGTTAACCCTGTTTTCTGCAAATCAAGATCTATATCAATTTTTTCAACACCACCTTTGTCCTTTTCAGAATAAAAAGATAGGGACACTTGCCCATCTTTCTCAGCCTGAAATTGAGCCTGCAAAGCGCCAGGAAGCATTTCCCAAAGGCCTTTTATACGACCAGCCCCCTGTACCTTTTTCTTACTAACAATAGAAGCATCATTTCGGTAGTTTTCTTCAATTAAGAACTCAGACTTAAATCCATCGATCGCCCCTTTGCCTTTCAGATGCATCAATTCGTGACTTTTTTTGAACGCAAGCGATGTATCATACAAGTGAAGTGTCTGCCCTTGGTGCGTTAATGAAAGCGCCCCGTTTTTCAAATTCATGCCGGCTTCAAAAATAATTTCATTTGAAGGAGCATCTTTTTTAAGAGGAATCGATAAGTGGAAGTGTCCATCAACATTTCCATCTTTAACGCGCATATCTTTAGGCAAATGCTTCTTGAAGAAACCGTGATTTAAATACTCAATTAAGTCTTTAAAAAGACCTTCAAAAAACAGTCCTCCATCAAAATGCATGTGGTCTGTATCATCAAGTCCAGAAATTTTAAGCTCGGTTTTAGAAATTATGACATTTTTATAATGTGCTCTATGTACAATGCCCCACAATGCTTCTTTATCAAAATGCAAAGCACCATAAATACCCTGCACAGCTGGCAAATCGCGCATATACTTGATTGTTGTATCCACAAGCTTCATTTTTCCTTGGACATCATATAAGTCATAAGACTGATCTTTTTTCTCAAAAAATAAATCAAGACTAAAATCTTCCACGATACCCGCAGAAACCGCACGCAACACCCAAGGACGCACATTGTCTTCGTGGGGATACCAAATATGCACCAAATCTTTACGGTGCACTTTAGGCGTGCTCAAAAAAATAGATAGTCGGCTTTCTTTCTTTTTCTCAGCCTTTACAGAAAAAACAACCGGACTTTTGTTTTGCGGCAGATAAAAACGCACTTTTCCATTGAGGTAGAAATCTGTTGTTTTGGGATAAAAATTATATAAAAAGCTTAATGAAATAGGGTGCTCAAAAAAAGCCACTTTTCCCTTTATGGCAGAAGGCAAAGCAAGCTTAGATAAAACGACTTTTCGTACATCGACTTGCCCAGACAAGTCCAGTGCCTCTTTATCTAATTTTGTTTTTAAATTAAAAAAGAAAGGTTGGTGTGATGTGTCAGAAAAAAATCCTTGTGCTTGAAAGTTCACAACACGCGAAAGCTGCAAAGCATAAAAATTTACATCAGAAAAACGATAGACATTCTTCATTTGGTGCACAGAAAAGCGTGCATCCTTAAGCTCTAAATATTTAACAGGAATTTTTCCAAAAGCCTCTTTTAGTATTTCAATCCAGTTTTCTTCTTGGTTCTTAAGAGGAACTTTTTCTTTTTCCTCCGCCGTAGAAAGTTGTTCTTTACTGAGAATTACACGAACTTTCGGCGACATGATCCGCACAGAAGAAATATTGATATCGCCACGCAACACATTTGAAAGACGCCAGGTTGCAAAAAGCTTGGGCGCTTTAATCGATATACCTTCGTGCTTAAAAGAGATATCCGTTAATTCAAGTGCAGGAATTGTATAAAATGGCCCCGCTTTTAATTATAGCTCAGAAAACTGAATAGATTTAGGAATGTAGGACACAATCCACGAATCTTCCGTAATTTTCAACGGCGCGATAGAAAGACGCCATACCCCCCCAAGACCAAGCAAAAAAAGAGTGGCCCAGAAGGCTATAAAAATCTTAAGAATTTTTCTAATTTTTCTTTTCATTACGCCAACAATACGTCATATTTTCTAAAAAATAAATTGAAAACCCATAAAATATGGAGTCAGAATTATGACCCTTGAAGCGGGAAAAAAAGCCCCTCTTTTCACAATCAAAACGCAAAAAGAACGGGATTTTTCTCTTGCGAACGCTATGGGGAAAAAGGTGATTTTATATTTTTACCCTAAAGATAATACCCCGGGGTGCACACAAGAATCATGTGACTTTAAAGAAGCCTTTGACATACTCACCAATCTAAACGTAGACATTATTGGTGTTTCAAAAGACAGCGTAACTTCCCATAAAAAGTTTGCAGAAAAGTACAATTTGCCTTTTCCTTTAGGGGCAGATATTGACCGCAGCGTTTTAGAAGCATACGGTGTATGGGTTGAAAAAAAACTTTATGGTCGCACATACATGGGTATAGACCGTGCCACTTTTTTGATTGACGAAAACGGTAAAATTGAAAAAATATGGCGACATGTTAAAGTTAAAA
>DINK01000011.1 GCA_002426825.1 Holosporaceae bacterium UBA5542
AATGTTGATTTACCAGCGTTTGTATACCCCACCAGCGACACTTGGGTAAATTGATTTTTCTGTCGACCTTTTCGTTGAAGCGTACGTGTTTTTTTAACTTTGGACAGCCCTTTTTTCAAAGACTCAATCCGCTGATCTAACATCCGTCGGTCAAGCTCGATCTGCAATTCTCCAGGGCCTCCTAAAAAGCCATGTCCCCCTCTTTGTCGCTCCAAGTGGGTCCACGATCGCACTAGACGGCTGCGCTGATAGGTAAGCGATGCCAACTCAACTTGCAGTCGACCTTCATTCGTATTTGCCCGGTCTCCAAAAATCTCAAGAATCAACCCTGTCCGATCAATCACTTTTGTGTTCCATCTTTTCTCAAGATTTCTTTGTTGAATCGGGGTAATGGGGGCATTCACCACCACAAGATCAATTTCAAGCTTCTGTACTTGTTCTTGAATGGTCTGCACGGCACCAAGGCCAATATAAGTGGCCGGCTTAATTTCTGAAACTTTCAAAATAGATGTATCTAGAACCTCTAGCTGAATAGCTTTTGACAACGAAACAAGCTCGTTCATCTTATCCGCTGGCTGACGCATTAGTGTAAATTTTTCCGTATACAAATACGGATGAATAAGCAAAGCTTTGGTCATTTAATACAAAAATCTTTCAACTTTTCTAATTCTCTGCCCAAAGACTGTAAAAATTAGAAATTGTTAACGCAGTTAAAATACACCATTTTCATACAACACTTATCACTTTTCCGCCAGTAATCGTCAATAAATCGCTTGTTTTTATGCAAAACACAGCGTTAGGTGTGCCCGCTGCTGCCCATATATTCTCAAAAGCCATCAAACTTTCATCAATGTAAACCACATTAATTTTCTGCTTATGTCCCACAGGGGGGATGCCACCTATTGAAAAACCCGTAACATCTTTCACAAACCGAGCATCAGCTTTTGAAATTGCACTACCCAAATTTTCCTTGATGCGCTTTTCATTGACTCTATTTGTCCCTGATACCAGAACCAAAACAAGTTTTCCTGAACACTTTTCTTTAAACACAAGCGACTTAGCAATTTGGCCGATCTGGCACCCAATACTTGCCGCAGCATCTGCAGCCGTGCGCGTGCTATTCGGAATTTCACGCACTTGGCATGATAAGTTGAAATCGGTGAGTGTTCGTTGAATGGTGGCTGCATTTTTTGACAAAATGAATAATCTTAACCAAACCATATCAATTACTTTAAAAGCATTAAGAAACACCCAAGGATGGAACCTAGACACCGCAAGTAAAAAAACTGGTGTTAGTAAAGAAATGCTTGGACAAATTGAAAGAGGTGAATCGAATCCTACGATTGCCACACTGTGGAAAATAGCAAAAGGATTCGATGTTTCTTTTTCATCCTTTTTAGAAACCATTATCCCGAACCAAGAACAGTACACCTGTCGATCAGAACCCTTTCATCAAATACACAAAAATGATNNTTATGCCCATTTTCCCATATGACAAAAAATTTCCCATATGACAAAAAATTTGGGTTTGAGGTATTTATTATTGAGCTGTTGCCAGGATGCACACATGTATCAACACCTCATCAAAAAGGCGTTGTGGAACATGTAATCTCGGTAAGCGGAGATTTTGAAGTCTTTTTTTACGAAAAATGGCATACCATTAAACAACATGAGGGCATTTACTTTGCAGCAGATTTTCCACACGGCTACCGCAACCTCTCAAAAACACCTATTTTCTTTCACAACATTATCCATTACGAAAGAAAATAGTTCTAATTTTCGGAAAAACGACGACGTTCCTTTTTAAAATTTTTTAAGAAGGCATCTTTTGGGCAATAAGGAGGGTCAGTGGCCTCTGATAATGAGACCTTTTCTCATTCTATCAGAGGGTTGACGCATTAGTGTAATTTTTTCTGCACTCTAAATGCAGATGGACTAAGTAATACTTTTGCCTATAAGACAGAAGAACTCCGTCCTATTTTTCTGATTCTCCGTCCTCGGGATCATAAAGTTTTACAGATTCATTTGGCATCACTGTCGAGATCGCATGTTTATATACCAACTGTAAATGAGATTCACGTCGCAACATAACCGCAAAGTTGTCAAACCCTGTGACAATACCCTGCAACTTAATACCATTTACTAAGAACATTGTTAAAGGAACTTTATTTTTCCGCATATGGTTTAGAAACAGATCTTGTGTAGCTTGTTTTTTTTCTGTTGTCATTTTATATTTCCTTTTTATCTATCCCCTCTCTATATACCGAATAAGAAGATTTTTCAAATCTAAACATGATTCAACATAAATTTTTGGCATAACCCCCCCCTTGCCCGGGGTCTTCAAAATCGTGTTCCCCATCAAGACAGGCACAATGCCCGCATTGTCTGCACACTCCATATCTGCTTTCCAGTCACCCACAAACCAAATTTTGGGATTAGGAAGTTGTTTTTTTTGCATTTTCAAAACACGTACAACAGGCACTTTGGAAGGTTTGTCCTCTGCACAATCTGTGGCCCCCACCATGTNNATGCTTTGCTTCTTTACGCAAAAGATCACCCCTTTTATTGCTGACAACCGCCATGGGGATTTTATAGGTAAAAATTGTTTCCAATAAATCTTTCGCATGGGGCATCGACTTTAAGGATGAAATATGATTTTCATGCACATACTGATAAAAAACTTTTTCAGCTTTTGGGGCTTCTTTTCCAAAAATTTGTGGAAAGTAATCCCTTAACGATGTGCCAGGCAGTTGATGAGCCATATCAATTTCGATTGGCTTCTGACCAAGGGCCACAAACGTGGCAAGATAAGCCTCTTGAATTAGGTCTTTTGTGTCAACTAAAACACCATCCCAATCAAACAAAATAACTTCAGGATTCAAACATACATTTTGATCAAGAATTTCGGGCAAGATAAACTCCTTTTTCCACAAAAGCCATATACGCATGATATAGCTTTTCAGAAATAGGGCCAGGTTTCCCGGCACCAATTTTTTTGTTGTCGACGTATGTGATGGGCACCACAATGTTGTTACTGCTACTACTAAAAGCTTCATCAGCTTGATAGAGTTCTTCCCTAGAAAACGCCTGCTCAACCACAGAAATTTTCATTTCTGTCGCAATTTTTATTAAGCGCATACGGGTGATCCCTCCCAAAATATTACATGTTTTGGGGGCCGTATACAGCACTCCCTTTTTTATAATCCAAGCGTTTGAAAGTGCCCCTTCTGTAATCATACCGTTTTCCGTAACACCCCATGTATCAAACAACCCTTTTTCAAACGCACTTTGTTTTGCCAATACATTCGGTAAAAGGTTTGTTGTTTTAATATCACAGCGATGCCAACGCCCATCACAGTCTGTACGTATTTTTTTGCCCACAAATGGGCTCAGGGGGTGACGCTTCATCATCATAAAAAATGAAGGCTTTGGATTTCATGGAAACAAATGATTGCGGGGCGCAA
>DINK01000021.1:0-2481 GCA_002426825.1 Holosporaceae bacterium UBA5542
CGTCGCTAAAATTATCGCTTAAGTAATTGTTGATTGACCAAAGGGTCTGAGGAGAAAAAATGGATAAACAAAAGATTCGCATCCGCTTGAAGGCGTACGATCATCGTATGTTGGATCAGTCTGCGCATGAGGTTGTGGACACAGCAAAAAGAACGGGTGCGCTGGTGCGTGGGCCAATCCCCATACCGACTGCTATCCAAAAGTTTACGGTGAACCGCGGGCCTCATATCGATAAAAAGTCTCGAGAGCAGTTTGAAATTCGTACCCACAAGCGTGTGTTGGATATTGTTGATTGGACGCCTCAGACCGTTGACGCCTTAATGAAGCTAGAACTTTCATACGGTGTTGATGTTGAGATTAAGTTATAGGATGAAGAAAATGAGAACTGGTTTAGTTGCAGAGAAAATTGGAATGACCCGACTCTTTGATGAGCAGGGAAATCATGTGCCGGTCACTGTTCTTCGTGTTTCCTCTTGTCGTGTTGTTGGTCAAAAGACACTTGATAAGCATGGTTATAGTGCTTTGCAGATTGGATATGGCGTTGGCCGTCCTAAGTCTATGACCAAAGCGGAAAAGGGCTTTTATGCGAAGCACAAGTTTGAACCGAATAAGGGCATTCGTGAATTTCGCGTTGATGCAGAGGGCATGATTGAGGCTGGCACGCAGATGCATGCAGATCATTTTGAAGCAGGTCAATTTGTGGATGTGGTTGGTACATCTTTAGGTAAAGGGTTTGCTGGTCCAATGAAACGTCACAACTTTGCAGGAAACCGTGCTTCACATGGTGCATCTGTTTCACACAGATCGCATGGATCAACAGGACAGTGTCAGGATCCGGGTAAAGTTTTCAAAGGCAAGAAAATGGCTGGACATTTGGGCGCTGAACGGGTAACTATTCAAAATCTTAAGGTTGTTCAGGTTGATTCTGATAAGGGACTAATTTTTTTGAAAGGCGCCGTGCCTGGTCATAAGGCTGCCAATGTGCTGATTCGGGACGCTATTAAAAAGTAAGGAAAGCAATTCAATGAAGTGGGATACGAAGACATTAGATAACAAAAATTCAGGCTCAATTGAACTGAGTGATAGCGTTTTTGGTGTGCCAGTACGTTCTGACATCATTCATCGTATGGTGCGGTGGCAGATGGCAAAGGCGCGCTCTGGAAATCATCAGACTAAAGAAATTTGGGCTGTTCAAGGAACCACCAAGAAGCCTTTCCGTCAAAAAGGAACAGGTAATGCGCGTCAGGGGAGTCTCAGAGGCCCGCACATGCGTGGTGGTGCTGTTGTATTNNGGTTAGAAAGCTTGCTTTGAAAACTATTCTTTCTTCTAAGGTTTCTGATGGATCTCTTGTTATTGTGGATGAACTTAAGGCCTTAGAGCCAAAAGCTAAAATCTTGAAAGCAATGATTGATAAGAATGGTTGGTCTTCTCCTCTATTTATTGGGGGTGAAGCGCTTGACCAAAATTTTTGTAAGGCATCAAAAAACTTGCCTTATGTTAATGTGCTCCCCCAGCAGGGTGCGAATGTGTTAAGCATCTTGAAGTGTAAAACATTGGTTTTAACGAAAGACGCGGTGCATCACCTGGAAGCGAGGCTCGGATGAAAAATAGAGTATTTAAAAAAGTAAGCGATGCAGCGGCTTATGAAATTGTGCGCTCTCCGCTTGTGACAGAGAAAGCGACCTTCTTAACGCAAAACAACCAGTATTCTTTTAAGGTGGATGTTCGCGCTAATAAGAATGAGATTGCAAAGGCTGTTGAGAAGATTTTTAAAGTCGATGTGCTGTCTGTGAACACAGTGACGGTACAAGGCAAGCAAAAAGTATTTCGTGGACATCGTGGTGTTCGTTCTGACTTTAAGAAAGCAATTGTGCGCTTAAAGCAAGGCCAAACCATTGATGCGAATGTTGGAGTTTAGAGATGACATTAAAGACATTTAAGCCAACAACCCCCTCAACGCGTCAGCTTGTAATTGTTGACCGTTCGGAGCTATGGAAAGGGCGCCCTGAAAAGTCACTTGTGACGGGTAAGTCAAAAACGGGTGGCCGCAACAACCATGGTCGTATTACGTCGCGTCGTCGTGGTGGTGGGCACAAAAAGCTTTACCGTATGATTGATTTTAAACGTTCTAAAGTTGATATGACTGCGACTGTTGAGCGGATTGAGTACGACCCTAACCGGACATGCCATATTGCTCTTCTGAAGTATGAAGGNNGCGATGTGCTTATTTCTGGTGAAAGGGTTGAGATTCGTCCAGGCAATACTATGCCGCTTGCGAATATTCCTATTGGTACAATTGTGCACAATGTGGAAATGAGACCTGGTAAAGGTGGTCAGCTGGCGCGTTCTGCAGGTGCTTATGTGCAGTATGTAGGCCGTGATGGTGGACGTGCGTTGATTAAGTTGAGCTCTGGTGAAGTGCGGCTTGTCCCACTTAACTGTCGTGCGACAATTGGTGCTGTTTCTAACCCAGATCAAAA
>DINK01000021.1:2556-26178 GCA_002426825.1 Holosporaceae bacterium UBA5542
GCGATGAACCCCGTTGATCACCCTCATGGTGGTCGCACAAATGGTGGTCGTCATCCAGTTACCCCATGGGCAAAGCATACTAAGGGAAGAAAAACACGTTCGAACAAGGCGACAGATAAGTGGATTGTGTCGCGTCGTAAAAGGAAGTAAGAGGAGTTAATCGGTGTCACGTTCAGTTTGGAAGGGCCCATTTGTAGATGGTTATCTACTGAAGAAAACAGAGACAGTACTTAGTTCTGGCCGTAAAGATGTGATCAAAACTTGGTCGCGTCGGTCAACAATATTGCCTCAGTTTGTGGGTGTTACGTTTGGTGTTCACAACGGGAAAAAATTTGTACCTGTATTTGTAACAGNNGTTTGATTGCAGGTTTGATTCGTAATCTTCATGTAAACGAAGCGCTGGCGCAACTTACGTTTTCTAAGCGTCGTGCGTCTGGTGAAGTGAAAAAAGTATTGTCGTCTGCCATTGCAAATGCAGAAAACAATCACCAACTTGATATTGACCGTCTCTTTGTTTCTACGGTTGAGGTAGGGAAAGCGTTTACAATGAAGCGCTTCCATGCCCGTGCACGTGGTCGTGGTGGTAAAATTTTAAAAACATCAAGTAATATGAAGATTGTGGTTGAGCAACGTGAGGAGTCGAAGTAATGGGTCAAAAAGTTAATCCAATATCATTACGTTTAAAAATAAATCGTACGTGGGACTCTCGTTGGTATGCGGGTGACAGAGATTATGCGACTTATTTGGCGCAAGACTTGAAGATTCGTGAATATATTTTTAAGCACCTTGATCAGGCAGCAGTTTCGAAAGTTGTGATTGAGCGTCCGAACAAAAAGGCACGTGTTACAATTTATTCAGCGCGTCCGGGTGTGATTATTGGTAAAAAGGGTGTTGACATCGACACACTTAAAAAGGCCCTAAACAGGATTGTTGGGACCGATGTAACGTTGAACATCTTAGAAGTCCGCAAACCTGACTTTGATGCGCGTCTTTTGGCGGACTCAATTGCCCGTCAGCTTGAGCGCCGTGTGTCTTTCCGCCGCGCCATGAAAAAAGCCGTGCAAACTGCACTTAAGGCTGGCGTTGTGGGTGTTCGTATTAACTGCTCTGGCCGTCTTGGTGGTGCAGAGATCGCTCGGATGGAATGGTACCGAGAAGGCCGTGTGCCTTTGCATACACTCCGTGCTGATATTGATTATGGTATCTCTACGGCCTTTACCACTTATGGTGCTTGTGGTATTAAGGTCTGGGTTTACAAAGGTGACATCATGGAACATGACCCTATGGCACAAGACCGTAGAGTGCGTGAACATGTGGTGAATAGATAGAGGAAAAAGATGTTAGCTCCGAAGCGCACAAAATTTAGAAAAGCCTTTAAAGGCAGAATTCATGGTATGTCTAAATCTGCCACGAGCCTTGATTTTGGAAATTATGGACTTAAGGCAACAACGGCAGAGCGCGTGACATCACGCCAGATTGAAGCGGCTCGTCGTGCTATTACGCGTCGTCTAAAACGTGCTGGAAAGGTTTGGATTCGTATTTTTCCTGATGTGCCGGTTTCACAAAAACCTGCCGAGGTGCGTATGGGTAAGGGTAAGGGTTCTCCTGAATATTGGGCGTGCCGTGTTAAGCCCGGGCGTATTATGTTTGAAATTGATGGCGTTGAAGAAGATTTGGCGCGTGACGCGTTGACGTTGGCGGCGGCAAAGTTGCCTCTGAACACGCGCTTTGTAACCAGATAGTGGAATTTTGAGATGAAAATAGCAGATCTTAGAAAGAAAAAAATGGCTGATTTGGAAAAGCTTATTGTTGATATGAAGAAGGAGCTTTTCAATCTTCGTTTCCAGAAGACGACAGGTCAGTTGAAGAATGCTGCCCGCATCAAGGAAGTGCGTCGCACGGTTGCGCGTGCAAAAACGTTGATAACAGGGCAGGTGCGAGAAGCTGCTGCTAAGAGTAAGAAAGCGTAGGGAAAAATGTCAGCACGTGTACTAAAAGGAATGGTTGTTAGCGATAAAAGCGACAAAACAGTTGTTGTTCGCGTAAGTCGTCGCTTTATGCATCCGATTTACAAAAAGTATATTACGAAATCAAAGAAGTTTTCGGCACATGATGAAACAAATGCATGCAAGCTTGGTGATATGGTCAGCATTCAAGAATGCCGTCCTATTTCTAAAAACAAAAGCTGGCGCGTTTTGACAGAAGAGAAAAAGGCTTAGGTGTTGTTATGATTCAAATGCAAACAAGTTTACAGGTCGCAGATAATTCAGGCGCGCGTCGCGTTGAGTGTATCAAGGTTCTGGGTGGTTCAAAGCGAAGAACGGCGTCTATCGGCGATGTAATTGTAGTGACTGTAAAGGAAGCAATTCCCCGGGGTAAGGTTTCTAAGGGAACCGTACACAAAGCTGTGATTGTTCGTACAGCACATGGTATTAAACGTAGCGATGGCACAAAGATTTCCTTCGATACAAATGCGGCTGTTCTTTTGAATAACCAAGGCGAGCCTATTGGCACTCGTATTTTTGGCCCTGTGACACGTGAACTTCGCGCCAAAAACTTTATGAAAATTATTTCACTAGCACCTGAGGTTCTATAATGCGTCAAAAATTTCATGTAAAAAAAGGTGATCATGTTGTTGTTACAACTGGTTCTCACAAAGGGAAAAAGGGCGAGATTACAAGCATCATCAAAGAGACACATCGTGTTATCGTGAAGGGTGTGAATGTTGTGAAGCGGCATATGCGTCCTACGCCGGCAAATCCGAACGGGGTGCTTGAAAAAGAGCTTAGCATTCATATATCTAATGTGTCGCACTTTGATGCAGAGAAAAAAGCTGCATCTAAAGTGGGGCGGAAAGTTGATGCCAAGGGCAAAAAAGTTCGTTTTTTAAAAAAGTCAGGTAAAGAGTTAGGTTAATTAGATGGCAAGGTTGCGCACAGTATATAATGAGAAATTACGCCCAGAGCTTATAAATCAGTTCTCATATAAAAGCTCAATGGAAGCTCCTGTTTTGAAGAAGATTGTTCTGAACATGGGACTTGGTGAAGCTGTGAGAGATAGTAAGAAAATTGATTCAGCTGTAGCTGACTTAACGGTGATTTCAGGTCAAAAGCCCGTTGTTACGAAAGCACGCAATTCAATTGCAGGCTTTAAGGTGCGTAAGGGTATGGATTTGGGTGTTAAGGTAACTCTTCGTGGTACGCGTATGTATGAATTTTTGGATCGTTTGGTTACGATTGCTCTGCCGCGTGTAAGAGACTTCCGTGGAGTTTCACCAAAAAGTTTTGATGGAAAGGGAAATTATTCTCTAGGCATTAAAGAACAGATTGTTTTCCCTGAAATTGATTATGATAAAATCGATCAAATTCGTGGTATGAATATTGTTCTTGTAACAACGGCAAAATCAAATGAAGAAGGCCATGCATTGCTTAAAGGCTTTGGCATGCCCTTTGTGAAGTAGGAGATACAATGGCAAGAAAAGGTTCCATACAAGTTAATGAAAAACGCCGTCGGATTTCTGCTGCGCAGAAAAGTAGGCGACTTGCTTTAAAGAAAGTTGTGTACGACAAGGAAGCCTCTGTTGATGAGCGTTTTCAGGCATCATTAAAGCTTGCAACCCTTCCTCGTTCTGGCGCACGGATTCGTGTGCGCAACCGCTGCAACGTCTCTGGGCGTCCACGTGGCTATTATCGTAAACTGGGCTTGTCCCGTATTGCTTTGCGTGATCTTGCTTCTATGGGGGCAATTCCAGGCATGACAAAATCAAGTTGGTAGAAAAGGTTTAGAAAATGACAATGACAGATCCAATTGCAGACCTCTTATCACGTATGCGTAACGGGCATCGGGCTCGTAAGGCTGTGGTTGAGTGTCTTTATTCTAAAGTTGGCAAAGATATACTTGATGTTTTGAAAGATGAAGGGTACATTCGGGCCTATAAAGTGAAGGAAATTCGCACTGGCGTATCCCGCATTGATGTAGAGCTAAAGTATTATGAAGGTGAACCTGTTATACAGACTTTGGAGCGGGTATCAAAACCAGGTCGTCGTACTTATGCGTCTATCCAGGATTTAGATCGTCCATCGAATGGATTAGGCATTTATGTTCTTTCGACGTCTAAGGGTGTTGTATCAGATGCTACTGCAAGAAAAATGAATGCAGGTGGCGAAGTTCTGTGTCGAGTGTTTTAAAAAGGTTTATAAATTATGTCACGAGTTGGTAAAAATCCAGTTTCTATTCCTGAAGGGGTCACGGTTGATCTGATGGCAACGGAAGGTTTGTTGAAAGCAAAAGGTGCCGTTGGCGAACTTTCATTGGGTGTTCACGATGCTGTTTCTGTGAAAGTGGAGTCTGGTGCTGTTGTGGTTTCCCCAAAAGGAAACTCTAAAGTTGCCCGTTCTATGTGGGGCACGACGCGTAATTTGGTTGCAAACCTTGTTGAGGGTGTGCATAAGGGATTTGATATTAACTTAGAAATTGTGGGTGTTGGTTACCGTGCAGCTGTACAAGGACAAGATCTTGTTTTGCAGTTGGGTTACAGTCATGAGGTTAAATATGCAATCCCTCAAGGCATTACAATTCAATGTGAAAAACCGACGATGATTAAAGTTTCTGGAGCAAGTCGCCAACTTGTTGGTCAAACGGCTGCAGAAATTCGATCTTTCCGTCCGCCTGAGCCATATAAAGGTAAGGGCATTAAGTATGCTGGTGAACGTTTGCTCCGTAAGGAAGGTAAGAAGAAGTAAAATGACAAGTAAGAGAGCTTTATATTTACGTCGACAGAAAAGAAACCGTTATGCGGTTAAGTCTTCTATGAAAGTGAAAAAACCACGTCTGTCGGTTTTTCGCTCGAATCAGCACATTTATGCGCAGATTATTGACGATGAAAAAGGAATTACAGTTGCTTCTGCATCTACGATTGATCAGGCTCTTCGTTCAAGAATTAAGAAGGGTTGGGACGTAGAAGCGGCAGAAGCTGTTGGTAAAGAAATTGCAGAACGTGCAAAAAAAGCTGGTGTTGGCGGTGTTGTTTTTGACCGTGGCCCATACCCCTACCATGGTCGTGTGAAAGCGTTGGCTATGGGCGCTCGTTCTGGCGGATTAGATTTTTAGTTTAAGGAAAAACCATGACCCGTGAAAAAGTAGAAAAAACAGAAACCGGTATTGTTGACAAGCTCGTTGGTATCAACCGTGTCGCAAAAGTTGTGAAAGGGGGAAAGAACTTTTCCTTTTCAGCGCTTGTTGTTGTCGGAGATACAAAGGGCCGTGTTGGTTATGGTCTCGGTAAAGCGGCAGAAGTTCCTGATGCAATTCGCAAGGCAAACGATAAAGCCCAAAAGTCTATGATTCGTGTTCCTCTTCGAGAGGGGCGCACTGTGCATCATGATTTGCGCGGTCATTACGGTGCCGGCAAAGTTGTAATTCGTTCAGCTGATGTAGGAACAGGCATTAAGGCTGGTGGTCCGATGCGTGCTATTTTTGAAGTTCTTGGTGTTCATGATGTTGTTGCCAAGTCTGTGGGCACAGCTAACCCCCACAATATGATTAAGGCAACATTTGATGCACTTAAAAAAGTTTCATCTCCGCGCCAAATTGCGGCGCGTCGTGGCAAAAAAATTGCCGAGATTGTGAATAATCGTGAAACCTTGTCTAAGGCAGTAAAGGGTGAAGAGGCCGCAAATGAGTAAGAAAATGATTTCTGTTCAGCAGACTGGAAGCACTATTGGGCGCAAAGACTATCAAGCACTTTGTTTGAAGGGGCTTGGGCTTGGTAAAATGCATAAAGTTGTGCAAGTTGAAGACACGCCGTCTGTCCGTGGAATGATTAATAAGGTGCGCCATCTTGTTCAGGTAAAGGATTAAAAGAATGACAATGCAGCTAAACAAAATTCGCGACAATCAAGGTGCAACCGCTCCGCGTAAACGTGTGGGTCGTGGTATTGGATCTGGTCTTGGGAAAACCTGTGGTCATGGACAAAAAGGCCAAAAAGCACGTTCTGGTGTAGCTATTAAGGGATTTGAAGGCGGTCAAATGCCAATTCAGCTCCGTGTACCAAAGCGTGGTTTTAAGCGTGGGTTTGTGCGGGGCGATCAAAAGGAAATTTTGAATTTGGGTGCTTTGCAAATTGCAATTGATGCGAAAAAAATTTCAACGGCTTCCGTTATTACAGCATCACTTCTATCCAAGGCAGGTTTGATTCGTAGTGAAAAAAGCGCTATCCGAGTTCTGGCTAAAGGCGATTTTAAGTCTAAAATTACGTTAGAGGCTGATCACGCATCAAAAGCAGCCGTTATAGCTGTTGAAAAAAATAGTGGTGAGATTAAAATTTCTCAGCCAAAATCAGCGACGCCAAAATCAGAAACAAAAGAATAAAATCGATAATTTTTGTAAAGGGTTAACATGTCTTCAGCGGCAGAGCAACTGGCTTCAAATTTAAATTTTGGTCTTTTTTCAAAGGCAGAGGAACTTAAAAAACGCATCTGGTTTACGCTAGGTGCGCTTATTATTTACCGCTTGGGTACTTATATCCCTCTTCCTGGCATTGATATGGGTGTTATTACATCGATTGCTAAACGAAATGCCTCTGGCATCCTTGGAATGGTTGACATGTTCTCTGGGGGTGCTCTATGGCGTATGACGATATTTGCGCTCAATATTATGCCTTACATTACGGCAAGCATTATCGTGCAGCTTTTAGGTGCTGTGTATCCAGCCTGGCAATCTTTGCGTAAAGAAGGTGAGTCTGGTCGTAAAAAACTTAACCAGTATACCCGGTATGGAACCGTTATCTTGTCTTCTGTTCAGGCGTTTGCATTAGCGAAAACTCTTGAGAGTCAGCAAGCGGTACTGGACCCAGGATTTTTCTTTCAAATGTCGACGGTTATCACGATCGTAGGCAGTACGATGTTCCTTGTATGGCTTGGGGAACAAATTACATCGCGTGGTATTGGTAACGGTATTTCGTTGATNNTCTTTTCCGGTATCGTCGCAAACTTACCGCAAGCCGCATTGAAAATGATTGATTTGGGGCGTGAAGGAGAATACCACGCAACCTTTATCCTCTTCATTTTAGCACTTTTGGCAGCCATTATTGCGTTTATTGTATTTGTTGAGCGGGCACAGTTGAAGCTAGTAATCCAGCAGCCTAAAAGACAGATGGGACAAAAAGTATTTGGTGGAGGAAGTTCGCACTTGCCCCTAAAAATTAACAATGCGGGTGTGATCCCTGCCATTTTTGCAAGTTCTTTACTATTGTTGCCGATGACTGTGCTTGGGGGGCTTGACGTGCAGAATGAGTGGCTGCAGAAGATTATCTTTCATATGCAGCCAGGGCGTCCCATTTACATTATTCTTTACAGCTTGTTTATTACGTTCTTTGCGTTCTTTTATACAGCCCTTGTATTTAACCCTGAAGAGACGGCTGAGAATTTAAAAAAATCAGGCAGCTTTATTCCAGGCATTCGCCCTGGAACCAGCACGGCTGAATATCTTGACTATGTTCTTACACGGTTGACGGTAGTGGGTGCAGTTTATCTTGTGGCTGTATGTATCATTCCTGAGTTAATTAAGGCAAAGTATGCGCTTCCTTTTTATTTAGGGGGAACGAGTTTATTGATCGTTGTAAGCGTAACCATGGAGACGGTGGCGCAGGTGCATTCTCACTTGCTGGCCTATCAGTATGAAGGCTTGCTCAAGAAATCACGATTTAATCTCAAGAAACGTTAGAATGCCCAAGTACATTATCTTTATAGGCCCTCCTGGGTGCGGTAAGGGGACGCAGGCGACTTTGCTGCGTGATAAGCTGGGCTATGATCACGTTTCAACTGGCGCGGTGCTAAGAGCTGAAATCGAAGCTGGAACACCGCTTGGTAAGCAGGCAAAAGACATTATCGAAAAGGGTGGCTTTATTGAAGATTCTTTGATTGAAGATATGTTGGTGTCCTACTTAGCCCAAAAATCAGACCGACCAGGTTTTATTTTAGATGGATTCCCGCGCACTTTGGTTCAAGGAAAGTGGTTTGAAAGTTATTTAAATCATTCAGCTGGCCAACTTGAAAAAGTTATTTATTTTTTTGTTCCAGAAGAAATTTTAACAAAAAGGCTCTCTGGGCGCTTTACATGTGCGCAATGTGGTGCTAGTTATAACCATTATTATAAAAAGCCCAAGGTAGACAACGTTTGCGATGCATGTGGTCATACCTCGTTTTCTAAAAGAAAAGATGATGACATGGCGCATGTGGGCGAACGGATTCGACTCTATAATGAGCGAACAGGTCCTCTTCTTCCGTTTTATGAGGAAACGGGCGTTTTGGTAAAAGTAGATGCGATGAGGCGTGTGGAAGACATCTTCACAGATGTTTATCATTCCCTAAATTCGTAGAATAAACTTGACTATTCCTTAATTTCTCTATAGAAAATTCGGAAGTCGTAATTATATTTAAGTTGTTTAAGGAGTTTTAAGAGTGGCTCGTATTGCTGGTGTGAACGTCCCAACCAAAAAAAGAGTTGAGATTGCCCTGACTTACATTTATGGAATTGGCAAAACTAAGTCTGCGGAAATTTGTGCGAAGGCTAAAATTAAGCCTCAACAAAGAGTGCATGAGTTGACTGAGTCTGAGTTGTCAACGATCCGAGATATTATTGATCGTGACCATCAGGTTGAGGGGGATTTGCGTCGCTTGGTGTCGATGAACATTAAGCGCCTTGTTGATCTTGGGTGTTATCGTGGTTTGCGTCATCGTAAAGGTTTGCCAACACGAGGACAAAGAACGCATACGAATGCGCGTACACGTAAAGGTAAGGCAAAACCAATTGCTGGCAAGAAAAAAGCGGTATAGGAAATTTAGAGAATGGCACAAACAGGAACTACCAAATTGCGGCGTCGTGAGAAGAAGAATATCCCTTCTGCCATGGCCCACATCAATTCTACATTTAACAACACAGTTATTAATATTACAGATCTTCAGGGCAATACTATTGCTTGGTCGACGGCTGGTGCGAACGGATTTAAAGGTTCTAAGAAATCAACACCCTTTGCTGCCCAGATTGCAGCTGAAAACGTAGGTCGTAAGGCGAAAGAACATGGTGTGAAAACACTATCTGTTCAAGTAAAAGGCCCTGGGTCTGGTCGTGAATCAGCTTTGCGCGCACTTTTAAGTGTTGGCTTTACTGTTTCTGCTATTCGCGATGTAACGCCATTGCCGCACAATGGTGTACGTCCTCGCAAGCGTCGTCGCGTCTAAGAGACATAGATTTTTTCAAAGTGTGGGAGTTTAAGAGTGATACAACAGAACTGGCAAGAACTAATTAAACCAAAAGATATTCAGATTAAGAATGTCGATAGTGATGGAAAAATTGCACGGCTTATCGTTGAGCCACTTGAGCGTGGATATGGGTTGACTCTAGGAAATGCCTTGCGCCGTGTTTTGCTTTCATCTATTCGTGGTGCTGCGGTCACGCATGTGCAAATTGAAGGGGTTGTCCACGAATTTTCTTCTATTCCTGGTGTGATGGAAGATGTGACAGATGTTATTTTGAACCTAAAATCTCTTGCTATTAAGTTGCATTCTGACACATCTAAGAAAATCCAGCTTACGCACAAAGGTGCGGGTGTTGTGACTGCTGGTATGATTAAAACGGGTTCAGATGTTGAAATTATGAACCCTGACCTTGTGATTTGTCATATGGATGAAGGGGCTTCCCTTTCTATCGAAATGACGGTTGAAAATGGGAAGGGCTATGTGCCTGCTGCACAAAACCGCACGGAATCGACCCCTGTGGGTGTGATTCCGGTTGACTCTCTTTTNNATCAAAAAAGTTGCGTGTCATGTTGAAAACACACGTGTTGGACAGGTTACCGATTATGACAAGTTGATTCTTGATATTGAAACAAACGGTACTGTTAAACCGGAAGACGCTGTTGCGCTGTCTTCACGCGTTCTTCAAGACCAATTTGCGCCTCTTATCAACTTTGACGACCCTGTTGAAGTGCAAGAGCAAGAAAAAGAAAGCAAACTTCCTTTCCCTCCAGCATTGTTGCGTAAGGTTTCTGAGCTTGAACTTTCTGTACGTGCTGCAAATTGCTTGAAAAACGACAACATTATTTACATTGGTGATTTGGTTCAGCGCTCTGAAGCTGAAATGCTTAAAACACCAAACTTTGGACGAAAGTCTTTAAACGAAATTAAACAAGTTCTCGTGTCCATGGGCCTATCTTTAGGCATGGATGTGCCCGAGTTTCCACCAGAGGATATCGAAGGGCTTTCAAAGAGAATTGACGACTCATTTTAAGCGAGGAGAGATACAATGCGTCATAAACTATCAGGTCGTAAGCTTAACCGGACATCGAGCCACCGTAAGGCCATGTTTATGAACATGTCGAATTCATTTTTTGAGCATGAGCAAATTAAAACGACATTGCCAAAAGCTAAGGATTTGCGTTCAATTGTAGAGCGGTATATTACAATGGCAAAGAAGGATCCTCAAAGTCTTCATACACGTCGTACCCTTTTAAGCCGGTTGAACAACAATAATGATGTTGTGACAAAACTTGTAACAACCCTGGCGGAACGCTATAAGAAGCGCCCAGGCGGTTATACACGTATTGTGAAAGCTGGTTTCCGCTATGGGGATTCTGCACCAATGGCGGTGATTGAACTTGTTGATCGCCCACGTGATGCTGTTGTAAACAGAAATGAAAGCTCTGCGGGGGAAGGACAAGTGATTGACCAAGCTTCTAAAGAAGCTGTTGCTCCAGAAAAGAAAGCAAAATCAAAAAAGGCATCGCAATCATCTGAAACGAAAAAATCTGCATCTGATACTAAGAAGGTAGTTTCTAAAAAGTAGATTTTTTTAAAAGTGCTTTATTAAAAGAGCCCGCTGTTATGCGGGTTTTTTTATGCCTGTTCCTTATTTTTGAGATAGTGGTTTGTACTATTGCATTGAAGGGGGAAAACCTGTGTTAACCTCTGATAAAATAAAAGTGAGTGTTTAAAATGAATAACATACCCAAGCATCAATCAGCTAAGGCTTCTCACTATGACGGTGTTGCTGAACTTTATGATGCGTATAATGAAATTCGGTCTTTAAAGACAAATAAAGTGCTTGAAGCGGTATTGAGCACGGCCCAGGTAAAGACTGTGCTAGATTTTACATGTGGCACTGGGTCGCAGGTGTTTTATTTGATGGAGAAGGGGTATCAGGTTGTTGGAGTCGATATCAATAAAAGAATGCTTGAAAAAGCATATGAGAAAGCCCGGGAAACATCAGATGCCCGCATTACCAACGGTTTTGTGTTCAGAGAAGGGGATATGCGTACAACAAGGGTAGGGCGCTTTGATGCGGTGATCACAATCTTTAACGCTGTAGGTCACTTGACGGTTCAGGATTTTGACCAAGCAATGCATAATATTTATCAAAACCTTAATCCAGGAGGCGTGTATGTGTTTGATATATTTAACCTGGAATACCTGCTTTGCCATGAAAATATTAGGCAGCTTACGATAGACTGGGAAATAAAAGACAAAGCGCATCGTCAGATTCAATATAGTGCGGTAAGTCCTTCAGGGGTTCTTTCTTCCTATACAACGCATCATCATACGAACAAAAAGGGGCAAGTGTTTATTCATAGAGGAGAACAAACATTGCAAGTCTATGCGCTTCAAATGCTAGAAAAGATGCTTAATAAGAATGGCTTCTCTATTTTAAAAACAACAGNNGGAAATGCTTTTTCTCAAAAAAATAGTCAGCGATTGCTGGTTGTGGCTAAAAGAGAAAGCAAATAAAATTTAGAGATGTATTCTATAAAGACAGTACCTGATAAATAACATTATTTTTTTACTCAAGAAAACACCTGGTCTTGATTTTATTTTCCATAACGCTAAGTCGCTCAAACAAAGAGTCCTCTTTTTTCAGTGTTTTCCTTGTTTTTTTGAGAAAATGTCGTTGACTAAGCAAGGAAAAAACGCTCTTATTAATACATAACTTAAATTCAATATTAACTACTTAAAGAAAGAGGCCAAAAAGTGACTAAAAATGAATTGATCGCTAAGGTTGCAGAAAATGCAGGTTTGTCAAAAGTTTCGGCTGCAAAAGCAGTTGAAGGTGTATTTGACTCTATCGCACAAGCTCTTAAGAGCGGCAGCGATGTACGAGTTGTTGGTTTCGGTACATTCTCTACTGTAAATCGTAAAGCAAGCGAAGGGCGCAACCCCCGCACAGGTGAAAAAATTAAAATTAAAGCGGCACGTCTTCCAAAGTTTAGAGCAGGAAAAGGCCTAAAACAACAAGTTGCCCATTAATTAAGGCACTTTTGTATTGAAGCAAACGCTTTTATTTGCTATACCAACGTTTGTGGTGAAGGGCGATTAGCTCAGCGGTAGAGNNGAGATGGTGGGTTTTTTAGCTTGCGGTAAGGGCAAGCTATAGTAATTTTGTAATTTACTCACTGCCCAGAACGCGATTTTGGTTATAGAAAACGTGTTTGGCTCGGCCCTCATTTTCTTTTCTTCGTACTGGGAATCACAACGTGCAAGAAAATAAAGAAATAGAAGTATTTTTTTTACATTTTGTAAGTTACAATTCTAGAATAAAACATGGAGGAAAAAAGTGAGTTCAAAAAAATATATAGCTTTAGGCTACCTTCTTTTTTTAGTTTTCACCCCTTTTGTTGATAGTTATGCTACTGTGCACAACACACAGGAATGGGTTCAGGCTGGCAAATCACCAAAGAAGAAAGCACTTGACCTAACTGATGCTGAAACGGCACGAACTTTTGCGGCATCTGTTATTATGGAAAGTGATATTAATGAACATATTTTACAAGATCATACCCTCTCAAGCCATAGAGCTGATTCTTCATTTTTTAATACGGATGACCCAGAGAAAATTAAAAAAATTCTTCTTTCTGCGCTTCATTCTGTCTATAGAATAAAAAGAATTAGCAATGAAACCTCTGTACGGGTTGATGGTTCCTCTACAAAGAGGCTTGTGATCGAGGCCGTCATTGTAGGAAGTAGAGTGCCGTTTGGACTTTATGACGCTGGAGGCTCGAGGGCAGGGTCTCAACCTAATGGCGTAAGAATAGTAATTAATGTTTCTGAACGCGATTTAGTTACCGCTTTTCCTATGACGATAAAGAATTAAAACATTTGATTTATGTGAATAACTGCTGTACTTAAAAGCTATGAGTGTTATTTGCAACTATTTTACATCTTTGTTTTTTGCCCTAGTTTCGTTCTGTGGGTGTCTTCATGCCGTGCATGAATCCTTTTATGAAGCGCAGTTGGCGGAAGACCCTTTTAGGGAAACTTCAAAAAGAATTTTGATGGCAGATGGCAGTATGCCAGAAGCAGAAGTTAGGGACTTTCTTACACGTTCTGAAGAAACCTATAAAAATTCTGCTACGCTTTCCCATATTGCCGGTAGTGAAGGTGAATTTAGAAAGGCTTTGTACTGTTTCCATGTAAGATGGACTGCGCTCTCTTTGGTTTTAGATGGGCCGGCAACGGCAGAGCGTGAAAAAGAACAAAGATCTTTCTCTAATTTTTTAGATCAGTACGACGTATATTATGATCAGTATGATATTGACCCCAAAGTTTTCATGCAAAGACTTTGGAGTATTGTTTCTATTTACGATGTCGACAAAAGATTAGTTCTTATTCCGGCGTTAGATCTTGGAAGGCTTGGGGGTTCTAATGAAAATGCAGATCAATCTCTTGATCTAAGTTTTCCTAAAAATGATGCATTAAAAGGTTTCTTAAGAAATCTTTAAGGCCATTCCTCTATTTTTTCACATTTACTTTTGGGTGTATTTATTTTGTAATCCAACCACCGCCCAGAACACGATTTTGGTTATAGAACACGGCTGCTTGGCCGGGACTAACGCCATACTCGGGGGTTTCAAGAATGATTTCTGCCTGGTTGTTGGGCAAAAGACGCACTGTGCCTTGAATGGGTTTCTGGCCAGAGCGAATTTTTAAAGAGCAACGGTAGAATTCTTCGGGAGAAATGGTATCGCCAATNNAATCCAATTTAATCGATTTACGGAAATTTTTTGTTGAGCCAGGTGTATTTTAGGCCCAATGACGACTTCATGCGTATCAGGGTTTAATCGCACAACATAAAGAGGTTCTTCAGAACCCCCAACACCCAGTCCTTTTCTTTGGCCAATTGTGTAGTGAATAATGCCTGGATGACGGCCAAGAATGGTACCATCGATATCTACAATATTTCCTGGTTCTGTGGCCCCTGGGCGCAATTTTTGAACAACTTCGGCATAGTTACCGTTGGGCACAAAACAAATATCTTGAGAATCANNGTGTTGACGTGTTTCTGCTTTTGTAAGCCCGCCTAACGGAAAGCGCAGATAGTCAAGCTCTTCCTGTGTGGTGGCAAACAAAAAATAACTTTGATCTTTCGATGTATCAACGGCTTGGTGAAGTTCCGACTTATCTGGCCCTTGCATGCGTTGGACATAATGGCCTGTAACAAGGCAATGTCCACCTAAGTCGCGTGCTGTATGCAAAAGATCCTTAAATTTAACTTGTTGATTGCATTGGATGCAAGGAATCGGGGTTTCACCACGCAAATAGCTGTCGGCGAAATCATCAATAACCTGCTGTTTAAAAACTGATTCATAATCTAACACATAGTGAGGGAAGCCCATTTTTTCAGCGACTTGGGCGGCATCATAAATATCTTGCCCTGCGCAACATGCTTTTGATTTACCAACGGCCATGCCATGATCATAAAGCTGCAATGTGATGCCAACAACATCATACCCCGCTTCTGCCAGAAGAGAAGCTGTGACTGAACTATCAACGCCCCCCGACATGGCAACAACCACGCGCGTGTCTTTAGAGGGAGGGGGAAACCCAAGATTTGTCCAATTTAATGTTTGCATACCTTTCTATATGGGCAGATTAAGGAAAAATTGCAACATTTGACGCATAANNCATATATAGTATATGGATTTTTTTACAGAAAGCGCGCAATGAAACTAGGTCGTCTTTGTTTTCTATTTTTATTTATTTTTAGTGTTTTTGGTATATCAAGGGCTGCGACAACTGCAGAAGATGAGAAAACTATCCCAACATCACTTTTTAAGGCAACGATAAAAGACGGGCGGCAAGTCTATGTGCTGGGTACAAATCATGTAAGGCCGGTGCATTTAGAGCCCAAGTCTTTGGTGTTGACGCTTGAAGAAATTGCTAGGCAGCATCCAACCATTATTTATGTTACAGAGTCTGGGGAAGAAGACTGCGCTGAGAACTGTTTTTTTTCGGCCTCTTTCCTTAAGCATGCGTGTTACCAAAACAATGCAGATGTTGTTGCGGCTTTAGAAAAAAATTATGGCAATAAAGATACTTTTGAAGCAGAAAAAAGAAGGTTGGAAGTATTAGTTGCACAATTTTTTCCTGTGTATGCTGCGGCAGGGGTAGTAGATGGACACCATTTGANNCAGGAATTGCACCCGATTCCTTTTTTGTGGACAGTGATGACATACCATATGGCAAAAAAACGCAAAGCAAAAAAAAGAAAAGAAGAATCTATGGAGGATATTCTTGGTAGATTGTTTAACAAAGGACCGTCGGGCGTACGCATTCTAGAAACAGATGAAGAATTGTATGGCAGTATGTTTCATCCAAGTATTTTGGCATCTTCTAGGCTTTTTTCTGAATTTATTGGAATGGCTGAAGAAATGTTAGCTAGGTTATCCGATACTGAAGAAGATGATGGTTCGGACGAGGAAGATCAGGAGTTTGAGGATCAAAAGCGTCAGCCACGTAGCACAGAACATATTGGTGAAGAAGGTAGCGTATGTGAGTGGCTTTACCAAGCAAGACAATTGAGAAACCAGGCTTGGGAGAGAAGGCTGTGTAGTCACCTTGATAGTACTCCTAAAGGAGTACCTTTTATCGTGGGTGTGGGGATGAGTCATCTTGCCGATGATACAGGCGTTTTTAAAATGCTTGAGCGTTATGCCATAAATGATACAGGTATTGAGCAGTTAATGCATGATGGTTCTTGGCGCACAATTTAGCTAAAGCAAATACACGTGTGCCTTGCTCTCTGTTTAGAAGATTCAAGTCTTCTAGAATATCTTGTTTTGTGATACAAGAAGAAGTTATGACGATACCTAACCTTCTAACGATAGGCCGTATTTTATTACTGGTACCCTTTGTGTGGATGTTTTACATTGACACACCTTGGGCGAATTGGATTGCAGTTTTTCTTTATCTTACAGCTTGTGTCACCGATTATTTTGATGGGAAGTTGGCACGGGAATTAAATGAAACCTCACGGATGGGCACGTTTTTGGACCCCATTGCGGACAAGCTTTTGATTTCAACAACGGTGTTGATGCTAGCGGGTACAGGGCGGTTAGATGGCTATGCGGCTTTGTTGCCTGCCCTTATTATTTTAGCGCGTGAGATTTTTATTTCAGGGCTTCGTGAGCATTTGTCTTCAGAAGGAGTGCAAGTGCCTGTAAGCTATTTAGGAAAGTGGAAAACTTTTACTCAGATGATTAGTTTGTCCTATTTGTTGGCGGATGGTCCCAAGAAATATATTTGGGGATTCCATGAGTTGGGGGTTGTTTTGCTTTGGGCAGCGGCCATTTTGTCGGTTGTGTCTGGGTATTTATACTGGCGCAAAACAAAATCGGTTCTTCAAGACTAATGCGCCTTGCTTTGTTTCAACCTGAAATCCCCCAAAATATGGGTACATTGTTGCGCCTTGGGGCATGTTTAAATGTGTCCATTGATGTGATCGAACCTTGTGGGTTTCTGTTATCGGATAAACGTATGAAGCGTGCAGGCATGGATTACATGCAGCATGTGGATTGGATGCGGCATTCAGGTTGGACAGACTTTCAAAAAGCACACATAGGACAGCGTCGAATTGCCCTTGATGTAAAAGGTGAAGTGACTCACCATAATTTTTCTTTTCACCCAGATGATATTTTAGTATTAGNNGGGGACGGATTACCTGATTTTGTATTCAATGCGTGCGATGCACGGGTTGTGATTCCTATGTGTCCTAATGTGCGCTCGCTGAATGTTGCGGTAGCAGGGGCAATGGTGCTGAATGAGGCCCTTCGACAAACAAACCAATTTCCAACACACCAGTTTTTGGAGGGGTAGACAATGGTAAAGGCAAAAACACTGGTGATTCAACCCCTTCAGGGTATTGGGGATTATATGTGGTTTATACCGCATCTTCATGCTTTGGCAAATGAAACGCCAGAGAAAAAAGTTTCTCTTTTAACACGGCCGCGTTCGTTTGCAGATCAGTTGTCGGCGGCAGACTCCATGATTGATGATGTTATTTGGCTTGAGATAAAAAAAGGGAAGCATGACAGTTTTGCGGGGTTATGGCGTCTTGCCCAAGTGCTTCGGGAAAAAAAATATACAAAGGCTTATATTTTGCATAGTCGGAGTTTGCGATATCCGCTTTTATGCCGCATGGCAGGCATACCTAAAATATATGGGCCTGGCATGGGGTTGCAGAAGATGCTTTTGCATGGTGCAAACACTTTTCTTCAAAAAGAAGATCAAAAAAAACATCCTATTCAACGCGCAACACAAGTGATGAAAAATCATGGCGTGGTTTTGCAGGACGTATCTACATTGCATCTTGGGGCTACTGCTGAAAAAGCAGCGGAAGAACTTTTAGCTCATATGTCTCCTCCTTATTTTTCTTTGTGCATTGGCTCTAGTGAGTCTCAGAAAAAATGGCCTATAAATTATTATATTCAATTGGCAGAAATGATTGTGCGCAAAAAAAGGGGGACCATTCTTATTTTGGGTGGCCCCAGCGAAGTGGCTGAGGGTAAAAATATTGAAATGGCTTTGAATCATAAAAAAATTCCGGCTTTTTTTGTCTCGGGTGACTTGCGTCGTACGCTGGGTGTTTTAAAGAGGGCTACTTTCATTGTTGGCAATGATACGGGAGTAACCCATGCGGCACCGCGGCTGGGCGTAAAAGGGCTTGTGTTATTGGGACAAAGTCAGGTGCCTATCCATCAGTATACAAATCTAGAAGGGGTGAAAATTGGCCCCAGTAACAAGGTGATAACGCCGAATGCCCTTGATCAACTGTTTCCCCAAATGGTGATGGATAAACTGATTCACCTTGGGTGGGTATAGTGTTGAGAAAATCACCCAGTCTATATCTTAGATAATTTTTTTATTTTTTCGTCTAGATTTTTCATTTCTTTTATGAAATTATCCATTAATATATTGATATTAATGTTTTTTTTGATTGAAAATCAAATTAAGCGTACCTACATAGAAGGCATGATGTTTATACGTAAATTATTTAAATTATTTGTTTTTAGTTTGGTTATTGGTTGTGCAGTCACCCATGCTGGTTTGGATGAGGGGCTTGTTGATATTGCAACGCCGCGTATACGAAATTTGCCTTATGGTGGTGTTGCCCTTAAAGTGCGTCAGTCTGATCAAATTTCTTCAACAAACAGAGTATTCTCGAAAGAGGGGCGGCCCAAGTTTGGAAACTGTGGTGAGATTGTGTTTGATATTTATCCAACTACTTCTCCAAAAATGCTTGGTGAAAAAGTAGGCGATATTATACTTTTGCTTTTTCCACATAGCAGAAGGGGATGTGTTGAGCCTACCCTTGAATTGACAATATTAGTTGGGAAAAGCGGCAGTCATCATTTTCCGACAGCCGAAGATTTTGCTGTGCGCAAAAAAGGGTATGGGACAGCGGCCCTTGAAACACTTTTTGCCGCTCTCCGAAAAGGAGAAAAAGCGGGTATACATTTACCAAAAGACACGACTATCAAACTTGATGTTGAGCGTCATAAACCATGGCTGCTTGATTGGTATGGAAGATTTGGATTCACACAAGAACCAGATAATCTATGGAATGAATTCTTCGTGATGAAGTGTCCTGTTAAAAAACTTAAATTTCCCCTTCACAAAAAGCGGGTGGATGCTGCCATTAAAATTCAACGAGCTTGGCGTTCACATCGCGCATGCCAGAAAAGTTAGATAAGATTTTTCTATATCTTCTATAGCCTTAACTTCGGTTGGTTACTGCTTTCNNCCCTGCACAAGATCTTTTATAACCGCTACACCAGCCCTATGCTCTTTTCCTGTATCAGAGAGTGTATAGAATGATAGCGTTCCATCAGCGTTCATGACACTTGCTGTGCGTGTGACTTGGGTGACCCCGCCGTCCGCCAAGAAATCAAGTAACAAGGGGCAGATGACGCTGCATTGTTTTTGGGCTTTGTGGTCATCGCACACGGACGTGCCTTTTCGTGCGGCCCATTCAACGGCATTATGTATCCATCGCCATGACATTTGGGCGGTTTGTTCATATGCATCGTCACTGGGCCCACCTGAACACGTGAAACACCCCATTTTCCCAAGTTTTGGGGTTCCTCCTTGTGCTTGGTATTTAGATTCATGAACAACAACATTACTAATGTAAACTTGACCATTTTTTCTGCCCCCTTTTCGTGCAAGTTTGATAAACAAGCCATCAATGCCATTTTCTTCATGGGGGTATACTGTGCCGACTGCATTGGGGTTTCCAAAGGCATAATATTTTGCAGGGCAGATAAAATAGCCGGCTTGTCTGAAAAAATTAGAGGCAGCATCTTCTGCCCAGGCTCCTTTGTCATGGGCGCCACCTNNAAAGATACAAATATGAGTGTAAGAATTGTTAAGAACTTTAAGAGTTTCATGATAATAACCTCCAAAATTTTTATCACTTGGGCACAGTATGACTTAGATACAAATATTAAAAGTAGAAAAAAAAATTTTTTTCTAACTTAAAAAATTTTTAAGTTTAGGAAGGGTATGGACAAAATGTATCTTGGAATCGCTACTTTTTTTTTACAAAAAAAAGCCTATGATAAGAAACGATGACAAAACGCACTTTACCGAATCTTTCCCTTGAAAAAGGTATCCAGATTATTGCTGGTTACGTTAAGAAATTAACGTCGTCGCCGGGTGTTTACCGCATGTTGAATGGGGACGGCGATGTTCTGTATGTTGGTAAAGCCAAAAATTTAAAGAAACGCGTTTCAAGTTATACACGGCCACAAAAGCAAACTATTCGCATTCAGCGGATGGTGGCCATGACAGAAAAAATGGAATTCATTACGACGCATACCGAGGCAGAATCGCTGCTTCTTGAGGCAAACCTGATTAAAAGCCTAAAACCGCGCTATAACATACTATTTAAAGATGATAAATCGTTCCCATATATTTTGCTGACAAAAGGAGATCTTCCTGCGCGCCTTGTGTTTCATCGGGGGACAAAGTCGGGCCCTGGTACTTACTTTGGGCCCTATGCTTCGCGTCATGCCGTGTGGAAAACGCTTGATACCTTATCTCGTATTTTTAAATTGCGCACATGCACCGATAATGTGTTTAAAAATCGATCGCGGCCCTGTTTGCAGTATCATATAAAACGATGTTCGGGGCCATGTGTGGGGCGTGTTACAGAAGCAGAGTATGATGAACAAATTGCTCAGGCACACCAATTCCTTTCCGGAAAAACACAGGTGCTTCAAAAAAAACTTGCGCAAAAAATGCAAGTGGCGAGTTTAGCCCGTCAATATGAACTGGCGGCGGAATTGAGAGATCAAATTGAAGCACTTACCAAAACCCAAGAGGCACAGGGTGTACACATTCAAAGTGTCAATAATGCGGATGTTGTGGCTGCTAGCCGAACTCAAGGAAAAGTGGCTGTTCAATTGTTTTTCTTTCGGAATGGGGCCAACCATGGCAGCCGCACATTCTTTCCCAAACATAGCCCCGAGGATACTGATGAAGATGTGCTAGAGGCGTTTTTATCGTGGTTTTATGTAGACCAAGAGCCGCCACCCCATATTTTTGTTAACCGTAAGTTGGACGATCAAGAAATGCTTTCTGAAATGTTGGCGCAAAATGTATGCCATGGGGTGACAATCCGCATGCCGCAAAAGGGAATTTTGGCCCAATTGGTGAAAGATGCCGAAAAAAATGCGGCCGAAGCGTTGGCATTAAAGCTTTCAGACCGCCTTTCAACAGAAAAACTGTTGCAAGGCGTTGCAGATACATTTGGTTTAGCGCATCCCCCACAACGGATCGAGGTTTACGATAACAGTCATAACTTGGGGCAAGATGCTTATGGTGCCATGATTGTGGCCACACCCGATGGTTTTGATAAAAAATCTTATCGGAAATTTGGCATCAAAGAAACAGCGCACCATCAAGATGGTGGTAATGATTATGCCATGATGCAGGAAGTTTTAACTCGCCGGTTTAGAAAAATTGAAAACAATCGCCCTGACTTAGTCATTTTAGATGNNGGGGCTTGAAGCTATGGCAGCCGTGGGGGTAACAGATATTCCTGTGGTGGCCATTGCTAAGGGGCCTGAGCGTAACGCTGGGCGCGAGAAGTTTTACATGGCAGGGCGCACGTCTTTTATGCTGCGCCCAGATGACCCTGTTTTGTATTACCTGCAGCGCCTACGAGATGAATCGCATCGTTTTGTGATTGGGGCTCATCGCCAAAAGAAACAAAAAGGCGTACAAGGGTCAACCCTAGATGATATTCCTGGGGTAGGGGCAAAGCGGCGACGCGATTTGTTACAGCACTTTGGGTCATTAAATGCTATTGCTGGCGCGGGTGTAGAAGACCTTAAGAAGGTTAATGGTATTAGTGCAAAAACCGCCAAAACAATCTATGACTATTTTCACTGACTGTGAAGCCTTGCTTTTTTTGCAAGATATCTTCGAAAAGCTTTTTGAATAATAGTTGCTGCCCGATGGTTTTGTTTTTTTAAAACCTCTTTCATTTTTTTGCGCAATATTGCTTTTGACAGATGTGGGTTTTTGGTTTTCAAGTCAGCATATATAAAAGCAGCTCTTAAATCTAATATTCCTTTTCCGGATAACTCTTCCCTATGTTCGGTAACATCAATAGCGTATTGTTTGCCCCATTGAAATGTTTTTGGATCAAGAGGACGATCTTCAGGATCGTAGACATACACACCTTCAAATCCATTTTTGGTTAAACCAAGATCGATAAAAAAGGTTTTTGAGGCGGATTCCAGAATAACTTCTTGTATTTCTTCCGGGGAAAAGTGAGGATATTTTTCCATTAAAAGCAAAATGCACCCTGTAACAGTTGGTGCTGAAAAAGATGTTCCGTCTCTAAGTAATTCGCTGTCTTCATACATAAGTTTTATATTTTGTCCCGGTGCCCAAATATAGTGGTTTTGGATGACGGTGTTTCGACCAGGAAAATTGGAAAAGCTAGACATTCTGAAGAATTGATTGTGCGCACCGACAATAATCAGGTGTTTTAGAAGAATGGGGTCTTGCACCAACATGCTGACCAAATGGTACGTGTTTCCCGCGGGTGTTTCTACTAAAGGTTCAGAAAGAGACAGGCCTTCATTTCCTGCAGCCATAACAAGAACTTTTTTATGTCCAGTTTGTATTAGGGAAGTGAGTTGGCGTACCTGCTTTTGAGTCTGACTTTCAAAGATGTCTAGGGTTTTTTTTGTGGCAAAATCTAGGACACTTGGGCTTCTTCTAAGCGCACTATTTGCTAGAAATTTTTTTGTTGTGCTTGATTTAACGACTTCATGTGCGCCTTCAAATGATAGTTTATAAGATGCAGAAGAATAGTTGATAACTTTTGCATTTTCTAGCCAGGTTTTTAAGTCTTTGTTTATTTGGTAGAGTGCTTGTGCGGCTTTATCAGTTAAGTCGAAATTAATGTCTAAATAAAGAATTTGACTGCTTGGGGCAACTTTGTGGATGGCGTCTATAACCCCTGTTCCATGATTTATGGTGTCAAGATCATCATTTTTAGTTCTGGGGAAGAGCAATAATGGCCCCATTTTCTTAATAATTTTTTTTGAAAGATTCCCTGGTTCTAAAACAATGGCCGTTTGATTTGTGCCTTGGATACCTTTTTTATGAGCCCATTGTAATGCGCCTGAGAATTGTTCCAGTGAAGCATATGTATGTTGAGAAAGTGTTTCTTGACGTGTTGCAGTTTCAGCCTTTTTTCTTTTTGGAAGAGGAACTGTTTTTTTTCCCTTTGAAGTCGTCAGGGAAGGCTGATTTCCTGTCTTTGTTATTAGGGAGGGAAGGTGTTTTTTTTCAATCGCTGCAGCATAGGCTTCGTTGAGGTCGTTTAATATACATAAGGCTGAAAGGATTAAAGCGATTTTTTTCTGGAGCATTTTACCGTGAAGTATTTTTACCTTTAAATTTCAAAAAACCACATGCGAATACAAAGTTGCATGCCAAGCCCTGCAAAATTTGATTGTAAACAATCTAAATGAAAAATAAAAGCTATGTACCTAAACGGTGGCTGAGGGCGGCTTCAAGAAAATCATCTATTTTCCCATCAAGCACGCCTTGGGCATTTCCTTTTTCCACACCTGTGCGTAGATCTTTGACCATCTGATAGGGGTGCAAAACGTAGGATCGAATTTGATGCCCCCACCCAATAGCTGTTTTTGAATCGGCCTGCGTTTGGGCGGCTTCTTGTTTTTTTTGAAGCTCGTGTTCATAAAGACGTGCGCGCAGCATTGTATAGGCCTGGGCGCGGTTGCGGTGTTGGGAACGGTCGTTCTGACACTG
>DINK01000016.1:0-4427 GCA_002426825.1 Holosporaceae bacterium UBA5542
GGTCCCGTAGCTCAGCTGGATAGAGCAACGGCCTTCTAAGCCGCAGGTCGGAGGTTCGAATCCTCCAGGACGCGCCATTCTGTTTGACAAACAACTATTGTTTTGTCTATAAATACCCTTGTTCTAGGTAAAGAGGAATAAAAAATGGCTAAAGGCAAAACCGTATTGATTAAACTAGAGAGTACTGCAGGTACTGGTTACTTCTATGTAAAGAAGAAAAATCCACGCACACTCACTGAAAAGCTTACGTTGAAAAAGTATGATCCACGTGCACGCAAGCACGTTATGTTCAAAGAAACGAAGATCAAGTAATCTGCGCAAGTTCTCTAAAAAAACAATTATTCCAAACAATAGGTTAGATTTTTATGCGTTTCGATGATTTAGGCTTGAACTCTGACCTATTGAAAACTTTATCTGAGAAGGGGTATGTTGCCCCTACTCCTGTTCAACAGAAAATTATTCCCCTTATTTTGCGTGGTGCTGATGTTCTTGCTTGCGCCCCTACGGGAACAGGTAAAACAGGCGCATTCTGTCTTCCCCTTATTGAAATTCTTTCTCAAACGCCGTCGAAGGCGCGTATGATTCGTTGTTTGATTTTGGTGCCCACGCGGGAACTTGCAAGCCAGGTTTCTGATAATTTTAAGGCTTACACGAAGAACCATAAGCTTCGTGTCGGTGAATTTATTGGTGGCGCTTCTATCGTGCAGCAAAAGCAAGTGTTGGCCAAAGGCATTGATGTTGCTGTTGCTACGCCTGGGCGTTTTCTTGATTTGTATGAATCTGGCTGTGTGCTACCTACAGAAATAAAGAATGTGGTGCTTGATGAGGCTGACCGCATGCTTGATATGGGCTTTTTGCCTGACCTTAAGAAAATATTGGGTGCCCTACCTAAAATGCGGCAAACAGTGTTGCTTTCTGCCACCATGGCCCCCGAGGTTAAAAAACTTGCACAAGAATTTTTAATGTCTCCGAAGGAAGTAATGGTAGAGGCCCCCTCTTCTACTTCTGAAAATATTGAACAATTCTTCGTTTTTGCCCCAACAGCCCCTTCAGAGGCAGCCAAATTACGCCAAAAAGTAACCATTATGATGGCGCTTTTCAAAAAGCACGCCATTACATCAGCCATTATTTTTTGCAATAAAAAGCACCATGTCGATAAAACAGCCGATGAAATGCGGAAATCTGGCCTTAACGCTGAAATTATTCACGGTGATTTAACGCAAGCGCGTCGAAACAAGTCGATTGAGCGTCTAAAATCTGGCGAAGCGAGCTTTCTTGTGGCAAGTGATGTGGCCGCGCGTGGTATTGATATTATGGATTTGCCTTGTGTCATTAATATGGACATCCCCATGAACACCGAAGATTATGTGCACCGTATTGGTCGAACGGGCCGCGCTGGTGCCAAGGGCCTTGCATTCACAATGGTCACCGCGGATACTAACGACCAAGCCCATGAAGTTATGAAACTGATTGGAAAAAAGATTCCTTTCATTAATGACTGGGCAGGCGAAAATTCTGAAAGTGCTCCTAAAAGCAAAGTTCCCTTAAAAAAAAAAGAGGAAAAAAGCCTTTCAAAGCGGGAAAAGTCCTCAACGGAGGGAATACNNGATCGACCGATCCAGGAAAAAATCCCGAAGGGAAAAAATCTTTCTCGGGAAAAAGAAGGGCTCCACGAAAAGATCAGAAAGAACGATCAGGACAAGTCCGTAAAAGGATTCGGTGATAGTTTGCCGAATTTTATGAAGTAGTCTTCTTTTTTTGCCAAAATTCAGAAATTATTAACCCATTGAAAAGTATTAATTAATTCCCATATCTGTATCAGTTATTAACTTCTTACAGGGATTTAAAATGCTTTTTAGAAACTTTTTGGTACTATTTTCACTTGGGTTTGTAGGTGCATCCTATGGTGCAAATGAAGATGGGGGCCTATTTAACCATCCCCTTTTTCGCCGTAAGGCCGTTCAGCACCAAGGAGAAACAGCGCCCAAAGCTCAGAAGAGTCCTCCTAAGAAGGCTCTTTCTGCTTCTCCAAGTGCAGAGAATGCGGCCAGTGCAGCAGCAGAGCCTGCTGATTGTTATTGGGATGGTACTAAAGTTGTCCATAATAAGAGTCAAAATGTAGATCAGGTTGACGATCAAGCGGCTGATCAAGCGCCGACAGCGGAACAAGATAGTGGTTTTAAAGATACGGAAAAACTAGACTGTTATTGGGATGGCAAAAAAGTTGTCTATAATACGGCAAGTGGTGACGTTCCTAGTGATAAAGTCTTTGAAATCTACACGACGCTTCGTGAAGCACAAGAACATGGATCTCTGTTAGATGGTGATTCTATCATGATGCGAACAGCAGAATTTTCTAAGAAACTTCATGAGGTATTTAAAATGCCCCTGGATGAAGGCGCTGTGGTAGGTTCAAATATTTTTAGCTTGGTTGATGCAATGATTCCCGAGTCAATGCTCAGAAGAAAAGACTTTGTGGCGGCTATTGCGGATGAAGAAACGCTTGGAGAGACATATCTTGGCCTTGTTGAAGAAACCTATAGACTAGGACTTATTGAAGACAGTCAATTTTTGTCTTATGTGCCAGAAGGCTATGATGGGTTCGAGGTTTTAGAGAGAACAGTTCTTGCAGGAACTGAATGGCAAGGGGACGGACTGTATCTTGCAATGATGAATGCTTATCAAGCACATGTTGAAAATAATCAAACATTAGTGGAACGATACCAAAACTCTATCGAACGATCGTTGCTGATGGTGCAAATTCAAATAGAAGCTCTTGTTAAAGAGGAGCTCTCCTTTCCAAGAAGTGGATTTGCTAGCCATATTAGGTTTGAAGAGTATGATTTGTTTGGTGGTGCAAATGAACAGGGTGGTTTTCTGTACCCCCACTTTGCACCAGAAAACAGTGTTTACGTTCTTATCAGATTCTTTAATTTAATTAAAGAAGAGTACCCTGAAATCCACGAAGTTTTCACAGAATATAAATACGGCAAAGAGTCGTGCACACCCTACGACAGGCTTCTGGGGGTTTGGGGTGTGAATCGGGGAATTGATTTGAGGTTTGCACTTTATGATACGGCTTTCAGAAACCAATTTGGGCAGGAAGCCTATGAGGTGTCAAGGCAGACCTGGTTATGGAATCTTAATGCATATGAAGGCGGTACAGTTAAAGATTATATTCTTACAAAGCTTTTAGTCCCCATTGTAGAGCGTGTAAGTTCTTTCAAGCAACAGGTGAACCAGCTGAAAATTGGCGGGGAACATCAGGACGATACTTATGATGCGCTTCAAAATGTTGTTGGAAACTATTTGTCGGGAAAAATTGGTCAGAATTGGCAACAAGAAAACCCGCAGAATGCTATTCTGTTAGATAAGAATTTTATTCGCCACCTTTTTGTTCGCGATGGAATGGTTGTAGGATCATAAGTTGATTTTAGGGTTTTGCGGTATACCGCCTTTCGAAAAGCACACTTTTAAAGTGTGCTTTTTTAATAGCCGATGCATTGTCCTGGTATTTAATTTCTATTTCGATGCTGTAAACAATATTGCATAAAAAAACAGACAAAATTAATCAAAACACCTGGTATAAGGCTATCAATGCCCATAACTGTTTCTAGGCTTGTTGCTTCCCAAAGGAATACCGTCCCTGCCCCAGAAAGACAGCAAGCATAAAATCCTTTTTTAGAAATCACCTTTCCCATAATGAGTGCGGCTAGCGGTATAAGAATAATAGGCCCCCAAAATTTATACGTATGCAGTAAAATATCTAAAATATTTTTGGCTTTAAATGAAATCATAATGGCCACGGCACCAATGCCAACAGTCGTAAGTCGTGAAATGGAAAGAAGTTCTGTGTCTGAGCGTTCTTTTTGTTGTAGAGGTTTGATAATGTCAGAAACAAAAGAGATGGCTGCTGAATTTAAATAGCTGTCAGCACTTGACATAATGGTGGCTAAAAGTGCCGCAATAGCCAGTCCTGATAGCCCTGCTGGTAGTACTGTTTGAAAAGTATATGCAGCCGCTTGACTAGCCGGAATGTCAGGATTTGCCGCATAGGCAATTAAACCAATTAAGGCGCCTATGAGACACAATGGTACCATAATGATTGCGGCCTTAATCATAATGTCTTTCGATTCTTTAGCTGACTTTGAAATGATGCCGCGTTGCAGTATAGGTGGNNCACTAAGCTAGAACTAATAAGCAACGATACGCCTGTATTTACGCCTAAAATAGAGCTAATACTAAAAGACATGGCTTTCATCTGCGCAACAATGATGCCTGTGCTAAAACACATCCAAAGAATGCCAACTAAAATCTGCGCACCTTTTCCATATTCATCACGCAGCATTTCTCCGACGGAAATTTTTTCAGAAAATTTTTCAAGGTGGGGGCATATAAAGAAAGCCATTAGCACAAACTGTAGAGTC
>DINK01000016.1:4446-14930 GCA_002426825.1 Holosporaceae bacterium UBA5542
AAGCACGTAGCCAATACCTCCAATGAAGCTTTTTTCTGCGGTTCCCACAATAACGCCACCTCCTACAAAAGAAGCAACAACTGTTGAAATTAAGGCTGTTTTACTGAAAAATCCCCGTGATAAGGCAAAGTCTTTAAGTGTTTTTATGCCACGGCCGGCAATCGTGCCAATAAGAAGCGAGGTGGCAAGGAAAGAGCTAATCACCACATGATCAATAAGCATTTGGCCTCCTTTGCACTATATTGATTTCTCTCAAAATGGGTTTAGAAGGTCAAGAAATTATCTTTGAGCGCTTTTGAATGCATCTGATTTTTCAGGCAGAATCAAAATAAAGATTGATCTTTTGTGGATTATTTAATAGAAAAAGAGAAGTCTTTAATTGCGTCCCCATCGTCTAGAGGCCNNACGGGTTCGAATCCCGTTGGGGACGCCAATCATTTAAAAATTATTTCTTATAGCTTGCTTGAGCCTTTGAAATCTCTTTCAATTCAAGTTCTTTTTCTTTCTTTTTTGTATCTTTGCATATCTTGACATAGCTTAAGACCAACTGATCTTTTTTCACATCAACAGACACAATCCCACCTTTTTGAAGTTTTCCAAAAAGAATTTGATCGGCTAAAGGTTTCTTTACATGCTCGTCAATGGTGCGAGCCAGTGGTCGTGCACCGTAGAGAGGATTGAAGCCATGATCGCGTAACCATCCTTTCCCTGACTTTGTGATGTTTAAGCTGATGTCGCGTTCTTTCAATTGCTTCTCAAGCTCTCCGATGAATTTGTTCACAATGCGCTCCATTGTTTGTTCATTCAATGACGCGAATGGAATAACCGCATCAAGACGGTTTCTAAATTCAGGTGAGAAAGTTCTTTGGATCGCGTCATCGTCTTCTCCTGACCGTTTTTCTTGACCAAAACCAAGGCCATGCTTGGACATTTCTGTAGCGCCTGCATTGGTTGTCATGATTAAAATGACATTTCTATAGTTAACTGAATTTCCGTGATGATCGGTCACGATACCGTAATCCATAAGTTGCAAAAGTACGTTATAGATATCGCCATGTGCTTTTTCAATTTCATCTANNTCCATGTATTCAGACATGTCGAACCGAATAAGGGGCATACCCAGTGTAGCGCTTAGTTGTTTACAAATTTCTGTTTTTCCAACCCCAGTAGGCCCCGAAAACAGATAGCAGCCAATGGGCTTTTCTGGGCTTCTTAGGCCTGATCTAGAAAGCTTGATAGAGTGCACAAGGGCTTCTGCTGCAGAATCTTGCCCGAATACAACATTTTTAAGCTCTTTCTCAAGATTTTTCAGAACCTTTTTATCGTCTTGTGATACTTGTTTGGGCGGAATAGATGCCATGCGAGCAACCACATCTTCAACATCTTTACAGGATATAATGAGTGGTTTTGTTGATTCGCCAGCTTCTAGGCGTTTTTTGGCGCCTGCTTCATCTAAAATATCAATCGCTTTATCAGGAAGGCGTCGATCCATTAAATGGCGCATAGATAGATCAACAACCGATTTAATGGTTTCATCCTTATATTTTACGTTATGGTATTTTTCTAGATTTTCTTTCAATCCTTCTAGGATGGTGATGCACTCATCCGGTGTGGGTTCGTGAACTTCTACTTTTTGGAAGCGCCGTAAAAGACCTGCATCTTTTTCAAGGTGNNAAAATTCTTTAAATGTTGTGGCGGCGATACAGCGAATTTTCCCATGAAGCAGCACAGGTTTCAGCATATTCGACGTATCCATAGAGCCCCCTTGAACGGACCCTGTGCCCACCATGATGTGTGCTTCGTCGATAAACAGAATGGCTTTTTCTTCTGTTTCTAAATCTTTAAGTATATTTTTGAATCTTTCTTCAAAGTCACCTCTAAAGCGTGTTCCAGCAACAAGGCCTGCCATATCGAGAGCAAATACCTTTGCGTTTTTAAGGGCTGGGGGCACATCCCCGTTAACAATTTTTAAGGCAAGGCCTTCGATAATTGCTGTTTTTCCAACGCCTGAATCCCCTAATAAGAGAGGATTGTTCTTTTCTTTTCGGCAGAGAATATGAATGATTCGTGAGATAGGTTCTTCCCTGCCAATCAAGGGCTCTATATCATTATTTTCTGCTTTTTTATTTAGGTTTACGCAAAATTTTTCAATTGTTGATTCTTCTGCGTCTTCAGTCATGATGTCTGATGAGTGCTGGCTCATGTCTTGGTGCCTCTCTTCTGATTCTTCCTTTTTATGTTTATGATGTTTTTTGGCAATTTCAGATTGATAGTTTAATAACTCAACTCGGGTTAACCCTTGCTGCTCAATGGCGTAGGCAGCATAAGATTCATTCTCACTTAAAAGAGAAATAAGAAGATGAATCGCGGTAATTTCTTCATTTTCAGCTTGAAGCGATGCGCGCTGTAAAACTCTTTGAAAGCCAATGGTGACCCGTGTTTCAATTGGGTGATTACCGGGAACCCTTAAGTCTTGCAAGCCAAGATATTCTAATAAATCTTTTTTAAGTTTTTCTGCTTTTAACTTTAACGTTTTTGTTAAAGCTTTTGTATCTTCATCTTCTAAGAGGGCAACCATTAGATGCTCAAGAGTCGTGTACTCATGACGGCTGCTGCGTGCTAGTTCAATTGCCCTTTGGAGTGTTGTTTCGAGTCTGCTTGAAATCATTGTTGGCTCCTATGATGCTTTCTCCATGCGGCATTGAAGAGATAATTCTTGACGCCTTGCCCACTCTAAAATCTCTGCGGATTTTGTTTCGGCAATTTCAAGAGAATATGTGCCACAAAGGGCCTCTCCCTGCTCTTGTGTTTGCATAATGAGGCGAATGGCCTCTTCTTCTTCTTTTCTAAATAACGTAACGAGGACTTCAATAATGAAGTCTGTTGGTGTTCTGTCATCCCCCATAAGAATCACATGATAGGAAGACGGGCTCTTAATTTTTTTAGTCATTATGCTTCCCTGTTTTATTTATACCTTAAGCTTACAACACTAACTATAAATGATTCAATAACAATAATTAGTTATATCAAACTTATATTGGTTGAAGAATGTCGTTATTTGCTTTTTAATATATATGGGGAATCTGTTTTAAAATTAAGAAATAATAATATGATATTTAAAAAAATAATTTTTTTTCTTTTTATGTTCAATATTTCTTGTACAGCTTTTGGATTGCCCTCTAGCTTACTGATGGATGCAAAAAGTGGCNNAAGAATGCGGATCAACTCAGGATGCCGGCGTCTCTTACAAAAATTATGACCCTGTTTCTTACCTTTGATGCTTTGAAAGAAAAAAAGCTGAAACTTACAGATTCTATCCGTATGTCATGGTATGCCGCAACACGGCGACCAGCAAAGCTTTACTTAAAGCCGGGACGGTGTATATCGGTTGAAGATGCGATCAAAGCAACGGCTGTCAAATCTGCAAACGACGCAGCGACAGCGCTTGCAGAGCATCTTGCTGGCAATGAGAAAAAGTTTGCGAAATTGATGAATCAAAAAGCAAAAGAAATTGGTTTGCACCAGACACACTTTAGAAATGCGTCGGGGTTGCCTAATTCGCGGCAGCTAAGCACGGCAAGAGATATTGCAAAACTGGCTAAGGCTATTCTTGATTGTCATCCTGAATATGCCCATTTCTTTTCGCTCCCTTATTTTTCATTTAATCGACGTCGCTATAAAAATACCAATACCCTTTTAGGAAAGGTTGTTGGTGTGGACGGCATGAAAACAGGGTATACATTTGTTGCTGGCCATTGCATAGTGGTGACACAATCAGTAGATGATGCGCGTGTGATTGGTGTTGTGATGGGGGAAGAAACGCCCAAAAGGAGGGATGTCGTTATGACATACCTCTTAAAAAATCAAATACCTACACTGGCGCAGATTCAACAAGCTGAAAGGCAATTGACACAGAAACGACGTCGTCGCCAGGTTTCTCTTTATTGGGCGGTTCAGACAGGGGCTTTCCGAAGTAGGAAGCAAGCCATACAATTCAATGCTCAACTAAGGAAAAATGCTGATTTACAGGATGTTTTATCAGACAAAAGTCTCTTTACGCGCCTTGTGGCCCCTTTTAAGCAAAGAAAGCACTATACAACGCGCGTGGGACGCTTTAAAACAGAAGATGAGGCTCATGTGCTTTGCCAATCGATGAAGGAAAAATCTTTATCTTGTTTGGTTGTAAAAAGTCGATAAGCCTAGTAATCTGATTTTGAAATTGGAGGTAACATGAAAACAATTTCTCGGTTTTTCTTTCTTATTATTCTTTCTGTTCAGTTGGGTGCTTATACTGCATCGGCTGCTTCAGATATCTTAGAGAGTGACGTAGACACGGCTGAGCCTTCACTTGAAGAAACAGATACATCTGAGAAAAGTTCTGATTTTTCTCCAATTGCAGAACCAGAAGGCAGTGANNCTTATAACATCAAAATATTATGTACCAAAATATTCTGGAAACAATTGGGAACACCCCTCTTGTACAAATAAATCTACCTACTCCGGCGCGTGTCTATGGGAAAATGGAATATACAAACCCAGGGGGCAGTATTAAGGACCGCCCTGCCCTGTATATGGTGACACAGGCAGAGTTGAAAGGGAAGATTAAGTCCAAGGATACGCTTGTTTTGCCATCGTCGGGCAATATGGGCATTGCACTTGCCATGATTGGTAATTTAAAAAATTATCGCGTGGTGATTACGCTTGCCGACAAAACATCCGCCCAAAAAATAAATATTTTAAAGGCATATGGAGCAGAAGTGATTTTATGCCCTTCCACAACCGATCAGAATGACCCAGCGGGTTATGTGCGGGTGGCAGAGCGATTGGCTAAAGAAAAGAATGCTTTTCTCATCGACCAATTTAACGATACGTTGAATCAAGAGGCGCACTATCATGGACTGGGCCCCGAAATTTGGCGTGATACAGATGGTCGCATTACACATTTTGTGGCGGCTGCGGGGACAGGTGGTACTGTGTCAGGTGCGGGTCGTTATNNCAGCCTTACCAAGTTGAGGCCTTTGGTATTGATTCGATAACAGATGTGTTTGATGAAGCGGTCGTTGATCAAGTCATTCCATTACCTGATGATGATGTTATCAGAATGACTCGGAGCTTGTGTCGTGATCACGGACATCTTGTAGGGTTTAGTGCTGGGGCGGCCGCACTTGCTATTTTAAAATTGGACTTGTCTGCAGAAGATACGGTTGTATTTCCTTTGTGTGATTCTGGGAAGCCTTACTTAGAAAAGCTTTTTCCTGCGTAAATAAAATGGGTGTGCTCTATATCTTTTTTTCCAATGAACCGTCCTTGGAAAGCATCGGGTTTGCGACTTCTTACTTTTGAAATCCATATATTAGTGCTGGGATATTCTTCTTGGCGCTCATTTTCTATCCACAATGAAAAGTTTTCTGTGTGAATCATCGTATTGGCCCCAGATACGGTTAAACCATCTTTTAAAGGGTGTGTGCGATCAGAAAACCGGTGCCTTTGGTTTTGCGGAATACCGTGATAGTCTCCCCATATTTCTGAAAGAAATGTTTTTTTGCGTTTCTGCCNNAAATAAAAAGCAGTGGCAAATACCTGTGGCAATAAGAATTGCTCCGATATATCGAAGTTTTGTTTTGAATAGGCAAAGAAAAAGCCCTCCAAAAACAATAAACATAAAAGCGGTTGGAGTGAGCGCTGTTAGAAAAATAGTGGATCCTTTGAGGCGACTAAAGAAGGCGGCAACTTCATTCATTACTGAAATTAAAGGAGAGACAGCGTGTGAGACTTTTTCAAACATAAAAGGCCATGGCACAAGGCACACCCACAAAAGTAAAAGGGGCATAATGAGGAAGCTGAGAAGAGGAATAATAACTAAGTTTGCAGAAATGGCATGGAGGGTCACTTTGTAAAAATGATATGCAACGAAAGGCGTTGTTGCTAAAGATGCGATAAGAGACGAGACAAACAAAGAATAAAAATAATATAAAATACGTTTTCCATAAGTTTTGCCAGTTAAAAATAACTGTGATTTTTCATAGAAAGCTACCAAACCAGTAACAGCTGCAAATGAAAGTTGGAAGCTTGGCGTGGAAAGTGATTCGGGATAAAGCAATAAAACAACAATCGCGGAAAAAGAAACCATTCTAAGGGAAATGGGTGTTTTGTTTATTAAAATGGCAGTCATGATTAAGCNNGAAGGAATGCGCCCCCCTGAAATTTGCAAATAAAAAAAGGTTCCAAAAATCGAAAGGATGGCCCCTATTTTAGGTGCGGGAATGTATAAAAAAAGTGGTGTCCAGCAAAGGCCAAGAAGGCGAAAAACAAGGAAGAGCAATGCACCAACAAGTGTAAGGTGAAGCCCTGAAATGGCTAATATATGTGCTGTACCGGAATTCACGAATGCTTGACGTGTCTCTTTTTTAATTTCAGTTGTGTCTCCTGTAATCAGAGCCGCAGCAATAGCCCCTTCTTGATGAGGAACATGCGAGAGAATTTTTTGCGTAAGATATCGTCGAAGTTTGGTGAAAAAACAAAAAAACACCCCTTTTCCTTTTGGCTTCTTTATTTTGTGAATATAGGTGATATACCCCTGCCCGCCTATATTTTGGAAAAGTGCCTGTGTTTCAAAGTCATATCCATTAGGAACCACTTGCTTTCCTAGTGGGGATAGTTTGGCTTTAAGAGTTAAAATGTCGCCCACTTCAAATACTTTTTCTTCTCTGAATTTATAGGTTAAATTTAATTTTCTGGGGCTGTTTTGTATGGTTTCAATTCTATCAACAGAAAGTTTAATTCGCTTTTCTTTTCGACCATGTTGAATTTTTTCCACAGTACCCTTTATCCATAGAGGTGTATCGAGGGTGTGTTTAATTATGGGGGTTTGAATTTGGATTCTTTTATGAATCATGACAGACATGCCTATAAAGAAAAGAATCAATGGGAGGCCCATATAAAAAATAAATGGTCGTTTTTTTAGTAAAAAAAAGATTAGGCTGACTAGGATAGTCAAGCTTATCCCTAGGAAAGGAATAAGGAAATTCTCTGCGTAAGCAGCGCTGTGAATACCAAGACCAAGGAAAACAGGAAACCACAAGACAAATTGATGGCGTTCTTGTATTAGGGTATGCAATAGCTTCTGGCTTGTTTGTAATAACATGTGGTCAATAGTGTGTATTTTTTGTATGGTGAACAATGTCAAAATATACATGGAGCACACATGAAAGATTCTATTATTAAACTTCTTGAGCAAAACCTAGCTGAAACCTATACGCAGGAACTAAATATTCAAAAATGTCATTGGAATGTAGAGGGCGCCAGATTTCACGCCTTGCATGTTATGTTTGAGGGCCAGTATAAGGTTTTATTTGAATATGTTGATGTGCTTGCCGAGCGTATTCGTGCTTTGGAAGCTTATGCACCTGGCAGTTTCGATGAATTCACGAAGTTATCCGATATTCAGCAAATAAAAGAAAAAACGCTGGATGCTGATACTATGATTCATCGGCTTCTTGATGGGTACAAAATTCTTGTACAGAACTTGGGTAAAACTGCTGAGTTGGCATCAAAAAGTGGCGACCGAGAGACAGAAGATATGATGGTTGGACAAATTGAAACCCATCAAAAAAATATGTGGATGTTGCGTAGCATGCTAAGTACAAAAGGACACTAATGGCTGATCAAAGAGGCTGGTTGAAGTCCAAAATAAGAACATATAAAGATAATTATATGGAGGACCCTCCTTCTATTGATGAGGCGAATAGAACACTTCAATTTATAGAAGATAATACGGATTGCTTTTCCCGGAAAAACCAAAAAGGCCACATTACAGGATCAGCATGGATTTTTAATCAAGACTACAGCATGGTCCTTTTACACCATCATCGAAAAATTGATCAATGGATTCAGCTTGGCGGGCACTCGGATGATGATTGGAACACTCTTGATGTTGCTATAAAAGAAGCAGAAGAAGAGTCAGGATTAAAAGGGTTTAAAGTTCTTTCAGATGAAATTTTTGATATTGATGTGCATGAGTTCCCTGCAAGGAACAGTGACCCTGCTCATTTACACTATGATATACGTTTTCTTTTGCAAATATCATCAGACCTTCCTCTGGAAAAGCAGGACAGAGAGTCTAAGGCCCTCGAATGGATTCCATTAAGAAAATTATTTTCTGGAGATGATTATCTTTTGGTTCGGAAGATTAGTATTAAATCTTTAGATTATATTGCGGCATTGCAAGCCTAGTATTTTGAAATTTTGGCTTTGTAGTTTACGTCTGTATTTAATAGAAGGCCAAACCCGACCATGAGTGTCATCATAGAAGCACCTCCATATGAAATCATTGGTAGAGGCACGCCCACAACGGGAACGAGACCCATCACCATGGAAATATTAATCGCAACATAGATAAATATGCTAATCATGATGCCTGTACTGATAAATTGACCGAATTTGCTTCGATTCTTCAAAATAATCTTATAGCACTGAATAAGCAGCAATGCGTACAAAACNNGAACAAAAGCAAGATAAGCAGAGAGCCAAGTAGCCCAAATTCCTCTGAAAACAAAGTGAAGATGAAATCTGTTTGCTTTTCAGGCAAAAAGTTTAAGTAACCTTGTGTGCCGTGGAAGTACCCTTTTCCAAAAAGCCCTCCTGATCCGATTGCAATTTTTGACTGTAAAATGTGGTATCCCGTGCCGTGAGGATCTTTTTCAGGATTTAAAAAAGTGAGTACGCGGTTTTTTTGATAGCCTTTTAATACAAAGGCCCATATCAGGGGGATAGATGAAAGCGTTAAAACACCAAGGCCAATAAAGTAATACATATGAATGCCAGCGACAAAGAAGATGGTAAGCCCAATCATGACAATCAAGAGTGTTGTGCCGAGATCTGGCTGTTTCAGAATAAGAAGCGCCGGTAATAAAATGAGGGACGCCGGAAAGATAAGTTGAGAGGGTTTATACATATCTTCATGGCTGTGGCGATGAAAGTGGGCTGCCAAGACCAATACAAGAGAAACTTTTAGTATTTCTGAAGGCTGCAGCTTAAATAGATATAGATCAAGCCAGCGCTGAGCCCCCATGCCTACAAAACCAGCTGCTTCAACCGCAATAAGCAATACAAGGGAAATGCCGTAAATAGTGTAAGAATTTCTAAACCACCAGTTTAGATCTGTACAGGCAATAAAAATCATAAGGGCAAATCCAACAACAAACCGTATAATTTGTGGAAGAGCCCAAGGGAATAAGGACCCTCCTCCCGCTGAATAAAGCATAATAAAGCCAATACAGGACAAAAGGGTAATAATGCCAATAACCGAAAAGTTGAGGTTTTTAAGGCGATCAACGGGAGAGAGATAATCACTGTACATGAGATGCCTTTGTTTTTTCTTCCATGACTTTTTGTGTTTTGTAGAGAATATCACGCCCTTTGGGGGCTGCAAAGACAGCGCCCCATCCCTCATGTTCGCCGACAACAGCAACGGCGTATTTGGGGTTATCGACGGGGGCAAAACCAATAAATTGTGCAGTGTCACGTAAATGCCAAGGCAGATCATCAGATTGTCTTATGCCTGATGTGCGCTCTTTCATTGTGATGCGTCTTACCTGGGCTGTAGAGGTTTTTCCACCCATTCTGTATTGAGAGTCGCGAATGCGAGCGTGATAGACGGTTCCTTTAGGATTATTAGCGGCCTCTTTCAGGCTGTTCAAAACAAAAGCCAAGTGTTCAGGCTTCAAGTTCACCTTGCAGTCTTTTTCATTTAGTATTTTTCCATATTTAAGATGTGGCGTGATTTTTTTTCCTCCATTTGCCACAATGGCCATCATTCTAACCATTTGAATCGGGGTCATCAGAACATATCCTTGGCCAATTGAAGTTAGAACAGTGTCGCCTGTATACCAAGGTTCTTTTTTAACTCTCTTCTTCCATTCAGGGGTTGCGATGAATCCGTGTTTTTCTCCGGACAAGTCAATATTTGTTTTTTCGAAGATGCCTAAATCTTTTGCCACATCAATAATTTGCTTCATCTTAATTTTTTGCGCAATTTGATAAAAATATACATCGCATGATTCATAGATCGCTTGATTCATATCAACAGACCCATGTCCTTGATGCTTCCAACAATGGAAGCGATGCTTGCCAAGCATCATGAAACCTGGGCAGTAAACTTTTTCATGGGGGTCAATACCGGCTTTAAGTGCAGCCAATGCGATTGCAATTTTGAACGATGAGCCTGGGCTATATTGACCCGAGATAACTTTATTGGTCATCGGCGCGTAAGGATTATTGATGAGTTGCCCCCAGTCTTCATGGCTAATGCCGTTATAAAAGAGACCAGGATCATATCCTGGTGCAGAAACCATGGATAGTATTTCACCTGTATGAATATCCATCACAACAGCGGCTGCACTTTTGTAGGGCGCAAGCAAGTGAGCCACATAAGATTGGATATCTTTGTCGAGAGTAAGCGGAAAGTCTTTTCCTGGTTTAGCAAA
>DINK01000010.1 GCA_002426825.1 Holosporaceae bacterium UBA5542
TAAAAGAAAAAGGAATGATTGAAACCATTCCATTAACAGATTCAATCGCAGCCATTTCCTGCGGTATACATAGTGGACAACCCCTTCTTGATTTAGACTACGAAGAAGATTCTACTGCTGAAGTAGATGCTAACTTTGTTCTGACAGGATCTGGAAAAATTGTAGAGATTCAAACAACGGCCGAAGAGCGTCCTTTTGAAGAAAAAAACTTTTTATCTCTTTTAAAACTGGCTCACTCGGGTATAAAGGAAATCACAAAGTATCAAAAGAAAGTCTTATCAGAGGTTGGAAAAAATGCGTCTTAGGTCTGGAGATATCCTTGTTCTAGCAACAAAGAACCAAAAGAAAATAGATGAGTTTAAGCTTGCGCTAAAGCCCTATGGTCTAAAGATTAGGTCGCTTCACGACCTTAACCTTGATGCCCCCGATGAAACGGGTACAGATTTCAAAGAAAATGCCACAATTAAAGTGCAAAGCTGCAGCGCCCACTGCGACTGGGCTGTTTTAGCAGACGATTCTGGTTTATGTGTCAGAGCACTTGGAGGCCATCCGGGCGTTTTCACAGACAGATGGGCAGGCCCACAAAAAGATTACGCACACGCCATGCAAAAAATTAATGACGAAGTCGTGGCTATTGACAGCCATCCCGACAGAAGGGCAGAGTTTGTGTGTACACTTGCTTTTCAATTCCCAAATCGGGGCAACACATATTTTTTCGAAGGACGCATTGAAGGGGAACTTGTGTGGCCCACAAGAGGCTCTAACAATATGAGCTTTGACCCGATTTTCATGCCGAACGGATACAAAAAAACCTTTGGTGAAATGACGCTAGAGGAAAAGTTGAAACTAAGTGCGCGTCAACTTGCTACACAAAAATTTATCGAGTCTTGTATTGAGCCCTAGTCTATTTGGCATTTACGTTCACTGGCCTTTTTGTGTGTCCAAATGCCCTTACTGCGACTTTAACAGCCATGTCAGAGAAACAATTGATATGTCTTTGTGGGAATCCTCTCTTGTGGCAGACCTTAAAGTAGCCTACCAACAAACATCTCAAAAGAAAGTAACAAGTGTTTTTTTTGGTGGCGGCACGCCCTCCACCATGCCCCCAAAAATCGTAAACACCCTCATCAATGAAATATACAAACATTGGGATGTCGATGAAAATATCGAAATTACGCTTGAAGCAAACCCGAACTCTGTCGAGTGTGAAAAATTTAAAAACCTATCTCTGGCAGGTATTAATCGTGTTTCTTTGGGCATTCAAAGCCTGAACGACCAAGACCTTTCTTTCTTAGGACGCACACACCGATCCATCGAAGCCTATGATGCAATCAACATTGCACAAAAAACATTCAAGCGTCACAGTTTTGATTTTATTTACACTTTACCAAATCAGTCCCTTGCTTGTTGGGAAAATGAGCTTGAAAAAATTCTCAACCTTGGATCATCGCATCTTTCCCTTTATCAACTTACTATTGAGAAAGGCACCCCTTTTTTCTTACAACATGCGCGTGGAGATTTTTCCATGAAAACAGACGACCAAAGCGCGTCTTTTTTTGAACGCACCCGTGAAATGGCGCGATCTTATGGATTTGATGCATACGAGGTTTCTAACTTTGCAAAATCAGAAACAGAAAGATGCCTACATAACTTAACGTATTGGCGTGCCGAAGATTACATCGGCATTGGACCTGGCGCCCACGGTAGATTCTACAATAAAAAAGGACAAAGGTGGTTCGAGAGACGCCACCGTGCGCCAGAGAAATGGCTTGAAGATATAAAAGAAAAAGGCAACGGTGCCCACGTTAGCACAGTTATCTCTGAACAAGAAAAAGTAGAGGAAATATTAATGATGGGGCTTCGTCTCAGTGAAGGCATTTGCCTCACAGACTTTTCCAAAAAAACAGGGTATGCACTTGAAGAAAGCCCCCTAAAACAGCCTATAAAAATATTAGAGCAAGAAAACTTACTATCTCTTCAAAGCAATCGATTACAAACAACACCTGCAGGTCTACAAAGATTAGATGGTGTATTATCTTTCATATTCAACTATGCTGAAAACAAACCAGCCTAAGGGATCGCCATGCACATCATAAAAAAACTTGGTTTTTATGGGCTCTTTTTTACTCTTCCTCTTATCGCATCCTTAAAAGGAAAAGGGATTCTCATCAGCCTTTTTTTTGCATTCTTTCTTTTTGATGGGCCCCAAGCATTCGTTTCTGCTATAAAGCGCACATTCTCTCTTAGAAAATGGGCGATCTCTCTTCCTTTAAAAGTTTGCGCCTTATGTACTATTGGCTTGATCTGTGTCTATGTACGCAACTGGGAAAGCCTCTTTATACTTCTTCGCTTGATTGGACTTGGGTTGATTGTCGTGTTCACGTCACTTGGTATTCACCATCAAAACCCTGAAACACAGTATCGTGTCAGTAAGATTTTTCTGGGTGGAATCTTGTTTTATATTGGCTTTCTCCTGTGGGAAATATATGGCCCTTCATGGGCATCTAAATACATCACACACAGTCCTGGTTTTAATGAGGGACTTTTTATTCGTGGAACTGTCATTCTAACATTCCTTGCTGTGCCCCTGATGATGGCAATTGATCGCTCCAATTTCTCAAAAAAAAACGTTGCCTATCTATTCATACTCATTAGCTTAACGCTCATTTTATTCAAAGCACAGCCAAGTGCCGCAAGACTATCTATGATCGCAGCACTCTTCTTTTTTTGGCTTTCTCATTATTATTGGAAAGCCATAAAGCTATTGTTTTCGATTATGGGCGTATGGATATTATCAGCGCCTTTTATTTTTAAATATTTTATAAATGAAAACACATTATTTAAGTGGATGCACTATTTGCCCGACAGCTACCAGCACCGCATTCAAATATGGGAAACTTTTTCAAATATTGCTCTAACGCATCCTTTTTTCGGTCATGGTCTTGGTTTTCGACCACTATTAGAAAGCGCGTACGGATCTCCTCTTTGTCTTTTTTACGGAAAAAACTGCTTGCGCACCATACGCTCGACCACTCTCCCAGATGGAATATCGTTCTATGATTGGGGGCAAAGAGTTTGCCTGGACGAAAACGTGCTAACCACACATCCCCATAATGGACCACTCCAAATATGGCTAGAAAGCGGACTGTATGGCGCTTTAACTTTCTTNNACACTTTCTTGTTTTTGATATATTTTCTCTATAAAGTAATGGATAAGTTGAACACAACTTATCGCCCCTATGCAGGGGCGGTAGTCGGTGTGTATTTTGTTTATTGGAATATAAGCTTTGGAATGTGGCAAACTTGGCTTCTTGCCCTTGTTGCCTTGACTTTTCTTTTATTTCAAATCATAAATGGCCTGCCTTTTAAAGGAAAATAGTCATAATGTATGAGTTAGATTTTGAAAAACAAGTTCAGGATTTAGAAGACAAAATTTCTGAACTGCGCAAGATGTCGCAAACTAAAAGTGTGGATATTGTGGATGAAGTTGCCGTTCTTCAAAAGAAGGTCGACAAGCAGCTTGCTGAAATCTACAAGAAACTTACACCTTGGGAAAAAGTTCAGGTTGCCCGACACCCTGAACGTCCCCACTTTGTTGATTACATTAAAGTACTTATTGAAGATTTTGTTGAACTATCGGGCGATCGTCTTTTCGGGGAAGATGCCGCGATTATAGGTGGTATTGGCCGTTTCCGAGGTCAGTCTGTTGTCATTTTAGGCCAAGAAAAAGGCCACGATATTAAAACACGCATGAAGCACAATTTCGGGGCCCCGCGTCCTGAAGGATATCGAAAAGCACAAAGACTTATGCTGCTCGCCCAACGATTTGGGTTGCCTTTGATTACGCTTGTAGATACAGCAGGGGCCTATCCAGGCGTTGACTCGGAAGAACGCGGACAAGCGGAAGCCATTGCCAAGTCCATCGACATATGCCTAAGCCTGACTGTTCCAGTCATTTCCTGCGTTATCGGGGAAGGTGGTTCAGGAGGAGCCATTGCCATTGCCGCCGCAAATCGTGTTTTAATGCTTGAACATGCCATTTATTCTGTGATCTCTCCCGAAGGTTGTGCTTCTATTTTGTGGCGAAGCGCCGACAAAAAAAAGGAAGCCGCAGAAGCACAAAAACTAACCGCACAAGATCTCTTATCATTGAAACTTATTGACGACATCATTCCTGAATCTGCAGGCGGTGCCCATCGACATTTACAGTCGACAATTACTTCCGTAGGGGATGCGATTGAAAAACATTTAAAAGAGTTGAGAAACTTTACACCAACACAGCTTGTAGCCCGCCGTCGACAAAAGTTTTTAGATATGGGTCGCTTCTAAAAAGCGATTTACAATTTTTTCAAGAAACACATTTTGATCAATAGACTTCCCCTGATTTGTCATCTGGATAATGCCCAGATCTAAGGGCAATCCCCCCAAAAAGGATAGACCTTCTTTTTGGCATAATGCCTCCATATTTTCACCTGAGAAAATATCTGATTCAGTGCCACAGTTTTTACAAACAAAGGTTTTCATATTTTCAATTATGCCCAAGATAGGAACATTCATTTTTTGGAATGTTTTCAAACATCGCATCGTATCTTCTAAAGCAATTTGTTGCGACGTTGACACAAGAACAACCTGTAATGAAGGGATGGATTGACCAAGTGTTATATGGGCATCTCCAGTACCAGGTGGCATATCAACAAAAAGAACATCCAGTAAAGGCCAAGCCACGTCCTGAAAAAGCTGTCGTAAAGCAGTTTGAAGCAAGGGACCACGCCATAAAACAGGCGCTTTTTTTTCTAACAAAAACCCCATGGACATACCATACAAACCGTTTACAAAATGCGGTATAAACTTTTTTTCAGATAAAGAAGGCTTATGGCGAATACCTGTAAAACAGGGCAATGAAGGACCATAAATATCTGCATCCAAAAGCCCTACCTTATATCCTTTTTTTGATAGGTTTACTGCCAAGTTATAAGCAATAGTTGATTTGCCAACACCGCCCTTTCCAGAAGCAATTGCAACAATGTTTTTGATATTTGGAAGTGTGATTCTTTGTATTTTCATTAAATAAAACGGACTCTTGTTTCAGCTTGTATTTTTGCCAACAATCGCATAGATTTATAGGCTGATTTGGATTGTTAAAACCATGTTTTTTAAAAAATATTCCATTATGGCGTGTCTCCTTATATGGGGCACAATTCACAATTTGGCACATGCCGACACTATCATAAATGTTGGGCAAAAAGCCATGCCCGCTGTGGTTAGCATTGCCGTTCTCAGCAGTGTGAACGACGAAGATGCTCTCAAGAACAGAATTACCCTTATGTTCTTAGCCCCCCGCAAAGATATTTTTGGGCACGAAATTTTAAATGCGCCTCGCAAAGTGGGATCACTCGGATCAGGGTTTGTCATTTATTCAAAAGGAAAACCCTATATAGTTACAAACTATCATACCGTTGAAAACGCCATCAAAATTAAGGTGACTTTTTTTGATGACAGCATCCTAAATGCCACTCTTATGGGATATGATGCTGGAACAGATTTGGCCGTACTGGAAGTAGATACCAAACGCACACTAACAGCACTTAAGTGGGCCGACTCTAAAAAAATTAAGCTTGGTCAACGGGCTATTGCCCTTGGCAATTCTTACGGGCTTGGACCAACATTAACTGCAGGCGTCGTATCTTCTCCAGGACGTGATTTAAGTGATCCTTCTCTTGGATTCATGTCCTCTCAATTGATCAATAAATTTATTCAAACAGATGCGGCTATCAACAAAGGAAACTCTGGGGGCCCCCTTGTTAACGAGGCGGGTGATGTGATTGGGGTTAACTTTGCTATCCTCACATCATCTGGTGGCAGTGATGGTGTTGGTTTGGCAATCCCTGCTAATATGGCTAAAAAAGTTGTCCAAAACATTATTGATTATGGTCGTGTAAAACGCGCTTGGCTTGGGATTAGCGTTCAAGGAATCACAAAAGAAATCGCAGATAACTTGAATTTACCAAAAATGGAGGGCGCCCTTGTTATCAGTGCGACTGATAATGGGCCTGCAAAACAAGCAGGCATTAAATCACGAGATGTCGTTTTGAGAATTAATGATATTCCCATCAAAGACANNCTGGTGAAGTCATTAATATTGATGCTTGGCGCGATGGTGCCCGTAAGCAATTAAAAGCGAAACTTCAAGAGTTCCAAAGCCAAGAAGACTACCGCACCACAATCAAAACATCGAAGAATGTTTTGAAAGATCATATTAAACTAGCCAACTATGATATGGGCATCACATCCTTAACATGGCAGTTCAGACAACGGTATAATGCAGAAAACCCAACCATTCAGGGTGTGCTTGTGTCAGATGTGCAGGAAGGCGGATGGGCTGAAAGTAATGGCATTCTTACCGGTGACATTGTTTTAGAAGTGAATGGCCAACCCGTCACATCAACAGAAACACTAAAAGCAAAAATGGATAGTGAATCTCGTTCGAAAAAACCACTTCTTCTTTTCTTGTATCGTATGGGGCAAAAACTTTACGTTGGGTTACGCCCTAAACCTGAAAGCAATATTAAATAGAAAGTAAGCACATGACAGAAAAATTAATGGCAGGAAAACGCGGCCTTATTATGGGGGTTGCCAATAATCGCTCTCTCGCCTGGGGCATTGCAGAACAATTGCATCAACAAGGGGCAGAACTTGCCTTTACCTATCAAGGAGATTTGTTAGAAAAGCGTGTGCGGCCCTTAGCTGAATCGGTAAATTCTGATCTTCTCATTCCCTGCGATGTGGCAGATGAAAAAAACTTAGAAAAAACATTTGCTGATCTTAAGAAGAAATGGGGCAAAATTGATTTTCTTGTACATGCCATTGCCTTTTCAGATAAGGACGAATTGAAAGGCCCTTACTATGAAACGTCGAAGAAAAACTTTCAAATGGCGTTGGATATTTCGTGCTATTCATTCACATCCATCTGCCGACATGCGCTTCCCCTCATGAACGAAGGAGGCAGTTTTTTGACACTTAGTTATTATGGTGCCGAAAAGGTAATGCCCCACTATAATGTCATGGGCGTTGCAAAAGCGGCACTTGAAGCCAGCGTGAAGTATCTAGCTGTTGATATGGGCAAACATAATGTCCGAGTTAATGCGCTTTCTGCTGGTCCTGCCCGCACACTTGCGTCTTCAGGCATTGGTGATTTTGGTTATATTCTAAAATGGAACCAGTACAACTCACCCCTGCGCCGTAATGTACTATTAGACGAAGTTGGGAAAAGTGGTCTTTATCTTCTAAGCCCGCTTTCTTCAGGTGTAACAGGTGAAATACACCATGTTGACTGTGGATATAATGTTGTCGGCATGAAATCCGTAGACGCTCCGGATATAAGTATTGTATAAAAAAAGAAGAGGTTATCATGGATGTTGTTATTTACCCACTGCTGAAAATTTTACTTCTTCTCATTGAAGTTTATCGATGGGCACTCGTTGTGTATGTCATCATCCATTTTTTGATGGTTTTCAACCTCATCAATAAAAAGAACCAATTTATTGAATCTATTTATTCGTTCTTGCATCGCATCATTGACCCTGCTGCAGAAAAAATTCGTCGCTTTATTCCTATTGTTAGCGGCATTGATTTTTCCATCCTTGGTTTATTCCTGATCATCTATTTCATTCAAGAAATGTTGAACCGCATTCTTGTAAAATATTTCATGCAAGATGTTATGTTCCGTGCCCTTGGGTAAATGAAAGGCCACGTCCATGACCAAACGGGAATTCACTTCATTTGGTCTTGAGCCCCTACACAATGCAACAGGGCGTATTACGAAAAAAATTTTTAAAGCATCTGAAGGATTTTTATCCTCTCTCGTTTTAGACTGGGCCCTTGTTGTAGGGGATACATTTTCTAAAAATCTTTCTCCTAAGAAAGTAACGTTCCCCCGTGGCAAAAACAAAGAAGGCACCTTGCATCTGGAAACAAATTCAGGCAGCCAATCTTTAATTGCGTATCATATGCAGGCCTTTATCTTGCAAAAGGTTAATCGTTTTTTTGGGCATGATGCTTTTGCAAAAATCACTATCACCCAAACAAAAAATCAGGTGCGCACATCGCCTGCAACACGTGTCCCTTCTACCTATCGTCTCAGCCAAGAAGATCAGGACAAAATTCGTATACAAACAAAAAACGTGCCTGGCGATGATTTAAAAGAAGCACTTCAAAAATTAGGAGAAGCTTTGATCAGAAAGGATCAAAACCATGAGCAATAAATTTTGGTGTGTAGGTATGATGAGTGGCACATCACTAGATGGAATTGATGTCGCCGCCATTGAAACAGACGGCAAAAAAATCTTCCAAAAAAAGGAAGGGGTAACTTATCCTTACACAGCCGATTTTCAAGAAAAAATAAATAATATTCTAGGAGAAGTCTCACCAACTAAAGAAACACAAGCCGTTGAGAAAGAATTAACAGAACTGCACGCCAAAGCCTTTGAAAAATATATTCAAAAAATAGGCTTTTCTAAAAAAAATATAGATCTTATAGGGTTTCACGGACACACCATTATGCACCGCCCCCCGTCACGATATAAAGACCCATCAACGTGGCAAATTGGCGATGGCCAACTTTTACGCCAAAAAACAGGAATTCCTGTTGTTTACGATATGCGAAAAAATGACCTTGCCCATGGTGGCGAAGGTGCGCCCCTTGTACCCCTTTACCAACAAGCATTAGCGAACAATCTTGAACTTCCACTTGCAGTCATCAACATCGGTGGTATTTCGAACGTGGCATGGATTGGGCAAGAAAGAAAAATATTGGCCTTTGATATGGGTCCGGGCAATGCGTTACTTGATCAGTGGATTTTTCAAAAAACACAAAAAAAATTCGATAAAGATGGGGCATTATCTCGAGAGGGAAAAGTACACGAAAAAATCGTACAGCGCTTTATGAATCATCCCTATTTTTCTCAGAAACCGCCAAAATCGCTGGATCGTCTTGATTTTAATTTAGAAAGTGTTCAAGAACTATCACCAGAAGATGGGGCGGCCACCCTTGTAGAAATGACTGCACGCAGCATTGAAAAAGGGGCACACTTTCTGCCACAAAAACCCCAGCAATATATTTTAACGGGTGGGGGACGTCACAATNNTGTGTTGGCCCCGATTCCTGTTAAAACTGCCGAGGCATTGGGCTGGGATGGTGATTTTATGGAAGCCGAAGCCTTCGCCTATTTAGCCGTCCGTGCCCTCAAAAAATATCCCTTAACACTTCCCACCACAACAGGTGTTAAAAAGCCTATTTCAGGTGGGGTGCTGATTTCTTAACCGCAATCTTTATTCTGCTTCCAGGCGTATCCCGTGATTATAAAGCGCATAAAAAAGAGGGCCGCGACATGCCCAAGATGCAAGCACTTCTTTTGCAGCATGCTGTTGTCTTGAGCCGCTTGCCATCGCAGAAACCCCTGCTTCAATTCCAGCCGTTATTGCTTCAGCCAACTGCCTAGGCGTGAAAGGGGCAGAAGCACCCTGGAGAAATTCTTTTAACGCCCCCATTTTAGAAAAAAATCGCTGCCCACCATGCGCATTTTCAAGCAAAACACCAATCAAAGCCTCTACTGCTGCCTCTCTTTTAAGTTCTTCATCGCCTGAATACAGGCTATAAGTAAAAGATGCAAAGTTAAGTGTTAGACGATGATCTTCAGCTTCCCATAATAATTCCCACGCCCCATCTGCTTCTTCATTAACAGAAATGCGTGAGCCACTATACCCGTCTTGTCTTGATTCTTCGGCATGAGCTCTAAATTCTTGAACACGCTGCCAGCTGGGCGTACCTGCAGTCCAATCTTGTTCGATATCAGCCGCATAGGTTAAATAAGGGACAAGCCCACATAAAAGCAGAAAAACAATCTTCATATAAACCTCCAAGTTATTATCAAACAATAGACGACCATTACACATAAAGCAACCAGAGGATACCTGAAAAAAGCATCTTTAAAGGTTCGAGGGGCTGTTTAAAAACGCCCCTCCCACTTCAAACGTTTATTCTATTGTACTATCGGAATGGACTTTCAAGCATGCCATTGTCAAAGAAATAGACAAACAAGCGATCTTGAAGATATTTTCTTTCTTCTGGCAGCATATCAGCACAAGCATTCAAAAAAGCCGTGTCTGTAAATTGCTGGCCAGCACTCATGAGCCTATATCCATTTGCCCCCTGAACAAAACTTACATTTAAGCTGGTTGCTGCATTTTCTAAGTTTAAAAATGGGTCTTTTAAACTTATACAGAATCTTCTTGTTTCCATAATTGCTGCACGACGCGCCGCATAGTCTTCTTCCACACCTACCGCATGAACACTCGCGCCACAAACAAAAAGACTAAAAACAGTCAATATCTTTAAATACTTCATTTTATTGCCTTCTTTAAGATCAATTAGAAATTTTTAATTTTAACCATTAAAAAGCAATTGATTATTTTGTGCAGTAATTTTTACTGTACTATTTTCTTGTACCTCACCCTCTAGAACTTTTAGCGCCAAGGGATTTTGAAGATAGGTCTGAATTACGCGCTTTAATGGACGTGCCCCATATACAGGGTCATATCCTTTTTCACCTAGCCATTTTTTTGCTTTGTCATCTAAGTGCAACGTAATTTTTTTATCTTTCAAAATATGCTCTAGATGGGCCAGTTGAATATCTACCACACGTCCCATGTGCGATTGTGCCAAACGGCTGAACAGCAAAATTTCATCAAGGCGGTTTAAAAATTCAGGACGAAAAGCCCCTCGCACCACATCCATAACCTGTTCACGTACTTTTTCTGGGGACTCATTATCTTTTAATTCAGCCAACACTTGGCTGCCTAAATTAGATGTCAAAATAATAAGCGTATTTTTGAAATCAACCGTGCGCCCTTGGCCATCTGTTAGGCGTCCATCATCAAGCACTTGCAGCAACACATTGAACACATCTGGGTGTGCTTTTTCAACCTCATCAAACAAAATCACTTGGTATGGGCGTCGACGTACAGCCTCGGTCAACACACCGCCTTCTTCATATCCAACATATCCCGGAGGTGCGCCCAAAAGACGTGATACCGCATGCTTTTCCATAAACTCTGACATATCCACACGCAGCATGGCTTGATCATCCGCAAATAAACNNATAAAAAGTTAGCCAGCGCTTTTGCAAGTTCAGTCTTCCCCACCCCTGTCGGTCCTAAAAACAAAAACGACCCCATAGGGCGATTTGGGTCTTGAAGGCCGGCACGGGCCCGACGCACTGCGTGACTCACCGCAGTCACCGCTTCATCTTGGCCCACAACACGCTTGTGCAGCACATCTTCCATATGCACCAGTTTTTCCCGCTCGCTTGAAAGCATTTTATCAACGGGAATACCTGTCCAACGCGACACTACTGCGGCAATGTCTTGACTTGTCACCTCTTCTTTCAAAGCAGAACCAGAAGACTCTGTTTTTTCCTCAGCATTTTTCAACTGTTTTTCAAGATCAGGAATCAATCCGTATTTTAATTCACCCGCCTTTGAAAAATCACCATTTCGTTCGGCAATCATCAAATCATTTCGGGCTTGATCTAACTTCTCTTTCAAATCTTGGGCTTTCGAAAGTTTTTGTTTTTCCGCTTGCCACGCACTTGTCATGTCGGCTGCTTTTGACTCTAAATCGTTTAATTCACTTTCAAGCGTCTGAAGTCGATCTTTCGAAGCATCATCCTTTTCCTTTTTTAGGGCTTCTTTTTCAATTTTTAATTGCATCACACGCCGATCAATTTCATCCAAAGCCTCGGGCTTTGAATCTACTTCCATACGCAGACGACTTGCGGCCTCGTCTACCAAATCGATCGCCTTATCGGGCAAGAAACGATCTGAAATATACCGATCAGAAAGAGTTGCAGCCGACACAATGGCGCTATCCGTAATACGAACCCCGTGGTGAAGTTCATACTTTTCCTTCANNTTCAATATATTGACGGTATTCATTTAGCGTTGTTGCACCGACACAATGAAGCTCACCTCGCGCCAAAGCGGGCTTTAACATATTAGACGCATCCATGGCGCCATCTGTTTTCCCGGCGCCAACCAGCGTATGCAATTCATCAATAAAGAGAATCACAGCACCCGCAGCAGATGATACTTCGGAAAGCACAGATTTTAAACGTTCTTCAAATTCGCCACGATATTTGGCCCCTGCAATCAGCGCCCCTAAATCAAGAGACAAAAGCGCTTTATCACGCAAACTTTCCGGCACGTCACCATTCACTATCCGAAGTGCCAGTCCTTCCACAATGGCTGTTTTCCCAACACCCGGCTCTCCAATCAATACCGGATTGTTTTTTGTCCGGCGCGATAAAACTTGAATGGTGCGGCGAATCTCTTCATCACGGCCAATCACCGGATCAAGCTTTCCATCTCGGGCCGCTTTTGTTAAATCACGTGCNNTCCGCACTGGCAGAGTGCGCACTGCGGCCTTTTCGCATTTGGTCAATTGCTTGGTTGAGACTTTGCGGTGATACACCCGCTTTTTTCAAAATATTGCCCACCGGATCACTGCTTTGTAAGGACATCGCCAACAAAACCATTTCCAAAGTGACAAAAGAATCACCCGCCTTCTGCGCTGCTTTCTCAGCCTCTTGCAAAACACGAGCCAATTCTTGAGACATGTATGTTTGACCAGCCCCAGCGCCTTGAACACTGGGTATTTTCTTCAAGGCATTTTCAAGTTCTTCAGAAACAACTTTAGGCACACCCCCCGCAGACTGAATTAAACTGGCAACCATCCCCTGGGTATCATCATTCATAACCTTCAGAAGATGTTCAGGACTTAGTTTTTGATGGCCCGAGCTTTGGGCAACTGTCTGCGCTGACTGTAAAAAACCTTTAAGACGATCGGTATATTTTTCAAGATTCATTTGTCTCTATAACCCCTTGAAATAAACAAAGTTGCTTTTCAATTTTTATCAAAAAACCCTTCTATTGAGAAGATCTATTTTCTTATTTCTGGCCTGAAATACAACGTGTTATGCCTGATAAATCTTTGAAAGTTTGAATGGAATCAAAACCAATCTTTTTCAAAAATTGGTTTACTTTTTCATCTTGCCCTTGTCCAAGCTCTAGCAACAAAACACCCTTATTTTTGAGAAAATCAGGCGCCGACTTCACAATTTCACGATAGGCTAGAAGTCCATCCTCCCCTCCTATAAGGGCTGCTTTGGGATCATAGTTTTTTACATTTGCCGCCAAATCTTGATAGTCCTCTTCAGAGATATAAGGAGGGTTCGAAATAATAAGATCAAATTTTCCCTGCACGTTTTCAAACCAATTACTTCTCACATAGGAAAGGCGTTCTAAAACCTGGTGCTTCGTGCCATTCAATTTAGCTGTTTTTAGTGCATCTTCACTTTGATCAACCGCCACACCTTCGGCATTTTTATACTCTTTTAAAAGAGAAATAATAAGACAACCCGTTCCAGTGCCTAAGTCTAAAATGCGAAGCGAGTCTTCTTGATTCGGGAAAAGTTTTAGTGTCGCCTCAATAAGGGTTTCACTATCTGCGCGTGGATCCAAAGTTTCCGCAGACAATAAAAAATTAAGCCCCCAAAACTCCCGTTGGCCCATAATACGGCTCAGCGGTTTCCCATCAGACAATGCCGCCACAAGTTGTAAGAAATTTTCAGAGGTATCTTCATTTATTTCCAGTTCAGGATGTTGAATTAAAAATTCGGACGACCGCTGTAATAAAAACGCCATCAATACCCGCAAATGATGTCTCGGTACATCTGGATATTGTTTTGCCGTTTCAAGAAGGAAATGTTTTAAGAACATCGTGTTTTCAAACAGTTATTCAACACGAGACTCTATGCTTTTTATTTTTCATATTGTCGCATAAATGCTGTGGGATTTTTCTTGTAGTCTTTCAAGATGTTCTCTTCATCAAGAACGACTTCCGGGTGATCTACATACCATTCAAAAAATTTGATGGCATCTTCGGCTGTCATTTCAGCCAGCAAAAATGCGAGATGCCTTGGCGTTTGAAAATGATGATAATCCATTAAATCTTTCCACATTCCACCCCAGTCACGAAACCCAAATTTATGAAAAACATCCACAATAGGTTCAACCATCCCTTTCCTTTGATGGAGGCGGTTAATGAATTCGATACCTTGCTTTGGCCACACCTCAATTAAAGTACACGCCTTTTCTTTACTTAAATACGAATTCCCCATGTATGGGTTTTGTACCGTATTTATATCGATTGCAAGCCCATAAGAATGAATAGAAATAATGCCCCGCCCAGGAATTTCTCGATAGTTAAAAGCTGAACTATTATTAGCCTCCATAGACGCATCATCACTACCATCAAAAATTTCGATGGGCTTCATGCTATAAATAGGAAATTGGCGGTCATGTAATTCTTCAAAAATATTCAGCACAAAGGGCGCAACAGCATCCATAACAACCAGTTGACCCCATTCTGTTTTTCCAGAAAAGGAAAAATAAGGAATTTCAACAATGCGCAGCCTTTCTAGCGAAACAGGACATTTAGGCGCCCATATATTTTTTTCTTTCAGAAGAGATTGATACTGATCATCAAGTGTCTTTATCGATGCGTGTTGAACCATACATTACTCCTCTAAACTAGATAGTCTTGCGGCCTGATCTTCTGTTATGAGTGCTTGTATCACCTCATCAAGGGCATCACCATTAATAATTTGCTCAAGCTTATAGAGTGTTAGATTAATTCGGTGGTCTGTTAGGCGCCCTTGGGGAAAATTGTAGGTGCGAATCCGCTCGGATCGGTCCCCAGAGCCCACTTGCGACTTGCGGTCTTGAGAGCGCGCAGACTGAACTTTTTCACGCTCTAAATCATATAACCGAGAACGTAAAACCTTCAGGGCTTTTGCTTTGTTTTTGTGTTGAGATTTTTCATCTTGCTGCTGCACAACCAGCCCTGTGGGCAAATGGGTAATACGCACCGCACTGTCTGTTGTATTCACCGATTGTCCCCCTGGACCACTGGATCGGAATACATCAATACGCAGATCTTTTTCTTCAATATGAATGTCTACTTCTTCTGCTTCTGGCAATACTGCCACTGTTGCTGCCGAGGTATGCACACGTCCCTGGGTTTCCGTTTCAGGAACACGCTGCACTCGGTGCACACCGGACTCGAACTTTAAACGAGAAAACACATTTTTCCCTGTAACGGTAGCGGTACACTCTTTTACCCCCCCCAAATCTGTTTCGCTAAGATCTAAAATTTCCAGTTTCCATTTTTGCTGCTCGGCATAGCGTTGATACATGCGAAGAAGTGTTGCACCAAACAAGGCAGCTTCGTCTCCCCCTGTACCGGCACGAATTTCTAAAATTGCATTTTTCGTATCAGCAACATCTTTTGGAAGTAGCAAAATTTTAATTTGCTTTTCAAGATCGGGTATTTTTTTCTCGAGAACCCGCAACTCTTCTTCTGCCATTTTTTTTATTTCTATATCCGTTCCTTCTGCAACCATTTCTTGAAGCTCTTTTATCTCGTTTTGATGAGACAACAGCACTTTAGCTACATCAACAATGTCACTTAACTCTGCAAGTTCCTTGGATGTTTTTACAAAATCTTCAGAAGACAATGTTCCCTGACTCAACATCTCTTCAAGATGTTGATGCCGAACAATCATTTTTTCTAATTTAGGTAAAAAAGACATTAACAAGAACCAATCGATTTTAAGAACAACTCAATTTCATCAACTTTGATAAGCGATTGATCACCAGTCACAAGATTTTTGAACGTTACTTTCTGGCTTTTAATTTCTTCATCTCCAATAATCAAAGCCGCAACTGCTTCTTTCTTGTCAGCTTTTTTCATACGCGACTTTAGGCTACCTTCGTAATCTAAATGAACTGAAATGCCTTTATTGCGTAATGTGTCAGCTAAACGCCAAGAATAATTTTCCGCTGCTTGTCCCATAGGAATAATCGCTACACACGCTATTTTTTTAGGCAACAATGTGCTCAACATCACTAAACGCTCAATACCAGCAGCCCAACCAACAGATGGCAGTGATGGGCCACCCATTTGCTCCGATAATCCATCATAGCGGCCTCCTGCTAAAACAGTGCTTTGTGCACCCAAATTAGATGCCTTAAATTCAAACGCCGTGTGACCATAATAATCAAGTCCACGCACCAAATACGGGTTCAATTTAAAGGGAATATCCAAGGCTGTAATCCCTTCAAGAACATTACCAAAAAACTTTTGAGAATCAGGTGTCAAATACTGAGTAAGTTGGGGCGCATCTTTAAGGATTTCTTGATCCTTCTTATCCTTAGAATCCAGAATTCGCAATGGGTTTTTTTCCAAACGATTTAAAGAATCTTCTGAAAGATCATTTTTATATTTTTCAAGGAAAGAAATAAGCGCTTTTCGATACTTGTTTCTAGAATCAGTATCCCCAAGTGTGTTAATTTCTAGAGTAATGTCCCCGCTAATTTTAAGGGATTCTAAAAAGTGGTGACCACATGCGATGATCTCAGCATCTGACAAAGGGTTTGCTTCACCAATATGCTCAACTCCTACTTGGTGAAACTGTCGCGTGCGCCCTGCTTGGGGGCGTTCATACCGAAACATTGGACCAATATACAGATACTTATGAGGTGCTGTATGCTGCAACTTATGAGATAAAACAGCACGCATAACACCGGCTGTTCCTTCAGGTCTCAATGCCAACACGTCATCGTGTCGATCATTGAAAGTAAACATTTCTTTATTCACTACATCAGATGTATCCCCAAGCGTGTGCACGAATACATCAATATACTCAAAAATAGGGGTCGCTATTTCTTTGAATCCATAGAGCGTTGTAATAAAGCGGGCGCATTTCTCAACAATTAGATGTTTTGATCGTTCTTCTGGAAATAGATCATGTGTTCCACGAAATGGTTTGACCGTCATCATGATGTTTATACTTTCGGACTTCCTTCATAATACAGTGAAAAAATATCTTCCACCGCACCAAAAGCTTTCATCTCACCATGAGACATCAGAATAGCTTTATTGCAAAATTTTCTAATCAGATCATCGCTATGCGACGCCAAAAATAGTGAGTTACTTTTTTCGACAAGCGATTCAATTCTTTTTTGAGATTTTGCGAAAAAATCTTTGTCCCCCGCCCCAAAAACTTCATCGATCAAAAGTATATCGGGCTCAAAATTGGTCGCAACCGCAAAACCAATACGGGTTTTCATGCCCTGCGAGTAAGTTCTCATTGGTAGGTTTAGATAATCCCCAAGTTCCGTAAATTCCTGCATCGCCGGCATGCTTTCCTGGGCTTTTTTGAAAGAGTTTCCATAAATAAGCGCACCAAAGAAAAGGTTTTCGTTGCCCGTCATTTCATCATTAAAGCCGGATCCAATGTCAAAAAGTGTTGAAACATTACCCGATACACGAAGCTCTCCAGAAGTGTGCGTATAGATGCCTGCAATTGTGCGAAGCAGCGTTGATTTGCCAGATCCATTGTGCCCTACAAGACCAATTCGGTCTCCCTTCTGAACCTCAAAGGTAATATCTTTTAAGGCTTTAACGCTGGAAACAGAGTCATCTTTTTGTGAAAGTTGTCCACCAAGTTTATTGATAATTGTACTTCTTAAGGAAAATTTTTCTCCATTAAAAATAGGAAAATCAACGGACACTTTTTTTAATGAAACAACAGACATTTTAAACCCAAAAAACGATACGATGTGCAACACGTCTATATATATAGACAGCGGCAAGAATCATTATACCAATCATTGCAAACACGCCATAATAGTACGTCATAGCTGGCACACGACCCAACAGAGGATCTCGCAGAATTGCTAAATAGTAAGAAAATGGATTTAGGTAAACAAGAAAAGCCTTTTTTCCAGACAAAATTTCAGGTCGCCACATAATGGGGGTCAGCAAGAAAATAAAAGTCATAAATGAATTAATAATGTGCGATACGTCACGAAAGCGGGCACCAAAAAAAGCTAAGATCAAACTCGCAAAATAAGCTGAAATGAAAAGAAGTATTAACCCTGGGATAAAGAGAAGAGTTTCCATCTTAGGATAAATTTTAAACACACCAAAAATAAGCACCACAATAAAAAAATTGTGGAATAAAGTGTACGCATGGCGCATCACGCTTGTAAAAATATATATCAGTATTGGAATTTTTATCGAGCGCAGCATAGGTGCAATTTCAATAAAAATCATAGGAGATTCGGTAACAACAGAAGAAATAAACATCCAAAGCACATAGCCTGCGCCCAAGTAGGGAAAAAATTCCTGCAAATTCATGCCGAAAAACAATCCCCAAACAGTACCCATAGCACCAATACCAATACCTGTTCCGATTGTAATCCACCAAGGACCCAAGGTTGTCCGGCGATATCGGCCAACAAGGTCTCTCCGAGACATATACCACCACACAGGTGTTTTGCTCAGCGCCTCTCTTAAGTCTTTAAAAAAATTATTCATTCTTGAGAATATAAATAACTATCATAAAAAAGGCAATTGACTTTGCTTATCGCTACGTGAAAATAAGGGGTGTATTGATCACAGACATTTATCATAGGGTTTTATATGTGCGGCATCACGGGTATTTGGGACTTTTCTAAACAAGAATCTTTGCCCCACCTCAAAGCAACCACAAAAAAAATGACCGACACCCTCTCGCACAGAGGACCTGATGGCGCGTGTGTATGGGTAGACACAAAAGCACATCTAGCCTTAGGCCATCGCCGTCTTTCAATTATAGATTTATCAACCTCTGCTAGCCAACCCATGGTGTCAAACTCAGGGCGTTTTGTCATCACATACAACGGCGAGATATATAATTATCAATCCCTCAGAAACACGTTAAAGCAGAACGGCCTCACGTTAAAAACAAAGTCGGATACAGAGGCAATCCTTGAAATGTGTGCCCATTTTGGCATCGAAGAAACCTTACAAAAAGTGATTGGCATGTTCGCTTTTTGCCTGTGGGATACGGCATCCAAAAAGCTTTTTCTTGTGCGCGATCGACTGGGCATCAAGCCCCTTTATTGGGGCATGCAGAATAACATATTTGCCTTTGGATCAGAATTGCAAAGCCTAAAGCCGGCTTCCCATTGGAAATTCAATATCGACACTGAAGCAGTGGGTGCATATTTTCTAAAAGGGTATGTGCCCGCCCCACAATCAATTTACCAAAATATTTTCAAGCTAGAACCTGGCCACATTCTCGTTGTTGATCAAGAAAAAAATATTCAAAAAAAAGCGTATTGGTCAGTTGAAGACAGTATACAACCTAAAAAAAATCTCTCTTCGCCGGATCAGCTTATCAATGATTTTGACATACTGATCACCGATGCTGTTCAAAAAAGACTCGTCTCAGATGTGCCAATTGGTTGTTTCCTGTCTGGAGGCATCGATAGCGCCACCATCGCAGCCAAAATGCAGACCTTATCCCCAAACAAAATTAAAACTTTTTCCATTGGGTTTGAAGAAGATCCCTTTAACGAAGCACCCCAGGCCAGAAAAATTGCCACATATCTGGGTACAGATCATAATGAAACCATCATTACGACCAAAGAATCTCTGCACATGGCAAAAGACGCCCATATCGCCTATGATGAACCTTTTAGTGATTCCTCTCAAATCCCCACGCTGCTTGTTTCTAAAACAGCGCGCCAACACGTAACCGTAGCCTTATCAGGAGATGGTGGCGACGAAGTTTTTGCAGGTTATAACCGATATCGTGCGGTGCAAAAACTTTGGCCTTTTATTTCCAAGATGCCCCCTTTCTTAAAAGTAGGCGCCCAAAATATGATTTTACTGTTAAGCCCTCTTCTTAATCACAGTTTTGCAAAATCAGTGCTGCAAACGGATGGTAATTTAAAAGGAACCCTACAAAAAATGGCCCACGTTTTTTGCGCAGATTCTATTGAGGATTTTTACTATAAGCTAACCAGTCAAAAAATTCCGCTAACCCATATACCCCTTCCCCATTTGAAGCCTGAAAGAAAGTTTGTGCATCTAGAGCCATTTGAACACTTCCAGTACTGGGACTTAATTGACTATTTACCCAATGACATTTTAACAAAAGTGGACCGGGCATCTATGCACACCGGCCTAGAAGCTCGAGTCCCACTTTTAGACCATCGCATTGTCGAACGGGTTTGGCAGCTGCCAGCAAATACAAAATTACGTCACGGAGAAAGCAAGTGGCTTCTTCGACAGGTCCTAGAAAAACATATCCCTCAATCCCTTTACGCAGGCCCAAAAAGAGGTTTCGCGATCCCTCTTTCAACTTGGCTTAGAGGACCTTTAAAAAAATGGGCAGAAGAGATTATTTACACCGAAAATGATTTTATTGATAAAAAACAAATCACTAACATATGGGATCAACACCAGACAGAACGCCACGATTATGGCACACAAATTTGGACTGTAATCAGCTTTAATTTGTGGTATCAAAATCATACATAATTTTTTCTTTAATTCGAAGCTAGAAAAGCTTATTCTGAAGGTATCAGGGAGTTAATGAATTTCAGTATGTTAGTAAGGTTTTTTATTCTTATCATTTTTGCTTTTTGGGCCCCAAAATCAGAAGGAAGCAATGAAAAAGCACCTTTGTGTCAGGTTCTCAAAAGGCCAAACTCTCTTCTTTTTGACCGCTTTTTTAAAATAAAGTTGCAAAGAATGTGTACTGCTAAAAACAAAAAACACATGCTTTTTATAACAGGAGAACCTGGTACCGCCTGCTGGTATGAAGTGCCAGAGCTGTGGGCTAAAAGTATCAATTACACCAAAATGGCACACACAGGTATCATGTTGCGCACCCACGCCGCAACATCCTGCCCTGTACTGTCTTATTTAGATTATCAAGATTTAACTTTTCACTCGCGAAAAAAAATAGATGGTACAGTATGGAAGACAAAACAAGCAAATCGCTTTGGGCGCATGCTTAGGAAGCGTGCCTTAAAAGCGCCTATCAATTCTCCAACAACCATTGAAGCTTCACAAACCTACCTTCTTCGTTACTTGAAGTTTGGTAATACGCACATTCCCTTCATTGTAAAAAGAGAACAACAACCCTCCGAATAATCTTTTTGATTCTTGCCCACAAATCGGTGTAATCTTGCTCATAAAGAGGATTTTTGTGAAATACTTGTTATGTTTTCTATGCCTTGTGTGCTTTAAAGCTTTTTCCATTGAACACTCTTCAGCCACTTGCCCGATTCTTACAAAAAAAGAGCTTTGCCAAATCGCAGGTAATCACCCGCATGCCACACTAGAAACAGATCCATCAAGTTTAGAGCTCACAAAAAAAGTATGCATGGTAGATTATAAAGGGACATTTTCTGGAAGGCCCAAAGGCTTTACATGTGAATGCACTTATTCAATTCCGTGGGAATGGTCTTTTTATTTACCTAAGTCAATAACCACCCTTTCCATTACAGCGCGACACAAAAATACAACCTTTTTCTCGTGCCCAATCATGACATATAGAATGTTCTTCTCTCTTGTTAGAAAATATCTTTATCAAGATAAAAATGATGTGCTGTGGCGGGTTCGAAAAAATCATTTTTCAAGTACCCCCAAAGAAAAAAATAGTATTTCCTTCCGACAAAAAAAGAATATGAAACTCAAAGCAAAAAGCAAAAAAGTTCGTCACTTTTGTGTTTATCACGTAAACGGCTTGCCCTTAATTCTGCACAATAAAGTCATAGAGAAAAAATAACACCCCCCAATTCAAAGGAAGGCCAATCATAATGATTGTGATCTAGCAGAAAATTGACTATGATGGGACCCTAGTTAAGAAAAGGAATGTCAATGTCTGGAAGTATCAATAAAGTAATTTTGGTTGGCAATGTGGGAAAAGATCCCGAAATCAGACACAGCAGTGATGGGTCTAAGATCGCTAATTTATCGCTTGCAACATCAGAAATATGGAAAGATAAAACAACGGGCGAACGTAAGGATCGTACGGAATGGCATCGAGTTGTTGTCTTTAATGACAGACTTTCAGATGTAATTGAAAAGTACGTTAAAAAAGGATCAAAACTTTACCTGGAAGGGCAGCTCCAAACACGAAAGTGGACAGATAATGCAGGCCAAGATCGCTATTCAACAGAGGTCGTTTTGTCTCGTTTCAAAGGAGAGTTGACCCTTCTTGATGGACGAATCGCAGGATCAGAAACCCCTGTCATAGACACATCAATGTCAGATACCAAAACCCCTGAAAATGCTTTTTCAGATCTTGATGATGATATCCCATTCTAAGGGTGTTGCATAAAATATGCCGACAGAAGAACTAAAATCAATTCTCCCGATCACTCTCGAAGATGAGATGAAAAAATCTTATCTCGATTACGCTATGAGCGTAATCGTAAGTCGGGCTTTGCCAGACGTACGCGACGGACTCAAACCTGTCCATCGCCGCATTCTCTATTCTATGAAAGAGGGTGGGCTTGATTACAATAGACCTTACAGAAAATCAGCCCGTGTTGTCGGGGACGTAATGGGTAACTATCACCCCCACGGTGACTTAGCCATCTATAATGCGATGGTTCGAATGGCGCAAACTTTCTCTCTGTCTGTTCCGCTTATCGACGGACAGGGAAACTTTGGCTCTATGGATGGCGACCCAGCTGCAGCAATGCGGTACACAGAAGCCCGTCTTTCGCATCCTGCGCACTTTTTAATTGAAGACATCGACAAAGAAACGGTTGATTTTCAACCAAACTATGATGAAAGCACAAAAGAGCCTACCGTTTTACCTGCACAGTTTCCGAACTTATTGGTAAATGGTGCAGGGGGAATTGCTGTCGGAATGGCCACAAATATTCCGCCACACAATTTAGGCGAAGTGATTGATGGCTGCTGTGCTTATGTAGACAATCCTAATATTTCAATCGAAGAATTAATGGTTCATATCCCAGGTCCCGACTTTCCAACAGGTGGGCAAATTATGGGCCAAGAAGGTGTGTTAAAGGCGTATCAAACAGGAAACGGTTCCTCNNGTCACACTTTGAGCAAAACAGCAAAGACCGAGAATCTATCATCTTCACAGAAATCCCATACCAGGTAAACAAGTCTCGCCTCATGGAAAAAATTGCTGAGCTTGTGAATAGCAAAACCATCGAAGGCATCTCTGACTTGCGTGACGAGTCTGACAGAGAAGGCGTGCGCATGGTGGTTGAGCTTAAGCGCGATATTGACCCCCATGTGATTCTGAATCAACTTTATAAATATACCCAACTTCAAGATTCATTCGGCGCCAATATGTTGGCATTGAACGGCGGCAAACCTCAAACCATGAATCTGAAAAACATGATTGAGGCTTTTTATCGCTTCCGTGAAGAAGTCATTGTGCGCCGCACAAAATATGAGCTTGAGAAAGCACGTGAAAAAAGCCATGTCTTCGTAGGACTTGCCCTTGCCGTTGCTAATATTGATGCCATTATCGAACTAATTCGCAAAGCACCTGATTCGAACACAGCCAAAAATCAACTCGTCGAATGCGATTGGCCCGTGCACACCATGGGGCCCGTCATTCGCCTTATCGAAGAAGCCGATGATGACCAGCCAGAGCCAACAACTTACCGCCTTTCTGAAAAACAAGCCCGGTCTATCCTTGATCTTCGTCTACACCGTTTAACAGGCTTGGAACGCGATAAAATCGTTGAAGAACTTTCAGCGCTTGTGAAACAAATTGAGCACTATATTTACATTCTATCAAACCGCTCTGAAGTACTTTCCATTCTTAAAAGTGAACTTCAAAACATTAAACATAAATTCCCAACCCCGCGCCGTTCTGAAATTGTTGAAGGTGAAATTACAACAGACATCGAACACCTCATTCAAAAAGAAGACATGGTTGTAACGGTTAGCCATTCTGGATACATTAAGCGCGTTCCACTTTCTGTGTACAGGGCACAAAGACGTGGCGGGAAAGGGCGTTCAGGCATGCAAACACGCGAAGAGGATTTTGTCGATCAGTTATTTGTGGCCAATACACATACCCCTATTTTGTTTTTCNNTTTTCTCATCTTTGGGACGCGCCTATGTGTTAAAGGTCTATCGCTTGCCCATGAGCAGCACGACAGCCAAAGGAAAAGCACTAATCAATATTTTACCTCTTGAAAAAGATGAAAAAATTTCAACGATCATGCCCCTTCCTACCGAAGAAGAAACGTGGGAAAATTTGCAAATTGTTTTTGCCACATCGAAAGGGAATGTACGTAAAAACAAACTAAGCGACTTTTTAAATATTCGAACAAATGGAAAAATTGCCATGAAACTTGAGGAAGGAGAATCCCTTGTATCTGTGGCTACATGTGACGAAAACAATGACATTCTTCTATCCACTTACCATGGAAAATGCATTCGATTCCGTAGCACAGATGTGCGTGTATTCTCGGGACGAAATTCAACAGGTGTGCGTGGCATCAGACTTAAAGACGACGATTACATTGTTTCAATGTGCATCTTAAATCACGGCGATTTTTCGACAGAAGAACGTGATGCATATTTGAAAAAATCACGACTCATGCGTGCTGAAGGCGATCAAAGTGATCTTGATCACGCAGCACTTTCTGAAGAAAAATTCGATGAAATGCACCAACTTGAAGAATTTTTGCTCACCATTTCCGAGCGTGGTTCAGGTAAGCGCACATCATCTTATGAATATCGTCTCACAGGTCGTGGCGGACAAGGCATAACAAACATGGACCTTTCCGAGAAGACAGGCAACATCGTGGCTTGTTTTCCTGTAACAGAGTCAAACCATTTGATGTTGATCACAGATGGTGGACAAATGATACGATCTCGCGTCTCTGAAATTCGTATTGCCGGAAGACGAACACAAGGTGTTCGAGTGTTCCGTCTGCCAGACACAGAAAAAGTTGTTTCAGCAGAGCGCATTGTTGAAGAAGACGAATCAGAAAACGATCTATTAATGAATGAGATTGAGACATCTGAATCACCAGCAGATACACCATCTGAATCATCTTAAATTTGCCTTTTCGCAAAGACCCCCTTATAAACAGAAGAATTATTATCCGAAAGGAAATTTGTTTTCGTGAGCCACAGTAAATACAAAGATACCGTTTTTCTTCCTAACACATCTTTTTCTATGCGGGCCAATTTACCCGTTTTGGAAGGAAAAATTATTGATGGGTGGAATGCAAAAAAATTGCACAAAAAAATTGATGCACATAGTAAAGAATGGCCTACCTACATTTTGCATGACGGCCCTCCCTATGCCAACGGTCATCTTCATATGGGCCACGCGCTTAACAAAATACTTAAAGACATGGTCATTAAATATAAGCGCTTTCAAAAACACCGTGTGCCCTATATTGCTGGATGGGACTGTCATGGCCTTCCCATTGAATGGAAAATTGAAGAAAAATATCGTGCTAAGAAAAAAAATAAAGACGATATACCCACCCTATTGTTCCGGGAAGAATGCCGCAATTTTGCACAAAAGTGGGTAGACATTCAAAAAAAAGAATTTGGACGACTCGGGCTTATTTGTGACTGGGACGATATCTATCTGACCATGGATTTTGAAACAGAAGCCGCCATTGTGCGTGAGTTGCACCGTGTCCTTATGAGTGGCCATCTTTATAAAGGGTTAAAGCCAGTTCAATGGTCAGTCATTGAAAAAACAGCTTTGGCAGAAGCAGAAATTGAATACAAAGAAAAAACATCTTCTTCAATTTATGTGCTGTTCCCCATCACTGAGGCTGAAAAAAAGTGGGGCCACAAAGCGTCAGCCCTTATTTGGACAACAACACCCTGGACCTTACCTGCAAACCGAGCCATTGCCTATATGGATGATGCCACATACCTCTTGGTGCAGAACAAAGAAAATACATTCATTATTGCGGAATCATTGTTAAAATCTCTCGAAAATGCAACTAACGACACTTATACTGTTCTTCACAAAATACCAAGCAAAGAACTTAAAGGGTTAAAGGCACAACATCCTCTTTTCAATCAAGGGTACGGCTTCAACGTTCCCCTTGTTGCCGGTGACCATGTCACCCTTGACCAAGGCACAGGGCTTGTACACACTGCCCCCAGTCACGGGGTAGAAGACTTCGAACTTGGCAAAGCCCATGATTTGGAAGTGCCTGAATTGATGGGTGGTGACGGCGTATATTACGACCATGTTCCTCTTTTTGGTGGCCAACATATTTTTAAGGTCGATCCTCTTGTAATCGATGCACTTAAAGAAGCTGGCCACCTACTTTTCCATACAACTATTCAACACAGCTACGCGCACTCGTGGCGTTCTAAGGCACCGCTCATCTATCGTGCCACATCTCAGTGGTTCATTAGTATGGATCATGCACACTTACGAAGCGATGCCTTAAAAGCAATGGAAGAAATTTCGTGGTACCCACAACAAGGACATAAACGCCTGGCTTCCATGGTCAAAAATCGCCCTGACTGGTGTTTATCTCGACAGCGCAGCTGGGGCGTACCCATTGCCCTTTTTGTTTCTAAGAAAACAGGGGAACCGCTTAAAGATGATAATGTGAATCAGCGTATTTATGACGCCATGTGCAAAGATGGAGCCGATGCGTGGTATCAAAAAGATGCTCAAGAATTTTTAGGTGAAAAGTATAATGCATCTGACTATGAACAAGTGTTTGATATTTTGGATGTATGGTTTGAAAGCGGCGCATCGCACGCTTTTACCCTCGAAGGGAAAAGTGATTTGAAATGGCCCGCCGACCTTTATCTAGAAGGCATGGATCAACACCGTGGATGGTTTCAATCATCCCTTTTGCATGGGATTGCAACCCGGAAAAAAGCCCCTTACAAAACCCTTTTTACGCACGGATTTGTGGTCGATGAAAAGGGATATAAGATGTCTAAATCCCTTGGGAACACCATTAATTTAGAAGATATTGTAAAGGAATATGGGGTCGATATTCTGCGCCTTTGGGTCGCAACATCCGACTATTTTGATGATCTGCGTATTGGGAAAAATATCCTCACCCGTCAGACTGATATTTACCGAAAAATTCGAAATACCTTCAGGTATCTTTTAGGCAATCTATCAGAATTTAAAGATGAAAATTTGGTTGATCATGTACAGCTTGAACCCCTTGAGCAGTGGGTACTGCATCAACTTGTACAACTTGAAAGTGTGATTGAAAAACATATTCTTAGTTTTGATTTTCACGAAATTTTTAAAGAACTTTATCAGTTCTGTATCAACGACCTTTCTGCTTTTTACTTTGATATCCGGAAAGACCGCTTATACTGTGATCGACTCGATAGCCTTAATCGACGTGGCACACAAACAGTTCTTTATCACGTGTTCCACTATCTTTCGAAATGGCTTGCGCCCATCTTAACTTTCACCATGGAAGAAGCTTGGNNAAAGTATTTTTTTGGAAACATTTCAAAAAACACCCTCCGACTGGAATCAACCCCATCTAGAAGAAACTTTTAGTATGTTGCGTAATCTTCGTCGTGTTGTTACTGGTGCTCTGGAAGAAAAGCGCACAGAAGGAATGATTCGATCAAGCCTAGAAGCCCGCGTTGACATTTATGTCGGCTCCAAAGATGCGCACTTCTTTGAAAATATTCATATAGCCGATTTTATCATTACATCCGAAGCACGTCTTGTTTTTGAAGAACCGACAAAAGATGCTTATCAACTTGAAGATGTGCCTCATGTCGGTGCAATCGTGCACCATGCAACTGGCCAAAAATGTTCTCGATGCTGGAAAATATTAGAAGAAGTGTCTACCGAATCTGAACTTTGTGGACGATGTGCAAAAGTAGTGGAAGATCATGAGATTTAATCCTGTTCCATGGATGCTTGTTTTTTTCACCGTATTCCTCGACCAAATTTCTAAACTGTACATTCTTCGATCAGTTTCATCCTTGCCTGAAGAAGTTTTTTCATTTTTATCTATTGTTTTCATCAAAAATAAAGGGATTAGTTTTGGACTATTTAACCATGAAGGATCTTTCGTTTTTTGGCTCATTACTATCCTTATTATTTTTTTAACTCTTTACGTTGCATATATGCTGTACAATGCCCAAAAACGGGATAGTATGTGGGGATTGTCTCTTGTTCTGGGCGGGGCACTGGGAAATATAATCGATCGATTTTTTCATGGTGGTGTAATCGATTTTATTGATTTCCATTGTGCGTCGTATCATTGGCCGGCGTTTAACTTTGCAGACAGTTTTATTTTTATTGGGGTTGCCCTATTGTTAAAAAGCAATCTTAAGGAGCGTACATGACAAAAAGGATTGGAATCATTACAAGCGGCGGCGATTGTGCCGGTCTCAACGCGACTATTCGAGCTGTTGTTCATGCTGCCAAAGTTAATCACGGCTGGGATGTCATTGGCATTGAAGGAGGCGGACACGGCCTTCTCACAACTCCGCTCAGATATCGCGAACTTGATTCTGACTTCCACGGCATTAATCATGTCCTTCTTCGTCTTGGAGGCACCATTTTGGGGACCACAACAAAAGGAGATCCCCTTGCCTATAAAATGAAAGATGGAAAAGTCATTGATCGCAGCCAAGAATTTATCAAAAACTATCACTCTCTTAACTTAGATGCGCTGATTATTACAGGGGGCGATGGCAGTTTTAAGATTATGCATGAAATTGCCTCACGCGGTGACATCAATATCGTTTGTATTCCCAAAACAATTGACAACGACATTGGTCTTACTGAAGCCATTGGGTTTGAAACCGCTGTCAGTGTTGCCACTGAAGCATTAGACCGTCTTCAACCCACAGCTGCCAGCCATGATCGTGTTATGGTTCTTGAAGTCATGGGTCGGGATGCGGGGCACATCGCGTTGAATGCCGGCATTGCAGGCGGGGCAGATGTCATTTTGCTGCCTGAAATTCCTTTTTCAATGGAGTCTGTAACAAAAAAAATTAAAAACGTTATGTCAGAAGGACGTGGGTTCGCACTGATTGTTGTGTCAGAAGCGGCCCGCCTGAAAGACGGTGAAACATTCATGGTTCAGTACAGCGATGGGTCAAAACGATACGGCGGAGTCGGCAATTTCCTTGTTAATGAACTTGATAAAAAAATGGGGATCGATGCCCGTGTCATTGCCCTTGGCCATGTGCAAAGGGGGGGGCAACCCGTTGCACAAGACCGTCTTCTTGCTGCCGCCTTTGGCGTGCGCGCCGTTGAACTTGTTGCCCAAGGAAAATTTAACCGAATGGTTGCTTGGCAAAACAGGGAAGTAGTAGATGTTGATTTGGTAGATGCTATCAAAACATATCAACAAGTTGATCTAGAAGGTACCATGGTACGTACTGCCCGCGGCTTAGGCATCTGCCTGGGTGATTGATTGGGTTAAGAATTTTCTAGCTCGATCTTGGTCTCTTCTATCGAATTGGCTCGTGTCATAGATTTGCCTGTTACTTTTTCAAATAAGACAGAAAACTCAATGAAACATAGCGATAAAAGCGCACAGAAAAATTCTTACCATTCATACTTAGCTTTTCTAAGCTGCTATTTACATAAACATTTTAAATTAAAAAATCTAATTTGAGTTTAAATAAGAAGCATAAAAATTTCTAAGAAAACAAGTCTTAAAGGCTACTGTTTCGTCAGCTCCGTGATACGCGCTAAAATCTCAGGGCTAAATCCTTGGTGCTCGTTCACATGATACATTTTCTTCTTGTGCTCAACAGTAAACGCTCTCGATACTAAGCTGTGGACATGCATCTTACCATCAATTGCTGGACCACCACTTTGCCCCCCAAGCACAGGTGATAAAAGTGGGCTCTTCAAAAGTTCTGATCCATGAAAATGTGCAGAATCCTCTCGAGAAAAGGCATCATCATTTTCTGGCGCTGTTGGGCAAGAAGCAAAAACAGAGACATATTTACTATCTTCCTTGGTGCCCGAATACATAGTTTGTACCACTGGAAATGGCCTAAAGTTTGTTACAAAAGAAGAAGGTCGGCCTTCAGCGAAAAACAATTTCTGCCAGTTGAAAGTCTCTATCTTGGCACGTTGACCTTTGCTGTCAAGCAACACCCCAGGCGTACCAAAGATAGTTGCATCCCACCGATGAGAAGGCTTCCAAGGCGCCAAAACTGTGGGCTTATCTTGATCATAAGGAAGGGGATCTTTTAGGGTAACAACTGCCAAATCTACATCTACCGTAATTGCTTGTTCCACAACCATTAGTGTCGGCTTTTCATCACGGTTTTCCAGAATGATGCCTAGCAGATCTTCCACATCATCCGGTAATTCAGTCGTAACGTGCTCTATAGGAGCCACTTCCTCTGCATCACTAGAAACCAATTCATACTTAACAATAGGGCTAAATGCAGACTGGGTTACACCCCAAAGCATCTTAGTTTTGGGCTCATTAAAACATCCACTGTTCTTGTTTACAAGAGTGTAAGCACAAGGAGAGCGAGATTGAATATCATTGTTGTCTTTGCACATCGTCACCCATCCCACTGGACTATCCGGAGCACCAAACACAATCGCTGTATGTGCACTTGTGAGTACATGTCGTGCATCTAAAAGGATTCCTGATCCACCCTGATTGTTTTCCCCGCCTGTAAAAAGAGAAACTACATGATGGTGGCACCGTGTTCCTTTCATTGCTTCATAAGCTTCATCGAAATTTTCCCAACCAGCAACAACTGAGAGTGAAAACAACATAAACCCTGCAAATAAATAGCTGAACATAAAATGCATCATTTATCCCTTTCTTTCATTTAAAAAAAACCACTTATAACATGGAATTAAGGATAGTTGTTTTATTTTTTCAAAAAACATTTTATGTGTTAATTCCAGAGCATTGAAAAACAAGTAAACTCATATTTTCTGTTGTTGCTTTTTTCTAAATAATTCATATTAGAGGGATGGTAAAAAAAGCACTCCAAAAATTTACGCACATTGAGGATTGGCATAGTCCCTCGGCCAAACCTTATATTTCTGTAAAAAATATTAGCAAATCTTATCAAGGCATTCCAGCTTTGTACCACGTATCCCTTGATATTTTTAAAGGCGAGTTTTTCTCGCTCTTGGGCCCATCTGGATGCGGAAAAAGCACTCTGTTACGTATTTTAGCAGGACTGGAAACACCCGACACAGGATCGATTTTGATCAACGGCGTTGATATTACAAACTTGCCCCCCCACGAACGCCCTGTAAATATGATGTTCCAGTCANNATATGCACTTTTTCCACACATGAACGTTCAAGACAACATTGCCTTTGGATTAAAGCAAGAAAAAGTAGGTAAGAAAACCATTCAGCAACGTGTTAAAGAAATGCTTTCGCTGGTTAAACTTGAGCCCTATGCCCTTCGAAAACCCCATCAATTGTCCGGGGGACAGCGCCAAAGAGCCGCCCTTGCCCGGTGCTTGATTAAAAAACCAAAGCTTGTCTTACTTGATGAACCTCTTGCTGCCCTTGATAAAAAACTTCGTGAACATACGCAGTTCGAACTTGTTAACATTCAAGAGAAAATTGGAGTTACGTTTATTACTGTAACGCACGACCAAGAAGAAGCCATGACGATGTCAACACGTCTTGGCATTATGGAAGAAGGCCGTATTCGCCAAGTGGGAACCCCCAATGAAGTGTATGAGTATCCTAACAGTGAATATGTAGCTGACTTTATTGGGTCGATGAATTTGTTTTACGGCATCATCAAAGAAGAGTCACGCAACGAAACCATTATTGAAACAGATGAACTGAAAAACAACATAAAAGCACACGATGGAGGTGGCCATGCCGTAGGCGCCCAAGTCACGGTCGGTGTGCGTCCTGAAAAAGTTGTAATTCAAAAATCCAAACCCAAAGAAAAGTTCAATTGGGTTCAAGGTGTTGTCAAAAACATCGCCTACCTGGGGGACGTATCAATTTATTACATTGAAACAACGCCTTATAAAAAAATTGTAATGGCAACACTTCCTAATAAAAAGCGCCAAGAAACACCCGCCATCACTTGGGATGAAACGGTATTCCTATCATGGAAACCAGGCAATGCAATTGTACTAACAAGCTAAAAAATGAAAAAACTGATCACAGCAATTCACAATAAACTCGCCCAATCAAAAAGTAGACTTTTGATTGGGCTACCTTATATGTGGTTAATCATTTTTTTATTAATTCCTATTTTTCTTATTTTAAAAATTAGTGTTTCTGAATCTGTACTGGGTATTCCCCCTTACAAAAACCTCACTATATGGTCGGATGCCACACTCAATCTTGTTTTTGATTTCGAAAATTACTTAATTCTTTTTCAAGATAAACTCTATCGTTTTGCGCTTGGACAATCCATTAAGTTAGCCAGCATTGCGACTTTTCTTTGTTTGATTGCTGGCTACCCCATTGCTTACTTCATTTCACGTACCAAAGAATCAACACAACCATTTTTATTGCTTTTAATTCTTCTTCCTTTTTGGACATCTTTTTTGTTACGGGTATATGCCTGGATCGGCCTTCTTTCAAAAAATGGACTAATTAACCATTTTCTAATCAAGCTGCATCTTATAAACGATCCACTCCCCCTTTTAGGGAACAGTTTCTCTATCACCATCGGCATGGTGTACTGCTATCTTCCCTTTATGGTATTGCCTTTATACACAAACTTAAGCAAATTTGACCCTGCTCTTTTAGAGGCTGCAGCTGATCTTGGTTGCACACCTTGGAAAACTTTTTTAAAAATTACGCTACCTTTATCTTTGCCAGGAATCATTGCAGGATGTACTTTGGTTTTTATTCCCTGTATCGGCGAATTTGTAATTCCTGAGATTTTAGGCGGCCCTGAAAACTTTGTTCTTGGTAAAGCCATATGGACAGAATTCTTCAGCAATCGTGATTGGCCTATGGCTTCTACCATTGCGATTTGCCTTATTATTTTTATGGTGCTTCCAATCACCATCGTTAAAAAATTCCATCACGGAGGACAAGTATGAAGTCCTCTCGTTTTGGTTTGGCATCTCTTATTATTTGTTATGTTTTTTTGTATACACCCCTTATCAGCCTTGTAATGTTTTCATTCAATTCCTCGAAACAGGTTATTTTTTGGACAGGGTTTTCCATGAAATGGTACAAAGCCCTTTTTATGAATAGCGAAATCTTGAATGCTACTTTAACAAGTTTGGAGATTGCTGCTATCACTGCAACAGGCGCTACTATCCTAGGTGCCATATCAGCCATTATCATTTTAAAATTTAAAAAATTTCGGGGGAAAAATCTTTTTGAAGTATTGGTATCTTTGCCCCTTATTATGCCCGAAGTCATCATGGGCCTTGGTCTTCTTCTTTTGTTTTTTAACCTTGAATCATGGATTGGTTGGCCCCGTATCGGAACAAAGTCAGCTATCACGTTTGCCCATACAACTCTCTCTATCTCTTACGTATGTGCCATTGTGCACGCCCAGTTAGTAAGTTTTGATGAAACCCTGTTAGAAGCTGCCATGGACTTAGGTGCTCGTCCTATTAAAGCTTTTTTTCAAATTATGATTCCGTTTTTAACGCCGGCCCTCATCTCTGGGTGGTTCTTGTCGTTTGTATTGTCTATGGATGACTTAATTGTGGCATCTTTTGTGGGAGGCCCCGAAGCAACGACACTGCCTATGTTAATTTACTCAAGCGTAAAATTTGGGATAACCCCCCAAATTAATGCGCTTGCATCGCTTATTATTCTCTTTGTTATGGGGATATTGACTGTCGGATACTTCTTACACATGAGACAAAAAAGATCGCTTGAAGCTATGACGTCTTCTCTGCCTCAATAGTTTGTTTTTTCCATTTACCACTTTTATAACGCCAGAAAAATACACATATTCCAGCCAAAGCATAGGGAGTACCAATGGCCCAAATTGTTTCGGGGGGCAGTTTTTTTACCACAACAAAATAATAGGTGGGCAAAAAAGAAAAGAAAACAATATTAAAAGTGTTCACCTTAAGAATAAAGCGCGTATCGCCAGCTGCTGTTAACATGCCTACCATAATCCAGTTCGCACCATCTAAGATCAAAAAGAGCCACACAAAAAACAAAGAGATTTTCATAGATGTCATGTACGTACCAAGCATTACTTCATCACGTACAAAGAATGCTGCTAAATGCTCTGAAAAAAGAACAAGAGGCACAAAAGCAATGATTGCTGTAATGCCATGAAATTTTAGTGCAGATCGAAATACTTCTTTTACCCGATCAATTTGACCGGCACCAATTAAGTTAGAACAAATGGCAGTCACAGCTTTTTGAAGCCCTTCTACCAAAAAAAGAAACAGCACAAAAAAGCTGACACTCAGTCCATTGACTGTCACATAAGCAACACCTAGTGCTGCTGTCATATTAACAATAATACTCCAAGAAACAAACTCGACTGTATGGCTAAGCCCACTTGGTAGCCCAATTTTGATACAATTCATAAAAAGCGTTTTATTAAAACGAAAGTCTAGTGTTCCATATTTCTCTCGAAACTCGCGCTTAATAAAAATAGAAAACAAGATTGCTACATATATAAATTGCGCTATCACTGTTCCAATAGCAGCACCTTTAGTTCCCATAGCGGGAATAAAGCCTGCACCAAAAATCAGAACCGCAGAAAGACCTGCATTTGCAATATTAGAAATAATGGCTGCAACTGTTAAAATTTTAACTTCACCACGGCCAGCGTAGAAACCTGAAAGGGCTGCTATCATTGGCATAAAATAAGCAAAGGACATACACCAAATAAAATAGGGGCGTCCTTCAGCACGAAAAGTTTCTGAAATATATTCAGCACCAATAAAAGCCCCCGGCACATAAATAACAATGAGGCCAGCAGAAAGCCATAGCATTTGCCAAACGGGGCGGCCAATTTCTTTATAGCGCCCTGCACCATTATATTGTCCTACAAACACTTCTGAAATACCTGTAATGGCAAGAGGTGCAAACTGAAAAATACTGACAATTGATGTCACAACAACAGCAGCGTTCATAGCGTGGAGGGAGTACATAGACAGAATCCATCTGTCAGTAAAAAACATCAAGTTCCCTGACATAATCGAAATCATCAAAGGCCACGCAAGAGAAAAAAGCTCGCGCACACTTCCCGACTGATACTCTGTCAATTTTTGTGGATTCATAAAAACACCTGGAAATACTTTATGTTCATTCATAAAAAAGGTCAAATAAGAAACAAAGGATTGAACCATCCAAAAAAGACTGATAGGTTATGAACAAATAAGGAACAAAAATATACATGTCTAACCAACCTCCTAAGGGCAAATTTGTTGTTATCAGCACCCCCATTGGCAACTTAAAAGATATTTCTTTGCGTGCCATAGATGCCCTTAAAACCGTAGATCTTCTTTTTTGTGAAGATACACGCACCACTCAAAAACTTCTGAGTCATCTTGATATTAAAGTGCCCCTTCATATCTACAACGATCAATCAACTGAAAAAGATCGTGCCTCTATTTTAAAAGCTTTAGCAATGGGAAAAAATGTAGGTCTTGTATCTGATGCAGGAACACCCCTTATTTCAGACCCTGGGTATAAACTCGTACGACAATGCCATGTGGAAAACATCGAAGTTGATGGTATACCCGGCCCCGCTGCCTGTATTCATGCACTTGTTTTATCAGGACTCCCAACAAATGAATTTCATTTTTGTGGATTTTTACCCCCAAAAGAAAAGGAAAAGAGAGACAAAATTCTCTCTTTATCGACAATACCTGGAACTCTTATTTTTTACGAAACAGCACCAAAACTTTTAAGCACATTGCAGTTGTTGCACGATGTACTGGGAAATCGCCCGGCCGTTTTGGCACGAGAACTGACCAAAAAATTTCAAGAAGTTTTCCACCACACACTTGGCGATTTTGTATCTTTATTTGAAAAAGAAACACGTCCGAAAGGGGAGATTGTTCTTCTTGTAGAAGGGGCAAAAGCAAGTCAAAAAATCTCTTTTTCTGGCAAAGAAGATATCATGAAAAAAATAGGTCAGGCACTGGGCAATAAAGAGGCATCCCATCTTTTGTCAACGCTGCTTAACCAACCACGCAAAGATATTTATCAAACCCTGATTCAAAATGAAAACGACTAAATCCACTGCTTATGCAAAAGGTGTTTGGGCAGAAAAGTTTGCCAAATTTTATTTACATTTAAAGGGGCATCGCATTCACAAAAGTCGATTCAAAACGGTTGTGGGTGAAATTGATTTAATTACAGAAACAAATGATTGCATTATTTTTGTTGAAGTAAAAATGCGGGATACCCATGAACAAGCCGCTTATGCGGTGACACCCCAACAACAAAAGAGACTGCGAAACACAGCTCTTCTTTATCTGCAACAACATCCGACACATAAAAAAGTGAGATTCGATGTTTTGCTTGTCAATAGACACCAATTTCCGATACACCTTAAGAATGTTTTATGGAGTGAATGATACATGAAATACAAATATTTCTTGTGGGCGATTTTTAGTATTTTGTTAACAAGCTGCACCCCCATTTCTTTTTTTTCTGCTGGTGTTGGCAGCTTAGATACAACATCTCAAGAACGCGGTATTGGCGGTTATGTTACCGACCAAGAAATCAAAACCCGTATCAACGTTGTCTTGTTTGAACACAACCATGTGCTTCACCATAAAGTCGATGTCAATGTATACGAAGGCCGCGTTCTGTTAACAGGAACTGTGCAAGATAAAACCATGCAAGAAGATGCCATTCGCCTTGCCTGGCAAGTGCCGGGGGTTAAAACAGTGATCAACGAAATTTCTGTTGATGAAGCGGGTTCTCTTGGCTCTTACGCAAAAGACAAATGGATTTCAACAAAACTTCATGCCTTATTATTCATGAACGGCGATGTAAGTTCGCGTAATTATGAAATTTCTGTCTCTCGAGGGGTAGTATATTTGACAGGAATTGCTAAAAGCCAAAAAGAATTAGATGCCGTTATTCAAACCGTTCGCAAAGCGCGTCACGTGAAAAAAGTGATCAGCTATGTACGCTTAATGACCCTTTATGAAACACGGCGACGGAAAATTTTTAATGACCGCATGCGTGATTCACCCCTTAAAGAAATTCGGGNNCAAAGAAAAGCCGCAAAAAACAGCTTGGGCTGAGCCTGAAGATAGACCAGAAATTCCACCCAAAAAAATAAAGAAAAACCCTGATGGTTTCTAAGGTTTGGACGGTTGCATTTCAAGGCCTCAATGTCATCGACATTGAAGTACAAGTACATCTTACCAATGGTCTGCCGGCTTTTACCATTGTAGGCTTACCTGATAAAGCTGTTGCAGAATCTCGGGAACGCATTCGAAATGCGCTTCACACGATGGGCCTTGCGCTGCCCGCCCAAAAAATCACTGTCAATTTGTCGCCCGCTAGTGTGCAAAAAGAAGGTGCTCATTATGACCTACCTATTGCGCTGGGCGTTCTCTCGGCAATGAATGTTCTTCCCACAGACTTATGTGACTATACTGCTATGGGAGAATTGGGGTTAGATGGCAGCATTCGTAATGTGCCTGGCATTCTTCCTGGCGCCTTTCAAAGCGCCCAAAATAAAAGGAAATTTATTTGTCCACACAATGCTGGATCCGAAGCCGCCTGGATCAGTAATCTTGATATCCTTGCCGTACCTTCCCTTCTTTCCTTAGTTAATTTTTTAAAAGGTACACAAGTTATTACCCCGCCCACACCAAAGATAGCATCTCCACAACNNTAGAAATCGCAGCTGCAGGTGGACACAACATTTTGCTTGTTGGGCCACCGGGCGCTGGAAAGTCGATGCTAGCAGAACGCTTTCCCACCATCTTGCCTCCGCTCAACCCCGATGAAGCATTAGAATTGAGCATGATCTACAGCATCGCCGGCTTACTGCCTGATGGGGGACTTTTGAAACACCGCCCTTTTCGTGACCCCCATCATTCCGCTTCTCTTCCTGCCATTGTAGGTGGGGGGCATCGGGCCCAACCTGGTGAACTTTCACTAGCCCATAAG
>DINK01000006.1 GCA_002426825.1 Holosporaceae bacterium UBA5542
TTTATGACCCCCAAGAAGGGGAAATTTTCTTAGAGGGGCAAGACATTCGATCGATTCCCCTGGATCATTTGCGTAGCCAAATTGGCCTTGTTTCCCAAGAGTGCAATGTTTTTTCAGGCACTATTTATGACAACATTGCCTATGGTTCTAAAGCTCCTTCTAAGGCACAAATAATGGAAGTAGCCCGCATGTCACGTGTGCATGAATTTGCAAAGCGATTGCCCCGCAAATTGGATTCGATGATTGGTCAGCGTGGAGTATCGCTTTCGGGTGGGCAAAAACAACGCATTTCAATTGCGCGTACCCTTTTGAAGAACGCACCTGTGTTGTTGTTGGATGAAGCCACAAGTTCTCTTGATGCTCAACAAGAACATTATGTGCAGCAAGCTGTTGAGCGGCTGGTGGTGCACCGGACAACTTTGGTGGTGGCACACCGCCTGACGACAGTACAGAAAGCAGAAAAAATTTATGTTTTGAATCACGGAAAAATTGTGGCAAGTGGGAAGCATCGTGAATTGCTTAAAACATCAAAAATATATAAGAATTTGGCAACTCTGCAGTTTTTAGACCAAGAAGCTGAAGAATAAGGTAGTTTTTTATGCTATTTTATGATTAATGATTAAACCAGTCGTTATTATTTGATATAGTGTACGTATTAGAGATTATAAAGTTATGAGAAATAAATTCACTAAAATCACCTTGTTCTTGAAAGAGCAAAGAGCAAAAGTTAATTCTTTGTTAGGGAAAGTAGAGTGCGCTAAGGCCACTTCTAAAATGGTGAAAGATTCTAAGACATTTTTACCTTCTTTTGGGGCTTTTTCATTTAACTTCTTTTCTTTTTCACCCAGGGTATTAAAGGGGATTGTTATTGTTCAAACCCTTGTCTTGATTGGTCTATTGGGGTTTGGAGGGTGGTTTTATTTCACCCACATTCGCAAGGGTGGCGATCAAATGAAAAAGCGTGAATTACCGCAGCCCATTGTGGAAGCTTTGCCCGTAGAACTTGGCACATTTGAAACCTATACATCGGTTGTAGGGACGTTGAAAGCCAATGAATCTGTGATTATTCGCCCTGAAATTGAAGGTGTTATTCAAGACATTCGTTTCAAAAGTGGGGATACCGTTTCTAAATTTGATACGTTAATGCACATGCAGTCAGGCGTGTACCAGGCCCTTTTGAAAGAAGCAGAGGCGAAGCTTGAACTGTACAAAGGGAAGTATGAGCGCGCGCAAATTCTCTATGACCGCAAGTCGGGTACGTTGAAAGAGCGCGACGAAATGTATGCGCAAATGAAGATTGCTGAAGCCGAAGTGGATAAGGCCAGGACACAACTTGGCAAAACAGTTATCCAGGCCCCGTTTACGGGGGTGATTGGGCTAAAAAATATTAGCCCAGGTGCCTATGTGCGAGTGGGTGAAGATTTGGTAACCCTTGATGATTTGGACCCTATGAAAATAGAATTCCGTCTGGGCGAAAACATGATTGATAAAGTTGAGGTGGGTAAAGTTGTGCAGGTTGAGATTGATGGATTCCCTGACAACGTCTTCGAAGCCAAAATTGAAGCCATTGATACCAACATTGACCCCATGGGTCACAGTTTGCGTGTCAGAGCCCATTTAGAAAATAAAGATGAACTGTTCAAGCCTGGCCTTTATGCTAAGGTGAAGTTGCTGGTTAGCGCCCATGAAAATGTCATTATGGTGCCAGAGTCAGCCATTGAAAGCCGCGGCAACCAAGAGTATGTATATCGTGTTGAAGACGGTAAGGCCCATTATACTGTGGTGAAAACAGGGGGACGAAACGGTGAAAAAGTTGAAATTTTAGCAGGGTTAAAGCCGGGTCAAACGGTGATTGTGGCAGGCCAAATGAAGGTTCATCAAGATAAGTTGCCTGTTATGGCTGTACCGCCATATGTGTTAAAGCGACTGTAGGGAAACGCCCGTGACGTTATCTGAAATTTGTATTAAAAGGCCTGTTCTTTCTGTTGTGATGACCCTGGTTTTGGTGATTGTGGGGGCGGTAAGCTATACGTATTTGCAGCTGCGCCAATTCCCTCGGGTAGATCGCCCAGTCATCAGTGTCACCACGGCCTATGAAGGGGCCAGCCCACAAATTGTAGAATCACGCATTACAAAACCCCTGGAATCTGCCTTGGCCGGTATTGAAGGGGTGGAATTCATTACATCGGTCAGTGAATCGGAAAACAGCCGTATTAACCTAAACTTCCGCCCTGATCGTGACATTGATGCTGCATCAAGTGATGTGCGTGAGAAAATTGGACGTGTGCGGATGCGGCTTCCTGAAGGGGCGCGCGATTCTTTAATTAAAAAGTCTGACGCAGATGCGGCAGCGATTATCTATTTGGCACTTTCCAGTGAAAACAAGGAAATTTCTACAGCTGAAGTATATGACTATGCCCACCACTATTTAGAAAATGAATTTGAATCAATTGGGGGTGTAGCCGCGGTTGAGTTGTTTGGATCGAATGGCCATGTGATTCATATCTATTTAGACCCTGTTAAAATGGCCGCTTATCGGGTGACCACGCATGATGTGTCTACTTCTTTAAAACAGCAAAACGTACACATCCCCGCAGGGCGCCTTGTGGGTGATGCGCGTGAAGTGATGGTGACAACGGCCGCAAATATTAAGAGTGTCGAAGGCTTTAAAAACGTGATCGTTCACCGTGAAAAAGATTTCTTGGTGAAGCTGTCAGATGTGGCAAGGGTTGAATTTTCACCAGCAGAAGAGCGAAGTTTGGCCCGCTTTAACGGAAAGCCTGCGATTTCAATTGGATTGATTAAAAAGTCAATTGCGAACCCCCTGCAAATTGCAGAAGAATTGCAAGAACGGTTACCCCAAATTAGACGTAACTTGCCAAAAGATTTTAAAATTGACATTGCCTACGACAAAACCATTTTTATCGATCAATCGTTGAAAGAAGTGTATAAAACGTTTTTCGAAGCGGCAGCTTTCGTTTTTGTTATTATCTTGATTTTTTTATGGTCGTTCCGGGCATCTTTAATTCCATTNNATTGGTGACCATCCCCGTATGTGTGATTGCCACATTTACCTTATTGTATATTTTTGGGTTCACACTGAATAACCTGACCCTTTTGGCGATTGTATTGGCGATTGGAATGGTGGTGGATGACGCGATTGTCATGATGGAAAACATTTATCGTTATATCGATGAAAAGGGTATGAAACCCCTTCAGGCGGCCTACGAAGGAAGTAAGGAAATCAGCTTTGCCGTGATTGCCATGACACTGACCCTGGCGGCTGTTTATGCACCCATTGCCTTGTCACAAGGAATCATTGGAAAAATGTTTACGGAATTTGCCCTAACATTGGCGGGGGCGGTTTTGATTTCAGGATTTGTGGCATTGACCCTATCCCCCATGATGTGTGCGTACTTGTTGAAACCTCATAAAAAAGCGAATGGCACGGCACCTAAGATTAGCCCCCATGCATCGTTTAGAGAGAAAACAGCGGCTTTTGTAGAAAAATATAAATTTGATAAGGTTTATGTTAAATGGGAAAAAATGTACGAAAAGACGCTACGGTTCACCATGTCGATTCGGGGGATTGTTTTAGCGATTGCGCTTGTTTTTTCGGCAACGGGTGTATTGATTGGACTTAAATTTTTGCCAAGCGAGCTAACCCCTCAGGAAGACCAAGGGTTAATTAACGCGGGGGCGATGATTCCCCAAGGGGCGAACATCAAATATGTGTCGCATTATGTGGCGGAAGTCGAGCGTATTTTGCGAGATGTTCCCGAAGTTAAAAGTCAGCTTTCAACAGTTGCGCAACCGAACCCTTTGGTGTGGAACTTGCTGACGGATTGGAAAGATAGGAAACGGTCGAGCCTTGATATCATTAAAGAAATTCGTCCAAAGTTGCGGGCAGTGCCGGGCATCAATGCCTATGCAACGCCTGGAAAGACATTAATTAGCGGGGGTGGGCGTACGGATGAAGCCATTCAATTTGTACTGCAGACAACGAAGTCGCAAAGCGAGTTAGATGCCGCATCAGAGTTCCTTGAGTTTGCGCTTCGCCAAGAACGCATCATTCCCTTCCTGAGCACAGACAGAGGAGAAGACACCCAAGAGTATTTGGTGGAAATTAACCGCGATAAAGCGGGGTTGTTGGGGGTTGAAGTATCTACCATTGGGGAAACTTTTGATACCTTTATCAGTGGCCGTCGTGTGACAGACTTTAAGAAAGACAGCGAGCAGTTTGATGTCATGGCCTCCGTGTTGGAAACAGAGCGACGCTCGCCCAATGATTTAAGCAATATGTTTGTGCGGGGCCGCCTGAAAGACAAAGAAATAATGGTGCCTTTGTCAAACATTGTGACTTTAAAGAAAGAGACGATTCCTATTCAAATTAACCACTATAACCAGTTGCGGTCGGTAACCCTTTCTGGAGAGCTTGCCCAGGGTGTCAGCTTGGGTGAAGCGGTTGAAGTATTCCAAAAGCTTTCAGAAGAAGTTCTGCCGGAAGGGATTCGAGCTGAATTTTCTGGGGAAACAAAGAAATTCCTTGAAGCTCGGTATACGGTTTATCTGATTTTCTTACTGGCGTTGATTTTTATCTATCTTGTGATGGCGGCCCAGTTTGAAAGTTTTGTTGACCCTTTCATTATTATGTTAACCGTACCTCTTTCTCTTTCGGGTGCATTAATTACCATGAAATTTGTTCAAGGATCCATCAACATCTACAGTCAAATTGGGTTGATTACCTTAATTGGGTTAATTACGAAGCATGGTATTTTAATTGTGGAATTTGCGAACCAAATTTTTGATAGAGATAAAAAAATATCCTTGCATGAAGCTGTGATGCAAGCATCACTTTTACGTCTTCGGCCAATTTTAATGACAACGGCCGCTATGGTGTTAGGTGCTGTGCCGCTTGTCTTTGCATCGGGTGCAGGGGCTGAAAGCCGTCGTCAGATTGGTTGGGTGATTTTTGGGGGTATGACCATTGGTACGGTCTTTACTTTGTTTGTTGTGCCAGCTGTGTATACCTTCTTATCAGCGAGACGGGTGCAGAGGAAAATTTAATGCTTACACGCCCGACACTTTTTCGCCTTATTAAAGAACCTGAAGAAACACAGCATAAAATGGGCCGTGCCACCCAGTATTATTTGCGCATTTTCCGTGATTTTTATCAAACGAATCGTTGGTTCTCGAGCTGGAATTGGTCAAGCTTTTTGGCCGCTCTTTTTGGGGCTGAGATGGTGTGGCTTGTGTATCGGCGCATGTATCTTTATGCTCTAATCTATTTTTTGATTATTTTAGGCATTACCTATTCAGGGTTGGGCCTTGTTTATATGACGAACAAAATGTTAAGCCCTGATATACGCGAATTCATTATCTCTAAGTTTGCCGATAAAGATTTTCTTTTTATGACGGTGAAGATAGTGATGTGGATGGTTAAGTTACCATTAATTGTAAGTTTTGGTGTATGGGGCAATGCTCTTTATTTTCGATTTCTTGAGAAAGAGGCCCGCAAAGCATCTGCTCCTAAAAGTGGTGTATCTTCCATTGCGGCGGGGGCTTTTCTTTTGGTTGGTCTGTCTGTGATTCTTTTAAATAATTATCTTCTACAAACATCGTCGACGAACTTGTATACTAAGGCGTATGAACTTTTTATCTAAGCCTTGTATTGCACTGATTGGTTATGGTGGATGGGGGAAAAATATTGCCCGCACACTGAATGATTTGCATGCTTTAAAGTCCGTGGTGGATATGCGCCACACTCCTCAAACGACTGTTCCTGGATTAAATGTTACCTTTGGTGAAATCGAGGATGTTTTGCAGGATCAAGATATTAAAGGGGTGGCGATTGCAACGCCCACGCCCACGCATTTTGACCTGGCCCACAAAGCATTAGCAGCGGGAAAGCATGTGTTTTTAGAAAAACCTTTTGTTGAGNNGCGCAGTTGCAGCAGCTTAAAAAAGCACAAGGGCCGTTGGTTTTAATGGTAGGGCACTTGATGATCTACCATAATGCCTTCCTTAAAATGAAAGAAATGTGCACGAAGGGTGAAATTGGGGCCATTCTTAAGATTGAAACCAGCCGTAAGAATTTTGGTAAGGTGCATGCCCATGAAGGTGTGTTGTGGGACATTGGCCCCCATGATTTTTCGATGATTCTTCATTTGATGGGGCGACCGCCAAAGCGCATTTTTGCACAGCCTTTTGACCACATTCATAAAGGTTGCGCAGACACTGAAACAATTCAGATGGATTTTGGGGATGCTGTGGCAGAAACTCAACTTTCCCGGATTCATCCAGAAAAAGAGCAAAAGGTTGTTGTGATTGGTGAGAAGGGGACGCTTGTATTAGACGACACAAAACCCTGGGATCAAAAACTAATGCATTATGCCCATGCGATTGATGGGGCAACAGGCATGGAAACCCGTGCGACCCCTATGAGTATACCTTTGCAAGAAAAGTCTCCTCTGACAGCAGAAATGGAGCATTTTTTGGCATGTATTGAAACGGGTATCGAGCCTCGAACCCCTTTATCAGAAGCGCAGACTGTTTTGGAAATGTTATGGGGTGCCGAAGAATCTTTTAAAAAGTCTACTTATACTAACTTAACGAAGAACTGATGTCTGTTTTGAATAAAGTAACAACCCTTTCAAATGGTATGCGTGTTGTAACGCAATCGATGCCCCACGTTAAAACAATTTCGATGGGTGTGTGGGTAGATGTAGGGTCGCGTTATGAAGAAGAGAGCGAAGGGGGCATTGCCCACTTTCTTGAACACATGGCGTTTAAAGGAACAAAAACACGCTCTGCCTTTGATATTGTGCGTGAAGTCGAATCTGTGGGAGGCGACCTAAACGCGGCCACAAGCCAAGAAACAACTTCGTACTTTGTGACACTTTTGCAAGAGGATTGGCGCTTGGGTGTTGATGTTTTATCGGATATTATTCAAAACTCTATTTTCCCAAAAGAAGAAATTGCGCGTGAGCGTGATGTTGTTTTGCAAGAAATTGATCAAACAGAAGACGCGCCTGATGAAGTTGTTTTTGAATTGGCTCAAAAAATTGCGTTCCCTAACCAAGCATTGGGACGCCCCATTTTGGGTACTAAAGAGAACATTCGTGCATTCGATCAAGAAATTTTGAATAACTTTGTTGCCAAGCATTACACAGGGGACCGGCTTGTTTTTTCGGCGGCGGGGTGTGGNNCTTTGGTAGAGGCTGTTGAAAAGGCTTTTAAAGCCGTGCGACCTGCAGAAATTGGGCGGGTTTGTGAGAAGGGGGTGTATCAAGGAGGTGAGGCCAGACTTTCGAAACCCCTGGAGCAAAAGCATATAGTGTTTGGATTTGAGGGCGTTCCAATTACTGATCCAAGTTTTTATACGGTGCAGTGTTATGCGAACTTATTGGGGGGTGGTATGGCATCGCGCCTTTTCCAAGAAGTGCGTGAAAAAAGAGGCCTTGTGTACGGTATTTCAGCCTTTGCCCCCAGTTATCGCGATACGGGTTTGTTTTGCGTGTACACAAGTACCAGCCAAAGTTCTGTTAAAGATATCATTGATATTGTGCAGAAAGAAATTGAAAAAACAGCTTTCTCTATAACGAATGAAGAATTAACGCGATCAAAAAACCAAATGAAAGCGAACTTTCTTGTGGCGCGTGAGGGCACAGCATATTGCATGAGTGCGTCAGCCCGCCAACTATTGTATATGGGCCGCATCAAAGCTTCTGATGAAATTATTCAAATGATTGATGATGTCACCTGTAAAGACATGAGCGCTTTCGTAGAAAGAATATTAAAGACAACGTCAGTGATGTCTTTTGTGGGCCCTGCCTAATTTCTAGATTCCTTGCATGAAAAAGCCCCCCGAATCAGATCCGGGGGGCTTTTCCACAGCAGGCATTTTTAAAGATGCCAAACTGTGATTTCTCCTAAAAGCTTATTACAAAGCTTGAGGGGGACTTGTTACCAAAGCTTGTGGAGGTGAAACCTCAAGAGCCTGTGGTGGTGATAAAAATTCGAACATTATATCCTCCTTTAATTACGATATTTAAATGCTACAGGATATTTTTACCGCTCATTTCAAAAAACCTCAACTAGAAAAGATGAAAAAATTCTAAAAAAATGAGAAAAATTTCAATTTTCTTGTTTTGCTTTTTTCCAAAAGTGTTTTAAGAAACAATCGGGAGAGCTAGTTGACTAAGGTTTTTTCGTGAAGTTCGTTTTCTTGTCGTACACGATTTATTAGGTAATCTCTAAACATGAGAACCTTCCTAGAATTGGCCATAAACTTAGGATATACGTAAAAAATATCAACCTCTGGCCCATCAACTTCCGGCAAAATGCGAACCAGTCTTTTTTGTTTTATAATTGGTAACTCTTTGGACAGAGCAGAAATGCCCAACCCGTTAAGCGTACAGTCAATGAGTGCAGGAAGTGCTCGAATACGCATATAGGGCTCTCGTGGCATTTCGTCAGGTCGCTTCCCAATACTAAGGTGCCAATTAATGTCTTTGTAGGGAATCATATTACTTTCGTAGCCTAGGGTAATGATTCGGTGGTCATCAAGCTCACGAAGTGTTTTTGGAACGCCAAATCTACTAATATAGTCAGGGCTGGCGTAAAGGCCTACATGCCATGTCATAATATAGTGTTGGATTAAGTTTTGTCCATCGGGTGCAAGAGGGCGAATGCATACATCGCTTTCTCCTAACGATAAGTCAACTTCGCCGTCTTGTGGATAGATTGCAAAATTCACATTAGGGTATTTTACAACAAAGTCTTTTAAATGCTGTGAAATCCAGAGAGAGGCGAGAGAGTTTGTTGTCATCACGCGAAGAGGGCCAGAAATTTCGTCTTTATCGTTTTCTTCAAGAACGCTGCGTACAGATTCAACCTCGGATAAAATAATACGGGCCTTTCGAAATAAGAAGTGCCCCTGCAAGGTTAGTGTCCACATGCCTTGATGTCGATTGAAAAGAATGTTTCTGATTTCGCGCTCGAACTCGGAAATAATGGTTTCGAGCTTTTCGGGTGCCATTGATAATTCTTCGGCCCCTTTTTGCAGAGAACTGTTTCGGGCAACAATATAAAAATATCTTAGTTTGTCGAAATTCATAGCCAGGAATATCCAAAATCTCGTTTACCATACGAAAGGAATTTTAAGGTGTCAACGATTTCTAGGGAAAGGGATTTACATTTTATTAAAGAAGCCATTATAAATAGACCCAGGTGCCCGTAGCTCAGCTGGATAGAGCACAAAATTCCTAATTTTGGGGTCGGAGGTTCAAGTCCTCTCGGGCACGCCATTGTTTAAAATTTGTCCTTTTATTAATGCTGGCTGGGGTGGCAGGATTCGAACCTGCGCATGGCGGTACCAAAAACCGCTGCCTTACCGCTTGGCTACACCCCAATGCTTTCTATAAAGTGAACGTAAAGAGAAATGCCTAAAAAGGCAAGGATTTTATTGCGTTGTGGATGAAGAGTATCCAAATAATAGGGTTTGCCGCGAACACATGTAACTGTTTGACCTTTATAAGTTTTCCCTGTTGCATTGTTGTGCAAGAATGTAACAAGCTACATTAGCTGCTGTTGTGTTTTTTGGGAAATAAAAAATAGTTTTGAATTTGTTAATAAAATACAATTAAATATATGAATTATCTCTGATTATTTCATATAAATAAAAAAATATTATTGCGGGGATGGCGATGAAATTATTTAATTCAATTTTTTTTATAATTGTTATGATTTTTGTGCACGGCGGTGTGTCGGCAACGCAAGATGATGGTGGAGATCGTCAAGCACGTATTGCACAATTTCGATTAAGCCCTGCTTTAAGAGCAGAACTATCAAAAAAAGGGCCCGTTATTAAAGTTTCTGTGCGGAAACTTTTGCAAGGGGGCGATGATGGTTTGGAAGGAGAATATTTTGAGGTGTTTCGCACGTCGACTCCACTGCGTGAAACCCCCCATGTGTTGCTTTTTCAGGCATATGCCAGGGATAAAGCGGGCTTTTTAGCGGGCGATCTTTCGACAACCCCTTATTTTGCCCATGCAAAGCACGTTCGAGATATAGGAAGAAGTGGGCATTACTTTGATGCAAAAACTGACGCTGACATCATTGCGCTGATACGGAAGAAATTAGAAGGGTTTGATGCATTTGGGGAATATGATCCCATTAAAGTTAGACGTATCGCAGATTCGGACTGTTTCACCGTTGTTGATGGCCATCATCGTGCTGCCATGGCCTTTGCCAGAGGAGATGCGGAAATTAACGTTATTGTGGTTGGATCGCCTACTTATACAGGTCTTCAACGCATGCTTATGAGTAGCACCTGGGCAGAAAAGGAAAAAATTCTTTATCAACCTATAGACGCCCCCGAATTGGGTGCATGGACATTGGTTCGTAAATGCACAGACCGTTTGGCCATGATGCAAGCCTTTTTGAAGGGGCAAGGAATCATTACAGATGATAGCAAAGCTGTAGGAGCACAAACCTNNAAATGGGCTTAGAAGAACATCAACTCATGACAAAAGAATTGGTTGCAGGGCTGAATGAGTTCATTGCAGGTGGCCGTACTTTTGACTGTGTTTCTTGCCTAAGTGTTTTGCACCATTTCGTGCGGCAGATAAGAGGAAACCATGGTACCCCCGCAGACGAAGTGCTTGCCAAAATTGCCCAAATAACCAAAACCGTAATGTTCTTTGATATGGGGCAAGATCATGAAAGTGTGAAAGGGTTTACGCCTGATTATATAAAGACGTGGCTGCTGCAAAAAGGTGGCTTTAAAGAAGTGATTGCGCTGGGTGTTGACGAGGATAATGTGGGTAAGTATGCGCGTGCTTACAGAAGAACGTTGTTTGCTTGCCTGAAGTAGCGGGATGTTGATGTGAAATAAGCAGTAGATGCCAAAAGAGCGGAGAGGAGGAGAGAATTACTTCTCTTTTTCGTCTTTTAACCCTTTGCCCCAAGCGCCATCATAGAAATTATGCGAGAAGGGCTTGCGTGCGCGTTTTGAGGGGGTTTCTTTTCCCGGATAGCCAAGGGCAATCACAGCCATAGGAATACATTCATCAGGCAGGCCAAAGTGCAGAATAAGATCTGGCCCGTTAAAGCCGCCCATTTGGTGGGCCATTAGGCCACTTGCTGTGGCTTGAAGGCATAAATACGCAGCGGATGCCCCTGTATCATGGCCGGCCCATCGATTGTGTTTTTTTGTTTTATCGAAGATATAGTTGGCCACAGATACAATAAGGATGGGGGCATCTTTTGCCCACTTTTGATTAGGCTTCACAAGAAGGGAAAGCACTTTATCATAGGCCTTATAGCCCCGATGACAGACGATATAGCGCCACGGTTCATCACCATAACATGAAGGCGCCCACCGGGCGGCGTTTAAGACATCTTTAAGTAAAGAAAAGGGTACAGTTTTGTTTTTATCAAAACTGTACCCGCTGTAGCGCTCTTTAAAGAGAGGATGCATATTTAAATGGCACCCTTTAAAAGATTGGTTTTATTCATCATCCCAGCTATCTTCCCCGCTGTCTTCTGGACTGCTTTCTGGGCTATTACCCGCAACTGCCTCACGGCGCGCGAGAACCCCTGCAAAAATACCATTTGGCGCTTTTACGCGATTAACGTTGGGACCTTTTGTTTTTTTCAGCTTTTTCTTCGGATTCCGAATTTCTGCTAGCAATGCCCCTCGGCCTTCGTCTTCAGATTCTGATCCTACGCCAGAGTCAGAAGGTGTGGGAGACGCCTTACGCAGTTGCATGCCAGCTTTGATTTGATCTTGCAAAGCTGCATTAAGGACAGGGCGCGGCGTTCTGACAGCGTCATATTGAGGCACGCTGTTGGCAGACATAGCGCTTGTTGCCACTGTTCCTGTGGCACTTGTTGGGCCTTGCCGGCGTTGTTTTGCAAGGTATGCATCAATGCCTTCAGGGGGCAGAGGTGGTGCGTCTGGAATAGTTAAGGCGCGTGCTTCAGAAAGCTGAGCAGATGCTGTACGTACAGCAGGTGATACGGCTACATGTGGTGGTGTGGCTCCTCTTCTGCTTTCATTTGCAACGGCTGCTGCTGCATCTTCTGCCACTGATTTTGGTATGCCAGCATTGACAGCAATTTCTTCTGCAAGGGCAGATTGTCGTCTTGCTATTTGGGCTGCAGAGTGGCTACGGGCACGTTCTGAAGAACGGTCACTTCTGTCTGTATGTTGCGTTGGCACAAGTTGTGCAGCTGCTTGTTGTAGAAGGGGCCTTATTCTTCTGATATTTCTTGTGCGTTTCCAAATGCTGGCCACTTCTGCCACATAGGCTTGTCTTAATTTTGCTTCAAGACGCANNATTCTTTTTAAACAAACCTAGGAAACCTTTTTTGCGCTTCATTCTGTGGTGCTCTAGCTTGCGTTCCATATCTTGTGCAAGGCGTAGACCTGTTTTTTTCTTCTTAAGGCTGCCTGTGATCAAATTATAAAGAGCTTCTCTTTTGTGGCTGGGTATCTTGTGAAGGGTTTTGGTGTTCATGCAGTGACTGGAACAAACCCCGATAACATTTGTGCCAAACTTTCCGATATTAGCTGCCTCTTTTGATGTTATTTTGGCACAATAATTGGCACAGNNCAAGACATTTGCTGCCTGGTGTGGCGCAACCATCTTTGGACTGGGTCATGAAATAACTTAAGTCACCACATTTTTCGGAACTGCGAAAGCGGCATTTAAAAGGGCGTGCAAGCCCATCTGTTGCAAGTAACGCAACTAAAGAGAAGAAAGAAATAAGAATTTTGTACATTGTAAAAGCCTCCTTATTTCATGCTACAAGCAGGCTTCTTTGTTTTCAATAGAAAATCTTAATTAGTTTTTAATATATTTACTTTTTGAAAACTATTTCTGATTTTTCCTTGGTTTGGGGGCGAGGGCGATCTTTTGAAGGCAACTTTCTGCATGCTCTTTAATATCTTTAATAAAGAAACATTTTGATGCGCATGTTTGCCAGTGATGGTTTACGTTTCCTTTTGTTTTACATGAGGGGTTTTCTTCATTGTAATCGCATTCACTTTCACACCAAATTTGATTGCTGAGAATAGTTGCAATAAAGTCGGAAACTTCCCGTTTGCGCTTTGATTGTTTGTTTTCAAAACGTTCCCTGTAGAGCCTTTTTTCGTTGAAGGTTGTGTTAGGGAGGTCTAGAGGATTGCAGTGGGCCCGACAGTTTTGAATAGTCTCTGTATCTGTAGGAGCTGTTTCCCCAAAGCAATTATGCTTACAAAAAACACGGCGGCATCGAGATTTTGGGCTTGCGCACCCATCCTTTAAGTCAAGCCTAAAAGTTGCCAAGTTTTTGCAGTAACGGCTTGAGCGTACACGACAATGGAGTTGATGACGGAGACCGCTGGCCATTGCCCATTCGGGCCCAAGTAAAACAAGTGCGCATATAAAAGAAATAAAGTATCTCATCCAATAACCCCTGTGTTCTTTACAGGCTAGCAATCATTTGAATGGAAGAAAAGTTATTTTTTGGGCGATGCGGGTTTTGGGCTAAAGTGTTCCATTTTATTAGGCGTATTTTTCCATTGATCGGCATCTTTGGGTGGGAGACTTGCGGTCGTAACGTTGGGCCAAAGCGTTGCATATTTTTGATTGTGTTCAACCCATTGTTCGGTATCGGCAGCTGTTTCAGGAATGATGGCATTAATAGGGCATTCCATTTCACATACACCGCAGTCAATACAACGCTGTGGGTCGATTACAACCATATTTTCCCCTTCGTGAAAACAGTCGACGGGGCAGACTTCGACACAGTCCATATATTTACACTTGATGCATTTTTCTGTTACCACATAGGTCATGAATATACTCCATTCTATAGTTCTTCTTATCACCCGAACTTTGAAAGTGCAAACATATGCTGATCACAATTGATGGCCCTGCTGGTGTAGGCAAAGGAACGATTGCCCAGATGTTGGCGGCGCATTACGGATTTGTCTATCTTGATACAGGGCTTTTGTTTCGTCGAATGGCTTATTTTTTGATTCAAAATGGGGTGTCTGTCGATATGCCTGAGCAGGTGCAAAAGTGCCTGAAAGATTTTGATTTAAGTGAAACGGTGGCAGAAAACCGCCTGCGACAAGATGATGTTTCCCAAGCAGCTTCCCAAATATCGGTTTATGATTTTGTGCGGGCAGCCCAACTAGAGGCCCAGAAAGCATTTTTGGCCACCCACGGTGACGTAGTGATGGATGGCCGTGATTTGGGGGCTTATGCTTTTCCGGATGCAGATAGAAAGCTGTTTCTTGATGCCACCCCCGAAGTGCGGGCTGAGCGACGCATTCGTGACCTTGAAAAAAGGGGGATAGAGGGAGACTATGCGGCAATACTGAAAAGTATTATGAACAGGGATGAGCGCGACCGTGCACGCGCCCATGCCCCTTTAAAGGCGGCATCCGATGCCCTTATTATTGATA
>DINK01000036.1:0-16610 GCA_002426825.1 Holosporaceae bacterium UBA5542
CGGCACATAGAGCATGGTTTCCCCAGCATTCTCTTCAGAAAAAATGTGCAACTTTTGATGTGCCCCACAAGACCCCAAAAAAATAACGCCCTGCGGAGGAAGTAGTTGTGCACGCAAGCTGCGTACCACAGTTTCTGCCTTCTTTGAAACATGGCCACACACAATCAATATATTGGCTTGCTTGGGGTATATCGCCAATGACCATCGATCAATCTCCAATGCACGCTCTCCACTTTTAAAATTAAGCGTTCGGGTACAACAAGATACTTCATTAAAAACATTATATTGAAATAAAATAGGTTGCCGCTCACCCACATCAAGTGCAGTGCTTTTTTTCCAAATTGTATTGAGCTTACTTTGTATTTTGGACAGCATCACAAATCAAGCATACCTTTCCTATGGATATAAAAATAAGAACATAACATTATAGAAAATCCAAAAATAAATGACCAAAATCCAAGCAAGTTTACACCTTCAATCGATAGCACCCAAAAAACACTAAGACCAAAAAACAGGAAAAAAATAATAAAGACAAAAATAAGCCCAATAAAATTAAAATCAAAATCTTTTCGAGGGTCAAATCCAGCCAATATTGGTGATATTGCTTTTTTTTGTTGTTTTAGTTTAACAGCCCTATGAAGCCTAACAGTCTGTACAAATTTCATTGCAAAAAAAAGAAAAATACACGTAAGAAAAAAGATTTTTATAACCAGATGCATACCGCTTTTACCTCTTTCTACAAGCTACCATATCCTTCTCTTAACAGGAAAATTTTCCTCATCAAAACACCTCACGCCATCTAGCTTACATATCAAGTTTATGGTTAAATTAAATATACAGGGAATTTGGAGAAAAAACATTGGAAACTATACCAGCCCAATTTTGGGAAGTTATTTACTTTCTAGCCACGGCTATCATTGTTTCGATTGTTTGCCGGAAACTAAATGTCACCTCTGTCCTGGGCTACTTGTTAGCCGGTGTTGCGCTTGGACCGCATGCGCTTAATTTATTCACCAACATAGAACTTTCAAAGCATATTGCTGAATTTGGTGTTGTTTTTCTTTTATTTACCATTGGGCTTGAACTTCCATGGGAACGCTTACAAGAGCTCAAAAAATATGTACTTGGTATGGGCTTTCTTCAGGTTTTCCTCACATCAATACTGTTTAGCTCTGTCGCTTTATACTTTGGCGCCAACACGGAAACATCTATTCTTTTGGGTATTGGCCTTTCTTTTTCTTCAACGGCCGTTGTCCTACAAATTTTATCCGACCAAAAAGCTATTACCTCACGCTTTGGTCGAATTTCTTTTTCGACACTGCTTTTCCAAGATTTAATTGTGATTGTTGTTTTGGTATGGGTTACTCTTGCACAAGGCACAAAGCATTCTCTCCTCACTGTGCTTGGTTTTTCTGCTGGCAAGGTGTTATCTGTCTTTATTGGGTTTATTGTTTTTGGACGTTATTTGTTGCGCCCCCTTTATGGCACAATTGTTGCCACACGAAATTCAGATTTATTTTTCGCTTTAACGCTCTTAATAATTTTGGCAACCAGTTTTGTCACAGAATATGCAGGGCTTTCCCTTGGTCTTGGGGCTTTCTTGGGCGGGCTTTTACTTGCGGAAACCGAATATAAACACCGCGTTGAAGCAGACATCAAACCATTTAGATCGCTCCTCTTGGGTTTATTTTTCATGACTGTTGGGATGAGTCTTGACCCCCACCTTCTTATGCAAAAAACAGGGCTTATACTCTCTTTCCTAAGCTNNGCTTGCTTCTTTTAGGTAAAGTTTCCATTTTCTTAATTGTTTCAATGATCATGCGCATTCCCATTAAAACAGCTATACAGATTTCTATTTTAATGGCTGGTGGCAGTGAGTTTGTTTTTGTACTTTTTAAGCAGGCCGAAGTTAGTGGCCTTTCTACCCCCGGCCTTAATAATATTGTTTACCTTGTCGTGGTCATTAGTATGATTTTAAGTCCACTTCTTGCGCTGCTAGGTCCTGCCATAGCTAAACGGATTGGCAGAGAGATGGGGATTTCTTTAAAAGCGGCTGCTGAAGAATCTATCGACATGAAAAACCACGTTATTGTTGTAGGCTTTAATTTGGTAGGTGAAACTTTACACAACATTCTCTCTCTTCGTTACATTCCGCATATCATTATTGATATGAGCGTAACGCGCGTTGCCAAAGCACGCGTGAACAACTATCCAATCTTTTTTGGGGATGCCAAAAAGATGGATGTTTTTGAAGCAGTGAATGCAAGCAAAGCGAAAGCGGTTGTTCTAAGCTTAGATGACTTTGAATTTGCTAGTCGACTGACAGCCAATCTTCGAAAAAAATATCCCCAACTCAAAATTTTTCTGCGGGCACAGCATCGCGAACAGGGCATTAAGCTACAAAAAGAAGGGGCTCATCCTATTATTCCAGAAATTTTCGCCCCAGGATTCCAACTGGCTTCTGCTGTATTTGAATTGTTTGATATCAGCCCAGACCAGGCAGAGCTAATTATAGAAAAATACAAAAAATCACTTTTGGCTCAGAAAAAGAGAAATTAAAACTTTCCTCACCTTTGTCTGATAACTGATATAAAAATACAGACATCCTTATCGAGGATAATTTTTCCCTTGGAAAACAGAAAAAAAAACAGTACTTATTGGCATTGTTTGATTACACCAACCATGTGAAGTTTTAATGATGAAACCACTGCTTATGTTGCTTAGGATGTACACACCAAAAGACAAGGTTCATCTATACGCACACGCCTTAGAAGAAGCATATAACAATGCTGTATGGCATGACTCTTCAGACAAGTCTCTCATCGAGGTTTATATATCCAATCAACAAAAATACTTAGATATCCCCGCACTTAAGCAAGAAGTTATTTCCTTACTAAAAAGCCATCATTTAGAATGCCCTGACACCATGTCTATTGAAACAATAGAAGAAAAAGACTGGGTAAAATGCACGCAAGAACTCGCACAACCTGTTGAAGTAGGTGAATTTTATATTCACGGCCCCATGCATAAAAAAGAAATACACAAAATCAATATTTTACTTGAGCCTGGCATGGCTTTTGGCAGCGGCACACACCCCACAACAAAAGGGTGCCTACAAGCAATGTCTGCACTAGAAATTACCCCCAAAAGAATCTTAGATATGGGCTGTGGGTCTGGCATTTTATCCGTGGCTGCTGCAAAATTTTTCCAAACTTTTGTTACAGCAATAGATAATGATATTTTTGCCGTCTCTGCAACAAAAGCAAACGCTGATAAAAATGGCGTGACCAATAAAATTAACGCACAGCACGGAAATGGATACAAAGCCATTCAATCGAACGATTCCTTTGATTTAGTCTTGTGCAATATTCTTGCAAAACCTCTTTGTGAAATGGCACCACTTTTAAAAAACCACCTTGCACCAGGCGGGTACGCCATTTTATCAGGACTTCTTGGAAACCAAGCCGATGAAGTAATCGCCGCACATAAAAATTGTAACCTGAAACTTCTAACAACAGTAGACATAGAAAACTGGTTAACGTTAGTATTTAATCATGCATAAATTAAATAAAATACAAGAAAAGATAGTAGATCTTAGTATTGATGGAATCATCGTTCCGNNTATCACAGAATAAAATTTATTAGTGGTTTTACAGGATCTTTGGGGACAATTATTATTTTAAAAAATGCAGCAGCTTTATTTGTTGACGGCAGGTATACTTTGCAAGCCCAAAAACAAATCGACACTAAGATTTACGAAATCGAAAATTATGATCCTCATTCAATAATGTCGTGGGTTTTAAAAAAATCCGCATCTGAGAAAATTGTACTGGGTTATGATGCGTGGGACTATACTGTTTCGCAGCTAAATATGTTCCAGAAAATTGCACCCAACATAAACTTCAAGCAACTTGATCGAAACCCTATTGATGAAATTTGGGATGACAAGCCCAATATTTCAAAGACAAAAATATTTCTGCACCCCGAAAAATATTCAGGAGAATCATGGAAACAAAAACTCGAATCCATTCAAAACATCCTTAAAACACAAAATCTTGATGCTATTTTCTTAACGTCTTCTTCCTCTATTTGCTGGTTGCTTAATATACGCGGCCATGACGTTCCTTTTACCCCTATTTCTCTATGCTATGCAATCGTATACAAGACAGGAAAAATAGATTTATTTGTATACCTTGAAAACCTCACAGAAGAAATTGTGAAACATTTTCAACCTACAATCACATTCCATAGAATGTCTGGCTTAGAATTGACAGAAAAGCTGCCCAAATTGCTTGCCAATTTACGTGTAGGATATACAGAAAAACAAGCCCCCATGCGTGCAAAAAACATTATTGCCCCTAGTGTTATTGAGCTCATCAACATGGAAGACCCATGTGTACTGTTACGTGCATGCAAGAACAAAACACAGCTTAAGCATATAGAAGAAACACATATTGAAGATGGAATTGCATTAGCAAAGTTTTTTTGCTGGATTGATGATAACTATAAGACAGAGTCAATCAATGAGTATACTGCTGCAGAAAAAATTGATTCTTTTAGATTTCAAAATAAAAACTGCATTGATCTAAGCTTCCCAACAATTTCAGGCACCGCCCAAAACGGATCAATTGTTCATTATCGTGCAGGCGAAAACCCCCTCCCTCTTACGGAAGGAGATATATTTTTATGCGATTCAGGCGGACAGTACTATGGGGGTACAACGGATGTGACCCGCACCATTTGTCTTGGGAAAAACCCCACACCAGAGCAAAAAAAACTCTTTACTCTCGTTCTCAAAGGGCTGGTTGTTTTAAGTTGTGCCGAATTTCCAGAAGGTGTCACAGGAGGGCAACTCGACTTATTAGCACGTCAGTTTTTATGGAAAGAAGGGCATGATTATGCCCATGCAACGGGTCATGGGGTGGGTCAATATGCCAATGTACATGAAGGACCACAAAACATTTCCCCACGCGCAACAACCGTTCCTTTAAGGGAAGGCATGGTTTTATCTAACGAGCCTGGTTGCTATATTGAAGGACAGTTTGGCATTCGCATCGAAAACTTAATGTATGTGTCACACACAGGGCGAATAGATTCATTTGGGCGGAAAATTCTCAAGTTTAATACACTTACCTTCTGCCCTATTGATCGAAGCTGCATTGATATTACGCTTCTCACGAATGCAGAAAAAGAATGGATCGATGCATACCACAACACCGTATGGGAAAAATTATCTCCTCATGTTGATACGCGCACAAAAGATTGGTTGAAAAAAGAAACAGCCCCTCTATAAAAAAATTATTTTTCCCACCACGATTCAAGGCGTGACTCCATCGCAGGGTCTAATTCTGGAAAGGATAACTTTTCTTTGTAAGCGATCAAATCCTTTTCAAGGTGATACAGAGGAATAACATAGCATCCAGCCATAAGAATACGATCCAACACTTTAACAAGCGTGACAAGCTCTTGTCGACTTTCAACACGAATAATTTTTTGAATAAGATCATCAATAGCATGTACGCGAATCCCCGGATAATTCCGGCTTCCATTAATGTCCGCTGCACGTGATGAAATATAGTTAATTAACTCATTACCCGGAGACCGCGTTCCCACCCAAAAATGGTAAATCATATCAAAGTCAAAGTCGATTTTCCTTCTTTGATACTGGGCCTCATCCAACACCCTCAAAGACACACGAACACCTAAACGCTTTAACTCACGACTAAATTCTTCTGCTGCTTTCATAAATTCTTGGGAGGGTAACAGCATTTCAAATTGAAATAAAGAACCTGTGTTTTTATCATACAGTTGACCGTTTTTCATTTCGTATCCTGCTTCGCGCAATAAGCGCGCCGCTTCTTCTAAATTATGTCGCTTATCTTGTGTCGTTTTGTGAGATGGCGGCACATAAGCAGGCCCAAATACAGCTGGATTCAAATCTGAATATGCATTTAATACTTTCCGCTCACCTAACGATGGACGCCCATGGGGCATCAATTCTGTACGGTCAAAAAAGCTTCGCGTACGCGTGTACATGTTATGATAAAGCATTGCATTCAAACGCTCAAAATCAAACACCATAGCAAGAGCTCTTCTCACACGAATATCTTTAAAAATATCACGGCGCGTGTTGTATACAAATGAATGAAGTCCAACAGGGCGCTTGTGTTCAATTTCTATCTTTTGGATATTCCTACTTTCTGGAAACTTATAATCCTGAAACCATTTCTGAGGATCCGACTCTTCAATCATATCAATCTTGCCTGATTTAAAAGCTTCAAACAAAATAGGGCGGCTTAAAAAGTAATCAATCCGTACTTCATCAAAATTATAGCGACCTCTATAGGTTGGCAGATCTTTCCCCCAAAAGTTTTTAATACGCTCATATACAATATAACGCCCTGCTTCAAAATCCTTCACACGATATGGGCCGTTAGAAACAAGGGGCTGCAAAGCAAGCTGGTTCAGATCTTTTCCTTCATAGACTTGTTTTGGAATCAACGGCATCATACCAATAATAAGGGGCAACTCTCGATCTTTTTGCGCATCTTTAAATGTAAATTTAACTCGAAGACGAGAAAGTTTCTCAGCCTTTTCAACTTTACTGTAAAACGTTTTCATAAAGGGTTGGCCGTACTTTAACCAAGTCTGATAACTGAAAATAACATCATCCGCTGTAATGGGGCCATGCTTATCCCATTCAGCTTCGGGGCGAATATTAAAAACAATCCACGCCCGATCTTTTGGCATTTCCATGCTTTCCGCCACAACTCCGTACATTGTAAATGGCTCATCTGGCGACCGTCCCATTAAGGTTGTACGTGTTAAGTTAATTTTTTTAGGGGCAACACCCTTCAAAATCCAAGGGTTCAAGTTGTCAAAGCCTCCCAGCTCACCCAGAACAACCTTTCCTTTTTTAGGTGCATTTGGGTTGACGAAATCAAAGTGTTGGAATCCAGGCTTATATTTTGGAAATCCCCGTGCAGCAATTGCATGCACTTTCGGAGCCGTTTCAGCATGCCCTAAGGTAACCAAAGACAATAAGAGAAATAGAAATGCCAACACAAAATCCCCTTTATATGGCAACAGTTTCAGCTTTTTATTCGGTTCTAAAAAGAGAGTGAATGAATTCGCCAAATTTCTTGACGGGTATAGCATTTTTATGGGCTGTTGGATAGATGTAAAAAAAGTCTAAGACACGCCCTTCAAGGTTAGGCAGCACGGGAACAAGGCCTTTATGCTCACTTGATTCCTCGATCATTGGTCCGATCCCCTGCCCTTCATGAATAAGGTGAGAGGCAGTTTTAGAACAACTTGTACGTGCAACCGGTTCGTGCACATGTCCGTGCGCGCCCCCGGTAAAAAGATGCCAGTTAAATGTGGGATAGAGCTCTGCACTTGGTTCATAGGCAATCAACCTATGATTTTTCAAATCTTCCGGCTTTTCAGGAAGGCCATATTTCTCAACATACGCATTACTGGCATAAAGTTTAATATGCAAACGAGTTACAAATTCTTGCATAACATTGTTTGCAACATTTTGAATGTATGGGCGAATAAAAACGGTCATGCCAGCTTGTTCAAGATCCGATACGCTCGCATTATTTTTCCCTAAAATTAAGCTGATATCAGGGTACGTTTGCATGAATTTTGTAAGATGTGGCAAAATAAATTGTTCGTAGAAGTGGCCTAGGAAACTGACACTTAAAAGACCTTTAGCTTCTGTGTGCACATTCTTCACAAGATTCCGCATACCTTCAATACGATCAAGAACAATTTTGGTTTCTTCGAGAAGCGCTTGCCCTTCAGGCGTTAGAATCAATCCACGCGCTTTTCTTTTAAAAAGCTTTGTGCGAAGACGCGTTTCCATTGAAATAATTTTACGGCTTACATTCGACTGATCCATATTCAGTTCACCAGCCGCATTTGTAAAACTCCCCGCATTAGCAACAATGTAAAACGTTTTTAATTGATCTAAAGTCATTGTTTCTCTTTAATTTATTTAAGCCAGTATACTTATATAAAAATTAAGACGTAAACACAATGCTTCTTAATATTTAATTATTTCCACAATAAAAATTAAGTTTTTTTAAAGATGCCAACAACAAAGGAATTACCCTGTCGACTTTTTAAAAAATTAGGAATAGAAACATGAAGAATATTAAAATGACCAACTTGATTTATAGTATCAATAAGTTTCTCTTCTGAAAAATCGTTAAAATATCGTTCACTCTCTTCTACTTCTCCTGCACCATGACGCATAGAAATAAACCAGTGCCCGCCTTTTTTAAGAGAAATTGAAAGGTTTCTAAGTACATTTGGTAAGTGTTCTTGGCGCACATGAAGAAGGCTTGCCGAACACCATATGCCGTCAAAAGTATTTTCAGAAAATTGTACATCTTCAAAAAAAATTTTTTCAACAAAAAGCCCTGTTTCTGAAGAAGCCATTTCAACCATTTGGGCAGATGCGTCGAAAGCTGACACACCAAATCCTTGTCGCAAAAAATACTTCGAATCCCGACCGGGGCCACATCCCGCATCAAGAATTTTCCCACCTTTAGGCAGGCCTTCTAAAAACAAATCATAAAGGGGTTGCATGTGATATTTTTTAGTACTTAAAGCGTAAGATTCAGCATTTTGATCGTAGTAGGAAATTGTTTTCGATGCTTTCATTTCAGTCCACTAACGTTAAAAAAATCTTTTATCAATTTGTAGAGTTCGTATCTCTAAGGCGTGTCATCAATGATGACAATTTCGTCTTTCTCTCCCACGTTCAACATATCCCGCGCACATTCATCTAACAAATCACGGTCTAGATGGTCTGCCTTCAGCCTTTTTACTTTGTTTTGTAACTTTTCTTCTTCTTCTTCAAGCGCCGATAGGGTGTCTCGATGCTCACGCAATTCAGCTTCTAAAGAGCGCCAGGAAAAAAGACCATAATTGCCCGTTAAAATGTGGTAGGAAAAATAAAGAAAAAGGGCCAGCGATGCCAACACCAATCCATATTTCTTTAGACGATAGAGAAGTTTACGATCCATAGCGTTGAGGATACGTTATTTATAGAATTTTGCAAATGCCTCTTTGCCTAGATATTTGGCTTGGGGCCCCAACTCTTCCTCAATACGTAAAAGTTGATTGTACTTGGCCATACGATCTGTCCGCGACAAAGAGCCCGTTTTAATTTGCCCTGTCCCCAAAGCAACGGCCAAATCCGCAATACTTGTATCTTCTGTCTCACCAGAACGGTGGGAAATAACAGCTGGCATGCTGTTTTTGTGGGCAAGATTAATAGTTTCAATGGTTTCAGAAACAGTCCCTACCTGATTGAGCTTAATTAAAATTGAATTGGCGGCCTTTTCGGCGATGCCTTTGTTTAAACGATCTTTCGTTGTTACAAACAAATCATCACCCACAAGCTGAACAGACTGCCCCAACATTTTTGTAAGAGCTGTCCAACCCGCCCAATCATCTTCTGCCATACCATCTTCAATAGAAAAAATGGGGTAATTGTTCGTTAATGCATGGTAATAAGATACCATCTCTGCACTTTTCAACTTTTTCCCTTCACCCCTAAGATAGTAGTGCTCTTCTGCATAAAACTCGGACGCAGCAGCATCTAAAGCAAAACCGACATCGTCACCTGGCTTGAATCCTGCCGTTTCTGTTGCCTGCATCAGTAAATCTAAAGCTTCAGCATTTGATTTAAGATTGGGGGCAAAGCCACCCTCGTCTCCAACATTCGTATTTAGTTTTTTCTCTTTAAGAAGTGATTTAAGGCTATAGAAAATTTCAGCCCCCATGCGCATAGCTTCTGAAAATGACTTTGCACCAACTGGCATCACCATAAATTCTTGGATATCCAAGTTATTATCTGCATGTGCACCGCCATTAATCACGTTCATCATGGGAACAGGCAAAATCGAAGCCCCCACACCACCAAGATAGCGAAAAAGGGGCAAATCAGATTCTGCCGCCGCCGCATGACACACGGCAAGGCTTGTCCCGAGTATCGCATTCGCGCCCAAGCGTCCTTTATTGGGTGTGCCGTCTAAAGCACACAAAGTGTCATCTATAAGCTGCTGCTCGGTCGCCTCAAAGCCTTGTAGTGTTGCGAAAATTTCATCATTAACGTATTCCACGGCTTTTGACACATGCTTTCCCTTAAAGGCAGCACCGCCATCACGTAACTCTACAGCTTCGTGCTTTCCTGTCGAGGCCCCAGAAGGTACAGCTGCGCGTCCTACAGCACCACTTTCAAGAACAACGTCTACTTCAACCGTTGGGAACCCACGACTGTCAAAAATAGACCGGGCTTTAATATTCACAATAGCAGACATAGAGCTCTCCTAAGGAAGGGTTACAGGATTTTTCTTTGCAAAGTCATCAATGTGCTTCAATTCTGTCAGCACATGCTTCATATCTTTAAGGTAAATCATATTTGGGCCATCACTAGGTGCCTGGTCAGGATTTTCATGGGTTTCCATGAAAAAAGCCGCCACACCAATGGCTGCGGCGCCACGGGCCAATATAGGGGCAAAGTCTCGATTCCCCCCACTGCAGCCACCCTGTCCACCGGGCTCTTGCACCGAATGGGTCGCATCAAATACCACGGGATATCCTGTTTTCGCCATAATAGGAAAAGAGCGCATGTCCACGATCAAACGGTTGTATCCAAAAGTAATACCCCGCTCACAAAGCAAAATATTTTGATTGCCTACTGATTCAATCTTTTTCGCAATATTTGCCACATCCCAAGGTGCAAGAAACTGCCCCTTTTTCACATTAATTGCTTTTCCTGTTCTACCTGCGGCAAGAAGCAAATCTGTCTGGCGACATAAGTAAGCAGGTATTTGTAAAACATCCACATGGGGTGCTATCAATGCACATTGCTCTTCCGTATGCACGTCCGTCATCACAGGGCATTTTAATTCACGGCGAATACGATCAAAAACAGGAATTGCTTTTTCTAAGCCCACCCCCCGAGCACCTTCAACACTTGTTCGATTGGCTTTATCGAACGATGTTTTATACACAAAAGGGATATCAAGTTCATGACAAAGTGTGGCCAATGCGCCCGCCATATCCATGGCATGCTGCTCACTTTCCATCTGGCAAGGCCCTGCCAATAAGGCAAAAGGCAAATCATTCCCAATTTTAAGGGGACCAATTGATACATGCTTCATAGACATATAATTACTTTCTTTTTAGAACTGCTTTAATAAACGCATCAAACAATGGGTGTGGTGAAAATGGGCGCGACTTAAATTCAGGATGAAACTGTACTGCCAAAAACCACGGATGATCTTTAAGTTCAATAATTTCAGGCAATTTATGATCTGGAGACATACCTGAAAAAATAACCCCAACCTTCTCAAAATCAGGCTTATATTTGATATTCACTTCATACCGGTGCCGGTGGCGCTCTTGAATCAAGTTACTGCCATATGCATTAAAGGCTTTTGTTCCCTCTTCTAAGTGCGAAGGATAGGACCCAAGGCGCATAGTCCCCCCCTTGTCATCTGATTCATGACGTTTCTCAATAAAGCCAGCAGTGCCCTCCCACTCGCTCATCAACGCAACAATCGGGGTATCTGTTTCTTCTAATTCGGTCGAACTTGCATTTTCCATACCCATTAAATCACGGGCAATATCAATAAGGGCCACTTGCATACCAAAACAAATACCAAAGTATGGTATTTTCTTTCGTCGCGCATACCGGCTGGCCAACATTTTGCCTTCCACCCCGCGTGCACCGAACCCACCAGGCACTAGAATACCATGCAGCCGAGCAAGTTTTTTCTCATAATTCTCTTCAGTCAGACTGTCTGCATCCACCCATTGTACTTGCACATTGATATGCATCGAAACACCACTGTGCACCAAAGCCTCATGAATAGATTTATATGCATCTTGCAATGATACATACTTACCCACTATACCAATAGTAATGGTGTATTTTAGGTTATTTAGACCTTCAACAAAACGCTTCCATTTTTTAATTTCGATTGCCTTTTTTTGAGGAACATCAAAATAAGACAAAATTTCTCGATCTAAATGCTGGTTGTGAAGGGTTAAAGGCACCTGATAAATACTATCAACATCTAAGGCAGATAGAACGCGGTCTTCTGATAGGTTACAGAAAAGAGCAAGTTTTTTACGCTCCTCATCAGACATCGGTTTTTCACTTCGACATAAAAGAATATCTGGCTGTATACCATATCCAAGTAATTCTTTTACTGAATGTANNCACAAACAAAGAATTTTTCCGGCCAATTTCATTCCCAAACTGCCGCAATGCTTCAATGAACGGAAGACTTTCAATATCACCAACCGTTCCCCCAACTTCTGTAATTAAAAAGTCAACTTCTTCTTCAACGTATCCAATAAACTCTTTAATGCGGTTGGTGATGTGGGGAATGACTTGTACGGTGCCCCCCAAATATTCTCCCCGTCGTTCCCGCTCAATGACATCCCAATAGATCTGCCCTGTCGTAATGGTGTCCGACTTTAACGCATCAACCGATGTAAATCGCTCATAGTGGCCTAAATCCATATCTGTCTCTGCACCATCGCCCGTCACAAAGACTTCTCCATGCTGGTAGGGATTCATTGTACCAGGGTCAACATTAATATAAGGATCCATTTTGCGAAGACGCACACGAAACCCACGGGCCTGCAGAAGGGCACCTATAGCCGATGCCGCAATCCCCTTACCAAGAGAAGAAAGTACGCCACCGGTTACAAAGATGTAACGTGTCATATGCCTGCCCCCCCTTCATTTATAAGTTTATTGACTAATAGGTGCCTCAGGTGTGTTTGGCAGCGTATCTACAATAGACTGGGTTTTTCCTCGCTGAACACCGCCTCCCNNATAATGCAAAGCGCCATAAAAATTGTGGCCAATACCGCTGTTACGCGGGTCAGAAAATTTTTTGCCCCACGTGCTGACATCATTCCCATCGACTGCGCGCCCCCACCAGAGGTAAGCCCGCCCCCTTCACTTTGTTGAAGAAGAATACACCCAATCATCGCTAGGGTAACCAGGGAAAGTATAACAAGCAAAACTGTAATCATAAAAATTCCTAAAATTGAAATAATATGCTTTATTGGTATTCAATTTATGCCAAATGTTCAAGTCTTTTAAAGAAATTTGATAGAAAAAAAGCAAGAGAGCTACCCCCTTGCTTTTCTCTAAATTGCCTTTGGTAAACCAAAGGCACGAAATTAGGTTTTAACTAACCATTGTTAACAACATGATCCAAGTTCATTTGTTTCATGTCAGAATCAGTGATTGTATAGTTTTCACCTTCAGCACTTAGACATGTACATCCATGACTATTTGCAGCTGATGTTGGGTCGTACTTGTCGCCACGCATCATACATGCTTTACGGCACATTTCTTGTTGCTTTGCGCTCATACCGCTTCCACCCATCGCAGCAGAAATAAAAGGAAGCACTACTATAAGCAAAGCAGGAATTAAAGATTTTTTCATTGAAAGTCCTCCGTTAGAATCTTTTGACATTCGCATACTAAAAAATATCTCACGCCCCGCCTGAACCCGTCAACATTTTTTCTCGACCAAAATAAAACGGATGTTTTTATGCAACACTAAGGGGCCGTATCTTCCAGCACACTCTTTTCCCACACACCTTTCTGATTTTGCGCCCATAAAACGCAGTCTTTAGCATGCATAGGCTGTTTGGATAAAAGCGCACGATAAGAAGAAAAATCAGATTCATCAAACACATACACAACACTGTCAAACATTGAAAAATGTGCCAGAGGCACAGGGTCTACCGATATACATATCTTAGCCCCATTAAGTGGTTCATATTTTGTTGAAAGGAAAATAGGTTGTTTTTTTTCAAACCCGTCTCCATCCATCCCATGAGGCAAAAACCCAAGGGGGGTATACGTCCACAAAGAATCGTTAACTTCTTTTAGCCGCTTTTGATCAGCTGCATGAATAAAAAGAGACACACCCTTATCAAAAATTTTTTCTACAAGGCGAGGTAACGCCTTAAGCACAGAAGTTTGAGAGAGTTTGTATAACCGAATATCCAGAACGTCCTCTTATTTTTCGTAGAACTTTTCAACAAAGGCATTTAAAAGGCGCACCCCAAACCCTAACGGATATTTGCCAGAAAGTGGGTTCACCTCCGATGTCCATGCGGTGCCCGCAATGTCAATGTNNCCCCATTCCGCCCAATGTTCTGAACATCCGCAATAGGTGAATCAATGTCTCTGTCATAGCGATCATCCAAAGGAAGCTGCCATACATGCTCACGTGTTTCTTCACCCGCTTGGCGCAGCTTGTGTACAATGCTTTCATTGTTCGAAAAAAGCCCCGCATACTTGCTGCCCAAAGACACACAAATAGCGCCTGTTAATGTGGCAAGGTCAATCATTACTTTGGGTTTGAATGTTTCCTGCGTATACCAAAGGGCATCCGCCAAAACAAGGCGCCCCTCTGCATCTGTATTTAATATTTCAATGGTCTGCCCCGACATAGAAGTCACAATGNNGCTTTTCCGTCAGGCATATTCTCAACCAAGCCCACAACACCCACCGCATTTACTTTTGCATCCCGGGCAGCAAGGGCGTACATAACACCACTCACAGCAGCCGCGCCCCCCATATCCATTTTCATCTCATCCATTTTTGCACTGGGCTTAATAGAAATCCCCCCGGTGTCAAAAGTCACCCCTTTTCCAACGAACGAAATGGGCGCCTCATTAGGTTTGCCCCCCTTCCATTGCATCACAACCATATAGGGCGGGTTCTCACTTCCCTGGGCCACACCCAAAAGGGCATTCATGCCTTTTTTCTGCGTATCTTTACGGTCTAATACATCGATATCCAACCCCAGCTTTGAAAGTTTTTTCAACTCTTTCATAAATGTTTCGGGTGTTAAAAAATTGGGCGGCTCTGACAACAGGTCACGGCTAAACAAAACAGCCTGTGCAATTTTTTCATCAGTCGCAAAACATTTCTCAGCATTTTTAGGAGAATCAACAGTAACAAAAACCTCTTTTAGATAAAGCTTTTGGTTGTCTTTCAGTTGCGTACGATACTTATGGAAATCATACCCTCGCAACATCATTCCCATTGCTACTTGAGATGCTAAAACTTCATTTGGTAGATCGGCATTTTCGATACCTTCCAACACAACCGTAGCCGTTGTTTCAGGGAATTGGCGAAGTGCCATCAAAAGCCCCGCACCTAATTCTGTTGCGTCAACTGTTTTTAGGGCATCCATCTTTCCAATGCCAAAAACAATGACATGCGACAAAGATAACCCCATCGGTGCTGATAGGGTCAATACCTCTCCTTTTTTACCATTAAAGTGCGCATTTTTAATAGCACGTGCCAACGCACCACCCATTTTTTCATTCACAATTTGGGTCATGGGCGCCAGCATGTTCCCTTCGAAAACAGGCACACACACAGCATGCGCTGAAGGTAACTTAGATGGCTTGAATGAAATATCCATGAAAAACTCCTTAAAATACTATAAGAAATTGTTCTACCAAATTATCTAAGCAAGGTATAGAAAAGTTTTTTTTAAACGGTTAAATTTATAATTTATTTAATCATGTGTGCGAAACCCCATACCCACCAGCAGCAAGAAACATACCCATCCAGCCTAAGAAGTCTTCAAGATTATCTGATAAATCTATTAATTCGCTATTTGAAAGCTGCTGTGTCACCATAAAGCCTAAGCCAAAGAAAAACCCAATACCGCCCAATGTTTGTCGTGAAAGATTTTTTACATTAAAACATAGTTCACCCATACTCCACCGGGTGCGGCACCCACAAAGCCCCAGAGAACAAATCCACCACTGGCCTTGCTGATCTCCACCACAATAAAAGCGTTTTGTGCCCGATGGGCCACAACACCACCACGCTTTGAAATTATGAATCCACCCTTTTCTACGTTCCACACCCATAAATTTATCAATTAACGCTTTAGCTGTTGCGTTTTTTAGATGTGCTGCACCTGTAATAAGGCCTAACCCAGTCGCCTTGTTACGATCTGAATCTAGCCCATACACATAATTTCCTAAAAAATACATGGCATGATGGTTGCGCTGACTGCCAAGATTCTGAAGCATCCTCACGCCCGTATCAACGCTCGGCGTGNNAAATCAGATATGGGAAAATGCTCTCCTTGATGAATTGCCGACTCAAGATCGGCTAAATCCACATGTTCTAATGACACACCTAAAAGGCCGCTTTCATCAGCGCTCGAAACCATTGAACGACCCTCTTCCATTCGCGAAAGCGCATCATCATCAAAGCCACCCCTGGCGGCGGCGGCCCGTGCATCATCATCGTAACGCGGCTGCATACCAACACTTCGTAGTGGCGTGCGCTCATCTGCCCTTTCAAAGACAGGCTGTTGATTTCTTGTCGCAGGGATGGATCCATCCGAATAAATATGCCAAAAAGCCTGCACAATCTGTGCAACCATGTGATCTTCATGCCGTTGATTGCCTAACGCCTCTGAAATCAACGCCCTTAAGCCTATTTTTACCGGACCACTTATGCCTATATTTGCAAATTCTTGTGACGCCAATAAATAAAGCCGCCCCCGAATATGATCTTT
>DINK01000036.1:16631-16927 GCA_002426825.1 Holosporaceae bacterium UBA5542
TGCTGACTCATAGTCACCTTCATTAAACTCATCTAAAGCCTCTGAAAAAGTGACTGCACGCATCAATGAAACACTGCAAAGACAAATGCATAAGAAAAGACGAAACATAAACACCCCCTAAAAAGTTTTTTTATTTAATTAAACAATAAAAAAACATAAAAAAGAAGTATTTATTAATAATACTTAAATATTTATTCATATATTTAAGTATTCGAATGTATTAAAAAAAAATACGCGCCCTCAATATCTTATTTCGGCCAGCGATCTTTAGGATCAATTACAGGAATCTCGACACA
>DINK01000036.1:16938-24813 GCA_002426825.1 Holosporaceae bacterium UBA5542
GGTTTTAAAAGCGTGCATTACACCTTTCGGCAAATAAACATGATCGCCCGCACCATAGTTTTTAGTTACGCCATCCAGCGTTACCGCAACACGCCCAGACAATACAATAAAATGCCCTGCCCCTTTTTTATGGAAATGCGACCCTGTTACATGCAGGTCACAAATGGATAACCCCCAAGCACCATTCACATCATTGCCCAAATCACAGTCTATGTAATGATCGGGTGCCTTTTTTTCCTGACAGATAAATAATAAGGGGGGTGGTTTTAAAGGGCCGGAAAAAGTATTTAAAAAAGAAAAGACTCCACAAAAACTAATCAATCTCCAAAAAAATCTCATAGCCACCCCAACTAATAAAAATTATAAGGATCGATATCCACNNTTTGAAGTCGCACCTGTTTTGGCCCTTTTATTAAAAAGCGCCAACGGTACTGATGGTTTAATTTATGAAAAACGGCCGGCACTGGTCCATAAATTTCAACATGCTCTATATTAGGGCGCACAGTACTTAAAGTATCGGCTATTTTCTGAACAGCCGTTTTGTTCTTTCCCGAAACAATCAAGGCGGCTAAGCGTCCATAGGGGGGGAACCCAAAATCCTTTCGAGTCATTTCTTCAAAGGCCATAAATTCTTGCATATTCTGGGCGCTAAGCGCTTGCATCAAGGGATGTTCTGTCATATGCGACTGAATCATAACCTGCCCCTTTTTTTCTGCACGCCCAGCCCGGCCCGACACCTGATGCAATAATTGATAGGTGCGTTCCATCAAACGCAAGTCGCTGCCCATTAATCCCACATCACCGTCTACCACACCCACAAGGGTTAGGTGGGGAAAGTGATGTCCTTTGGCCATAACTTGGGTTCCCACAATAATGTCTATTTTTTTCTGCCGCACTTCTTCCACCAGTGCTTTTGATTTTTTAAAAGTCGACATCGTGTCACTGGTCATCAAGGCCACCCGGGCGTCTGGAAACAAGGCCTCTACTTCTTCAACAACACGCTCTACCCCAGGGCCACATGGGGTTAAGCTATTCTTCTCTTTACAGTCAGGGCAATCCGACGGCAGGGGTTTTGAAAACCCACACTGATGACACTTAAGGGCATGGTCGTGCTTATGATAAACCAACCAACTTTCGCAGGCCTTACAGGAAATTTTAACTCCACATGCCTGACACAACAACATGGGCGCATACCCACGACGATTCAGGAATAAAAGCGACTGATTCCCAGCCTCAAGGGTGTCTTTTAAGGCTCGATACAACGTTTCTGAAATCCATCGACTGCCCACAACACTTTTCCCTTCAGGGTGGCGCCGGTCAATAAGTTGAACGTTAGGTAAAACAGCACCCCCATACCGATTCTCAATTTTACAGTGTTGATAGCGCCCCTCAAGCACATTGGCACGGGTTTCTAAAGAAGGGGTGGCCGTCGCTAGAACCACCAAACACTTTTCAATTGATCCCCGCAACACCGCCATATCGCGAGCATGGTAAAGCACACCAGATTCTTGCTTGTACCCACTGTCATGCTCTTCATCTACCACAATCAAGCCAAGCTTTTGAAAAGGTAAAAACAGGGCCGACCGCGCGCCAACAATCACTTTTGCCTCTCCTGTAATTACTTTCTTCCAATGACGCCGACGCTGTGCAGGCGTTAAATCGGAATGCCACAAAACAGGTGTCTCTCCAAAGCGCCTTTCAAAACGCTCTAACCACTGTGTGCTTAAGGCAATTTCAGGCAATAGAATTAAAGTCTGCGTTCCTTCTTCTTTCACCTTTTGAATGGCTTCTAAATATACTTCTGTTTTACCTGACCCTGTGACCCCCTCTAAAAGTACGGTCTGGTAGTCGCCCAACCGATCCGTCAAAAATGCAGCTGCTTCTTTTTGTTCGTCAGACAACATCACAACAGTAGGCGACGGCAAAGCTGTGTCATTTTTTTTAGGGGCTTTTACAGCTTTGAAAACGCTGGGCTCACTCATTACCATTTTTAAAACCATGCCCCGGGGCACCATGTAATAGGCCGCCACACGGTCGATAAAGTCCTGACAAGCCCGCGTCAAAGCTGGCAAGTCGTGCTTATCTGTTAATGCCTTAATTTGATAAGAAGTCTTTTCATTTGTCAGCGTTTGTTCGGTTTCAGTTCCCCATACAACTCCGTTCACCGTCTTGTCACCGAAAGGTGCCACAACAAAATCACCTGTGTCACAAACAACCTCACCCATTTCATAGGTAAACGCATCGCTAAAGGGGACAGGCACAACAACATGAAGTTTTTTTTTCGGGGGCACTGACATTTATTCTTTTTTTTTATATGATGCTCATATTATTAACAGAAAGTGTAAAATCCATGAAGTTTTTTGTAGACGGCGTCGATATTGAAGAAATTAAAAGTTTAAGTGCCATGGGTGTGGTCGATGGTGTCACTACCAACCCATCCATTATTGCAAACTCAGGCCGCGATTTTAAAGAAGTTGTCAAAGAGATATGTGCCATTGTATCTGGCCCTGTCAGCGCCGAAGTAGTGGGCACCACAGCTGAAGAAATGGTCAGCCAAGGCCGTATTCTTGCCGCCCTTGCACCTAATGTGTGCGTAAAGCTGCCCCTTACAGACGAAGGGTTGAAGGCATGCCACACTCTTTCCCAAGAAAACATTATGACGAATGTCACGCTTTGCTTTTCTGCAGGGCAAGCCCTTATGGCCGCCAAAGCCGGGGCGACATTTATTTCACCGTTTGTGGGCCGACTTGATGATATTGGTCACGACGGCATGCACTTGATTCGCGAAATTTGTGAAATTTATGCAAACTATCCTAATCTGCATACAGAAATATTGGTGGCGTCTGTGCGTCATCCACGCCACATTCTTGACGCTGCCATGATGGGGGCTGATGTGATGACAGCACCTGCAAAAGTTATCCAACAACTCCTCAAGCATCCCCTTACCGANNAAAAGGCTTGGATGCTTTCTTGAAAGACTGGGCATCGACGGGGCAAAAAATTTAAACCACAATAAAGGTATAACAGGATACAACATATAAAAAAGAAATCCTTCTTATCTTATTTGAACAAGATAACAACCAAATTTTAAGTTGAAAAACGAACTAAATTAAATGAAATCACACAAACCTCCTCAAACTGTGGCATCCAATGCCAAAAAAGGGCTCGAACTTCGTAAGCTATTTAAACGTGGGGGCACCATGGTAGGCGTTGCACGGGCCCGAGATTTGATGCATCAAAAANNAAAGAAATTCCCATACGCACCATCAAACGCATGTATTCTTATTTCAAACGGCACACGATTGATAAACAAGCTAAAAATTTTGGTGATGATAAAAATCCATCTCCTGGATACGTTGCTTGGCTTTTATGGGGCGGTGATGCAGGATACGCTTGGGTAAAAGGCATTATGAAAACCCATAGCGAGAAAAAAAACTGAACCTATCTTCTCCGAAAAAGCAGCGGAAAATTCACTCTAATAAAAAAACACAATTGCTCCCTCTAAAACTTGTTGATTTTTCTTCTTTGTTTCTATACCGTCCCAAAAAAACAACACTTGTTTAACAAGCTTTATATGAGGTACAAATAATGACTGTTAGAGCATCGATTTTAAGACTTTCCCTTTTTCTTTCTTTTTTAACCCTTTTTTGCACGCAATCTTTTGGTTCCTTTTATGAAGAGGAAAGCGCTTCTGCGGCAACAGCAAGTGAGCGAACCAGCATTCTAAACGCCGACGATAGAGACATTAACGCACTACGCCCACAAATTACACATTGGGTACTAAATCTCAAGAAAGGGACGCGTAAAACCACCCAAATTGGTAAGTGTGCCGGATGGAATGCGTCACTTGGGTTCACACCAGAAGCCTTAGAAACAATCCTCAAACCTAAAAAAGTCTGGGACGAGCCTGAATTCAGGTCCTTCTACCTACCTCACGGCCTCACTTTGTTCAGAAATAAAATTGTACTACGTGCAGGTGAAAATCAGTCCTCTACTATGGTAGAAGTACATTACACATTCAGCACCTCAGGCAAATTTTTCCAAGAAACATCAAACGGTTGTATGCTCGACCTCCATGAGGAACCTCACCTTTTTGCAGCCGAATTAATATTAAGCAAACCCGTTCCTGGAACCGTATATGATTTTCAATTTACTCAAGAAGAAAGAACCCAAAATGGGCACAGATTCACTGTACCCGTTGAAGACAACAGAATAAAAGTTACAGATATGAACTCATATCTTGGCGGGTTTTGTATTGAAAATTGTGCTCGTGGAACTTATTTCGTAGAACCTGTTACTACTCATCGTGATGAGGGTGATGAANNGCCACAGCACCGAATGGTCAAGCGGCGCACTACAACGACAGTGATGACGAAGAAGGCATAACCCAGGCTGCTGCTGCACGCTCACCCGTTTTGCACATTCCAACAGCTAGTGAAGCCGCCCAATACGTTTCTCTTGAAGGAGGCATATCAAGACCAAAAAGCTATGATTCTGGCATAGATACTAGAGCAACAGTTTCTGGAAGACTGGGTGAAGAAGGTTGGCACGTCTCTTTAACGCGCTCGGGTACAGCCAATGTAGAACATGTCCAATTCCTCGATACATCTTTAAGTAAAAGCATCCACACTTATAATGGCCTAATGCAGGCATTTCCAAAAACTTTTAGTCGAAAACAAATAAAAATAAGCCGCGCAGCAGGCAGTACTGCTGTTTGTGTTACGTTTGAATTTGAAGGCACCGCTTCAGTAACAGATAACTATGAGCAAGTTCTTGAAAGAAGAAAAAAATTAGGCCACACTCTTTTTAAGTTCATACTAAAATGTACAGTGCCTTTCGATTTTAATATGCATAATCCTAATCTTTGGTATTTTGATGGACACAAATTCGTTAGAATGGAGCCAGGTTCATTCAAATCAGACCGCACATCGTTTTTGATTGACGATTATCAGCCGGGGAATTTTGCCCTCAGCTTCAATGGAGTCGTTCCGACAAAAGAAGGTGTCTTTTTATCTGAATCACAAAATCAAACACAGAAGGTGCCAGCGGCGGAACGGCGCGATTTTTAATTCTTTGCCTTTAAAAAAGAAGAATCTGTTGGAGATGAAAGAACAAGCCCTATCAACAAGTTAAATCATAGGAGATTGTGCCGTGATCGCTTTCCTACTTACCAATATTTCATTGAAAAAATTTATGACTAAATATTTTATTTACGCCGTATATATGCTGACCATTTGGTGTGCCACAGCACCGAATGGTCAAGCAGCGCACTACAACGACAGTGATGACGAAGAAGGCATAACCCAGGCTGCTGCTGTACGCTCACCCGTTTTGCACATTCCAACAGCAGAAGAAGTAAAAAATTTCGTTACTCTTAAAGGGGGCGTTACAGTAGGATCTTCTAGCAAATACAATAAAGCAACTGTTTCTAAAGAGTTGGCCGAAAAAGGCTGGAGCTTTGTGACAATATATCAGGAAGGTGTCGACATTTATAATTGGGAAGCTTTGAAAATAAGAGACCATAAAATGCTCAAAGTAAAGACTGTTGAGCTCTTAGGAAAAGAATGGGAGAAACATCGCATGTATCCACCGACCAGTTACGTCAACAATCCGAGGGAACCGCATGTCGATACTTTGAGTCGAAAAAAAATAGAAGTCCTCAAACGCGATAAAAATTTAACCACTATTCGTGTTGCTTTTCAATTTGAAGGCAGCGATCAATGTCAGGAACAACCCATTACCGCCCTCTTTGAATGCGTACTGGAATGCCAAATGCCATTTGATTTCGGAATGGATAGTCCTAACCCTTGGTATTTCGATGGGCACCACTTTGTTAGAATGGCCCCTGGTTCTTTTACATCAAAACACGCATCGTTTTCGATTGATAATTGTCAAACAGGGGAGTTCGCTGTCAGCTTTAAGAGAGAAATACCAACAAGTGCAAGTATCTACGAACCCCAAGCAATAAGAAAAGTCCCTGCAGCACCCGCAGAACAGCAGTGAAGCGCACCCCATAAAAACCACACAACACAGCATTAAAACAGGGCCTGTGCCTGCCTTCTGAAAACACAAAGCCATTTTCCAGAGGCACCAAAACTCCTAGCAAGAAGAGCCACTATGGCAATATTTCCTGAAAGAATATCTAAAACGGGGAATGGTGCTTTTTATCCCCTATTTCAGACTACTTGAGATCCGTAAAAAACCCATCCTCAGCACTTCCCATTCACTTTTTTAAAAGAAAGAAATTGGGTCCGTTTAATAAACAAGCTCTCTTTCTAAAATTTCCTCAAATTTTTCATTGTACATAAAGTGCTTTTCCTCCTCGTGCCTCCTTGCATATAATTAGGTGAAATATTAAAGGCAAAAAATAATGCTTGATGATCAAAAGAATAGATGGCTTGACTGGCTGCAGAAAGAAAAGAACCTTTCCGTTCTAACGGTTCAGGTATACCACCGCGTTATAGAGGAATTTCTTCTTTTTCTCACTCACCATCAAGGAGAGGCCATTTCAACATCAACTTTAAAATCCCTGAAGGCTAAAGATTTCAGGGCATGGATGATGCATCTTTTATCGGAAAAAAACCAAAAGAAGTCATCCGTCAGCCGGGCTGTTTCCGTTATACGCAGCTTTTTCTTATTCCTAGACCAAATGAAGATTGTACATAACCCCATTGCGCGGAACCTGCGCGCGCCCAAGCGCGATGAACTTTTGCCTCGCGCCCTTTCACAAGAAGATATGGAAAAGTTCCTTAAAGGGGCCCCAAACACACAAAGCGCCACATGGGTGCATGCTCGGGATATGGCTTTGTTCACCCTGCTTTATGGGTGTGGTCTGCGCATTCACGAAGCCCTTAATCTAAATATTGCCGATCTACCTGCACAAGGGGATATGCTGCGCATTACAGGAAAAGGGAAAAAGGAACGCTTGGTGCCCTTGTTGCCCGCTGTTTTGGAAAAAATTAAGACATACCTTGATCTGGCGCCCTTTTCTCCATCAGCCGAAAGTCCTTTGTTTCGGGGCATTCAAGGGAAGCGCCTAAATGTTTCGGTCGCAGAAAAATCAATCACAAATCATCGGCGCGCACTGGGGCTTCCTGAAAGTGTTACCCCCCATGCTTTACGCCACAGCTTTGCCACACACCTTCTAGAAGAAGATGGTGACCTTAGAACTATTCAAGAATTGTTGGGCCATGCCTCATTATCTACAACCCAACGCTATACGAAAATAAACCGCAAAAAACTGCAACAAACTTACAAGAAAAGCCACCCAAGGGCATAAATATTCTTATTCGTTTCCACGAACAGCATCCATAGAACGCGCTATCGAAGCCGCTTGTCCTTCATACATTTCTGCCGTTTCTCTATACCTTGGATCTATTTTTTTCATTGCCTTCGCTGCCTTCATAATTTCTCTAGCCAGTTTATCCATATATCGATCGTATGAAGAACCGACAGACCTGCGCCCCGTTTCTACATCTGCGCGTGCAGTGTGTGCTCGGGCTACAAGCTCGTCCATCCGNNATCTTCTGGGGTTTCAGCGAATCTCAAATTCACACTAACATCTCTGGCACGCGTGCTTGACTCATCAGCTCCCTGTGTGCGTCTCCTCATAGCACTTTGAGAGCAAACCACAACCAAGCTGAACCCAACAAACAAAAGCTTTTTTAGCATTGAAATTCTCCCCTACCCGATAACTCTAGCAAACAAAATGAAATAGAAAAATGCCACTTATATAAAAAATGTTTTCTGACTGGCACCAAAAAGGGTTCAAGTTCTTGAGTTCGCCTTAAATTTCAATTAGGGTAGAAAAAATTTGGTTCGCGCATGCAAGAAATAGAAAAATCATTTCAAAATATTATTTTTAATCTTCAAACT
>DINK01000036.1:24871-25085 GCA_002426825.1 Holosporaceae bacterium UBA5542
GTGGGCGCAGGTACTTTTCACCCCGCAACCACACTTCGCTCGGTCGACCCCATTCCCTGGCGCGCCGCCTATGTACAGCCTTCAAGGCGCCCAACCGACGGTCGATATGGCCAAAACCCCAATCGATTAGGGCATTACTATCAATTCCAAGTCATTATCAAACCAACCGTTGAAAATGCACAAGAGTTGTACCTTGAAAGCTTAACAGCCATTG